>NZ_JBEOVW010000002.1:0-505244 GCF_040295705.1 Micromonospora sp. NPDC002717 | reverse complement strand
CCCCGGGGGCCCCGGGGCCCCGGGGGGGGGGGGGGGGGGGGGGCGCCGCCCCCCCCCCCCCCCGCCCCCCCGCCCCCCCCCCCCACGTCCGGGGGCCGCCGCGGCGGGCGTGCCCGTGCGGGCGTTGAGCGCGCCGACCAGGGCCTCGCAGCCGGCGTCGCACGCCCGGACGGAGGCGACGGCCTGCCGCACGGTCTCCGCCACGGCGGAGGTGAGGACGCGGTTGACCGTGGCGCGCCGCGGCGTCTCGCTGATGGCGACCCGCAGGGCGGTCACAGCGTCGGTGAGCTCCTCGGCGCCCGCGACCCCGTCGGCCGCGAGCCGCGCCGCGATCGCGTCGGCAGCGACCGGAACCTCGCGGCCGCTGAGCATGCCCGGCTCGGGCAGCGCGTCCAGGACGGCCAGCGAGACCGGCTCGGCCGGGTCCGGGTACGCGCGTAACGCGGCCGGGTAGAGCTCGCGGAGCACCTCGCGCAGCGCGACGGCGGCGGAGTGCCGCCCGCTGGCCAGCGCGGCGTGCGCGGCGAGCACCTGCTTGTATCCGGCGAGGTCCCGGGGGGTCGGGAGGGTGACGGCGGAGAGCGCGCCGGCCTGCAGGGCGCGGGCCAGGCCGACGGCGCGCCGCTCGGCCGGGGGCGACTGCATCTCCTCCAGGGAGTCGTCGTCGGCGAACCGCTCGGCGAAGTCGTCGACGGAGTCGTCGTCGGCGATCGCCAGGGGGCGACCCGCGGCGCTGAGCAGCGAGGTGACCGTGTGGTCGTCGCTGTCGGCGGCGATCGCCGCACCGCTCGGCCCGCCCGACCGCTCCACGAGCAGCGCGACCAGCTGGGCGTAGCCAGCCGGGTCGTCGCCGATCTCGCAGACATGCAGCAGACGGCCTGCGTCGTCGACCACAGCGGACGTCAGCGCCGATCCGGCCGAAGCCGGTCGGTCGGCCGGATCCGCCGAGGCCAGACCGCAGTACACGCGCACGAGCGCCACGGCGTCGTCCTCCTCCCGGGACACAAGGCTTTCTCTGCCAGAGACTGATGCTCCCCGTAAAGGGTCAGTCGCGCCAGTCCACGACCGCAGAGATCTTGCCGACAATGGTGCGCCAACCCAGACTTGCGGTTTGTGCCCCGATTTTCTTCAGCCGCCGACGGCCGAAGAACCCACCGACGCCGCCGTCGACCGTGGCGCGCAGCGCCTCGTCCAGGTCGTCCAGGCTGGAACCGGCGGAGAGCATGTCCAGCACCGCGGGCAGGCGCAGCGCGTACGCCAGGTCACGGGCCACCTCGCCGGCCTCGATGAGCAGCGTCGGGTCCCAGGTGTCGTGCCCGCCGCGGAGGTTCTCCACCACCAGGTCGAGCTCGTAGATGTCCTCGTCCAGCGGCGCGATGTCGGCCGGCTCCACCCGTTCGGACAGCTCGCCCCAACTGTCCAGTTGGGACAGGTCGTTGGGCGCGCCGGAACGGATGAAACTGACCAGCGACTCGGGCGTCTTGAACAGCAGCAGCTTGCCGCGGTGGCTGAGGAAGACCGGGACCTCCTCGTCGCCCGCCTCGTCCTCGGCCTCGGCGGCCGCCTCGGCGTCCTCGTCGTCGGCCGTGTCGCGGCGGGCCTTGCCGTCCTCCTCGTCGCTCTCGGCGAACTCCTGGGCGACCTCCTCGTCGAGGATGACGACCGTCTCGTCGTCCTCGTCCTCCTCGACGACCTGGCGGCGGGCCAGGAACGGGTCGTCCTGGTCGCGCTCGGCGACATCGGTGGGGGTCAGTTCCCGCGCCGGCCGGTACGCCCGGAGCGTGTAGCCGGTGCCGGCGGGCAGCGCGATCTCCACCGGGTCGATCCGCAGCTCGTCCCAGAGGGCGCGGGCGGCCTCGGCCGAGACGGTTGCGGTGTCGGACTCGGCCGTGTCGTCCACGTCGTCGAGCTCGGGCTCGTCGGCGTCGGGCCGTTGGGGCGACTGGCGGGCCACGCTGACCTCCGTGTGCTTCGGGTTGCCCACCCGCCGGCGTGCGCCGCCGACGAGTGACTCTGGGCACATACCCTAGTGGGCGACTCCGGGTGACCGTGGCCGCACCCCGGTGGCGGAGCGGCCCGCCAACAAGTAGCCTCTCTACGCATGAAGGCCCAGGCGCTGCACGGACACCTCGACGCGCTGCTGCTCGCCGTGCTGGAGCAGGGCTCGATGCACGGCTACGCGATCATCGAGGCGCTGCGGAACCGCAGCGACGGCCAGCTCGACCTGCCCACCGGCACCATCTACCCGGCGCTGCGCCGTCTGGAGCGGGCCGGCCACGTGGCCAGCACCTGGAGCACCGTCAACGGGCGCGAGCGGCGGACCTACCAGCTCACCGACGCGGGGCGGCGGGCGCTGGCCGGGGAGCGGTCCGGGTGGCGCGAGTTCAGCAGCACCGTCGGCCGGTTCCTCGACACCGACGCCCCACCCACCGCGCCCGCCTGACGACGCCCCGCCCGGCCCGCCGACGGCCGGCACCGCGATCGTGGGCACCTCTGCGGGGCGGCCGGCCCGCGGGGTCAGCGGGCGGCGAGCAGCCAGGTGCGGGCGGCCCGGCCGAGCCACACGTAGCCGGCGGCGGCCGCCACGGCCCCGACGAGCATCGGCGGCCAGGTGAGCGCGCCCTCCCACAGCCCGATCGACCACGCGAAGAGGGCCGCGCCGGCCAGCACGCCGAGGGCGAGGACCCCGGTCAGCGCCGCGCCCACCGCCCGGCCGATCGCGCCGTTGCCGCGCAGCGCCCACCGGCCGGCCCCGGCCAGCAGCAGCCCGACCGCCGCCAGCACGAACGCGGCGGCCCAGATCCAGTTCACCGAGGCCGACAGCAACTGGTAGCCGGCCGGCGGGCGGGGCCCGTCGCTCCAGCTCGCCCCCCGCCAGGTGAGGTCGCCGGCGACGAACGCGAGCGCGGCCAGCCCGAGCACCCGCAGCGACAGCCCGCGCAGCGCGCCCACCGCCAGCTCCGCCTGGTAGGCCGGGGCGAGCAGCGCCGCGGAGCCGAACTCGGCCACCGCCCGGCGCTGGGCCTCCGCCGCCGGCAGCCCGTCCTCCCGGTACGCGTCGACGGCGTCCAGCAGGCCGTGCCGCGCCTCGGTCAGCAGGCCGGACTTCAGCCGGCGCGGCCCGCGCAGGCGCGCGTCCAGCTCCCGCAGCCGCTCCTCCACCATGGTCGCGTCGTCGCACCGCATGGCACCACCCTGCCACGGATGGCCGCCGGGCGGCGTCCGGGGCAACCCTGGCCCGACCCGGAGGTGGGAGCGGGGGAGGAGCGGGCCGGGCTCAGGGGCGCAGCGCCAGGTACCCGCGTTCGGCGGCCTCCTGGAGCAGCCACTGGTCCCGGTACCAGCCGGGGGCCGCGACGAGATCCGCGTGCCGGCCGCGCTGGGCCACCCGGCCGGCGTCCAGCACCACGATCTCGTCGAGGTCGGCCAGCCCGCTGAGCCGGTGGCTGATCAGCAGCACGGAGTGCCCGGCCGGGGTGGCCGCCAGCGCGGAGGCGAGCACCGCGTCGGCGGCGGCGGGGTCGAGCCCCTCGGTCGGCTCGTCGAGCACCAGCACGCCCGGCGCGGCGAGCAGCGCCCGGGCCAGCGCGAGCCGCTGCCGTTGGCCGCCGGAGAGCTGACCGCCCTCCTCGCCGACCACGGTGTCCCAGCCGTCCGGCTGCGCGCGGACCCAGTCCAGCAGCCCGGCCGCCGCCGTCGCCGCCGCCAGTTCGTCCTCGTCGGCGCCGGGCCGCCCGAGCAGCAGGTTGTCCCGCACGGTGGCGTGGAAGACGTACGCCTCGGCGAGCAGCCCGCCGACCGCGCGGGGCAGCTCCCCGGCCCGGTACGTCGACAGGTCCCGCCCGTCCAGGGTGACCCGCCCGCGCTCGGGGCGTACGGAGCCGGTGAGGACGGCGGCGAGGGTGCTCTTGCCGGCGCCGCTCGGCCCGACCACGGCCACCCGGCGGCCGGGCGGCAGCTCCAGGTCGAGCCCGTCCAGGGCGGGCGCGGCGCCCTCCCGGTAGCGCACGGTCAGCTCCTCGAACCGCACGTCGTACGGCCCGGGGCCGACCGGCGCCCCGTCGGACGTGGGCGCCTCGTCCGCCTGCTCCAGCAGGGCGGCCACCCGGGTCAGGCCGGTGCGGAGCTGGGTCCACTGCCGGGCGGCCCCGACCAGCGCCAGCGCGATCTCGACGGCGGCGAGCGTGCCGACCGCCAGTACGCCGACCAGCACCCCGTCCACGTCCGCGGCCAAGGCGGCGAGCACCACCGCGCCGGCGGTCAGCCCGGCCACCAGCACCCCGGCCGCGTCGACGGCGAACCCGGTGGCGGCGAGCCGCCGCTCCAGCCGGGCCAGGCGCCGCGCGCGTTCCCCGGCCGCGTCCAGCGCGTGCCCGGTGGCGCCGAACGCGGCCAGGTCGGCGGCGCCGTGGGTGAGGTCGACCGCGTCGGTGGCGAGCGCGCCGCGCAGCGGCGCCAGTTCGGCGCCGGCGCGCCGGGTCAGCGCGGTGGCCAGGGCGGGCAGCGCGACCCCGGCGACCAGCAGCCCGACGGCGAGCGCCCCGGCGGCGGCCGGCGAGACGAGCGCCGCCCCGCCGACCGCGACCAGGCTGACCAGGGCCGCCGCCGAGGCCGGCACCAGCACCCGCAGCAGCAGGTCCTGAACCGCCTCCACGTCCGAGACGAGCCGGCTCAGGGCGTCGCCCGAGCGCTGCCGGAGCGTCGGCCGGGCGGCGAGGCTGGCGAACACCCGGGCGCGGACGTCGGTGATCAGCCGTAGCGCGGCGTCGTGCCCGGCGAGCCGCTCGGTGTAGCGGAGCACCCCCCGGCCGACCGCCAGCGCCCGGACCGCGACGATCGCCACGGTGAGGCGGTCCAGTGGGGGCCGGCCGGCGGCGCTCATCAGGAGCCAGGTCGCGGTGGCCATCAGGGCGAGGCCGGCGAATTCGGTGGCGGCGGCGAGCAGCCCCGCGCCGAGCAGCCGGTTCAGGTACGGCCGGGCCAGTCGCAGCACGGTCCGCTCGGGGGAGCGGGCGCGGGTCTCGGCGGAGTCGCCGGGCGGCATCGGCTCGTCGGTCATCGGGTCGCCTCCCCGGCCGCCGCCGGGGTCAGCTCCGTGACCCGGCCGTCCTCGATCCGCAGGATCCGGTCCGCGTCGGCGAGCAGCGCCGGCCGGTGCGCCACCAGCAGGGCCGTCCGCCCGGCCACCAGCCGACGGGTGGCGTCGAGGACGACGGCCTCGCTCGCGGTGTCCAGCCGGGCGGTCGGCTCGTCGAGCAGCACCACCGGGGCGTCCCGCAGGAACGCGCGGGCCAGCGCGACCCGCTGCCGCTGCCCGCTGGACAGGCCGTGTCCGCGCTCGCCGAGCACGGTGGCGAGCCCGTCGGGCAGCCCGGCGACCACGTCGTCCAGGGCGGCGTCGCGCACGGCGGTGGCGAGGGCCGCGTCCGGGGTGTCGGGGGCGCCGAGCCGGATGTTGTCGGCCAGCGAGGCGGCGAAGAGGTGGGCCCGCTGCGGCACCCAGGCGACCTGGCGGCGCCAGGCGTCCAGGTCCGTGCCGGCCAGGTCCACGCCGCCGACGGTGACCCGGCCGGCGGTCGGGGCCACGAAGCCGAGCAACAGGCCGAGCAGCGTGCTCTTGCCGGCGCCGCTCGGGCCGACGACCGCGACGCGTTCGCCCGGCCGGATGGTCAGCGTGACGTCGCGCAGCGCGGTGGTCCGCTCGTACGCGACGGTCACCGACTCGAACCGGATCTCGCCCCGGCCGTCCGGCGTCGCCGCGCCCCCGCCGGGTGCGACCGGCGAGGGGGCGGCGGCCGAGAGGGTGAGTGCCTCGTCCAGCGCGGTCAGGCCCTCCATGCTGGCGTGGAACCGGCTGCCGGCCGCCCGCAGCGGCAGGTACGCCTCCGGCGTGAGCAGCAGCACCAGCAGCGCGGTCTGCAGGGTCAGGCCGCCGCCGAGCAGGCGTACGCCCACCGGCACGGCGACCAGCGCCACCGAGAGGGTGGCGACCAGTTCCAGCACCAGGGCGGAGAGGAACGCGATCCGCAGCGTCTTCATGGTCGCCACCCGGTGCCCGTCGGCCATCCGGCGGACGGCGTCGGTCTGCGCCCGGGCCCGGCCGAACGCGCGCAGCGTGGGCAGCCCGGCGACCATGTCGAGGAAGTGCCCGCCGAGCAGGGAGAGCCGCCGCCACTGCCGCTCGGTGGCGGCCTGCGCCTGCCAGCCGAGCAGCGCGCCGAAGATCGGGATCAGTGGCAGGGTGGCCGCGATGATCAGCGCCGAGCTCCAGTCGGCGACGAAGACCCGCACCAGCACGGCGACCGGCACGGTGACGCTCAGCACGAGCTGCGGCAGGTAGCCGGTGAAGTAGGCGTCCAGCGCGTCCAGCCCGCGCCCGGCCAGCGTGGCGAGCTGCCCGGCGCGCTGGCCGGCGACCCAGCCGGGGCCCTGCCGCCCGACCGCCCCCAGCAGCTCCTCGCGCAGCGCTGCCTTGACCGTCGCCGCGACCCGCGCCGACACCGTGCCCTGCGCCCAGACCAGCAGCGAGCGGGCGGCCACCGCGGCGACGAAGCCGGCCAGGGCGGGCCGGTCCAGCCGCCCGTCGAACCCGGTCGCCAGCAGGGCGGCCAGCGCGGTGGCCTGCGCTACGACCAGCCCCGCGGCCAGCACGCCGAGCAGCGCGAGCACGGCGAGGTCGCGCCGGGCCGCGGGGACCCGGCGCAGCAGACGCGGGTCGAACGGGCGGCGGTTCACCAGTACACCGGTGCCCTGCCGTCGGTCCGTCCCCGGAAAACCCACCAGCACATCGCCTGAAAGCCTAGTAGGGCCGGCAGGAGCGGCACCGTCAGCCAGCCCAGCAGCCGCAGCGTGGGCGCGCTCGCCGCCGCATCGGCCACCGTCAGGGACGCGCCGGGGTCGACCGTGGAGACCAGCGCGTAGGGCCAGAGGGTCGCGCCGACCAGCGCCACCGGCAGCGCCAGGGCCGCCCCGGTGGCGGCGAAGGCGAGCCCGGGCCGCCGCCGGCCGAGCGCCACCCGGGCCGCCAGCACCGCCGCCACCAGCAGCAACGGCAGCAGTACGCCCACCGCGGGCTGCCGCGCGGCGGCGCGTACGTCGGCGGAGAGCAGGCCGAGCGCGGTGGCCGCGCCGACGGCGACGAGCGCCACCGGGACGAGCCGGCGGGCCAGCCGCCCGACCGGCGCGGCCTCGGCGGCCGGCAGCCGGAGGGTGAGGAAGGTCGCACCGTGCAGGGCGACCAGTGCGACGACGGCGAGGCCGGTGGCGGCCACGAACGGGGTGAACAGGTGGGTCACGCCGGCGACGTGCCCGTCGGCGTGCAGCGGCACGCCCTGGAGCAGCCCGGCCAGCAGGGCGCCCCAGCCGAGCGCGGCGAGCAGGCTGCCGACGACCACGATCCGGTCCCAGCCGGCGCGGGCCCGTGGGCCGGCCGGGCGGCTGCGCAGTTGCACGCCGACGGTAACGAGGATCACCCCGGCCAGCGCGCCGACCACGGCCGGGTAGAAGCCGGAGAGCAGTTCCCCCTCCAGCACGGGGAAGGCGCCGAACAGGATGCCGACGGCGGCCACCAGCCAGACCTCGTTGCCGAGGAAGAACGGGCCGACGGCGTTCAGGGCGGCGCGGCGGCGGGCCGGGTCGGCGCCCCGGGCGAGCAGCAGGCCGACGCCGTAGTCGTAGCCGCCGAGCACCAGGTAGGTGGCGAAGAAGAGGCCGAGCAGGGCGTACCAGGCGAGTTCCACGTCGTCTCCTCAGGCGAAGGCGGGCTCGGGGCGGGGGTCGGCCGGCGGCTGCTGCGGCGGGCGGCCCAGGGCGGGGTCGTGCGCGCCCCGGGCGGCGTGCCGGGCCAGCAGGACCCAGTTGGTGACGGCGAGGGCGCCGAGCAGCAGGCTGAATCCGATCAGCGAGGCGAGCATCAGCCACGGGTCGACCGGCGACACCGCCCGGTCCACCGGCAGCAGCCCGTACGCGACCCAGGGCTGGCGGCCGACCTCGCGGGAGATCCAGCCGAGGATTACCGCGACGAACGGCAGCGGCAGGGCGAGCAGGATGATCCAGAGCGGGAAGCGCAGCCGCACGGCCCAGTCCCGCCAGAGCAGGGGGAGCAGCAACCAGAGCAGGCCGAGACCGAAGCCGATCAGGATCATGAAGCCGAGGCCGACGCTGGCCAGCACGGGCGGGCTGTAGTCGCCGGGGCCGAACCGCGCGGTCCAGTCGGCGACCAGCGCGTCCGCCGCGGGGCCCCCGCCGAACTTCGTGGGCTGCACCTGCCCGACCGGGCCGAACTGGGCGAAGCCGAAGCTCTGCACCATGCTGATCGACAGCGCCGCGGTGACCAGGCCGATCCGCAGCGAGGTGCGGAACAGCACGTAGTCCGGGGTGCGCCGGATCAGGTGCCAGGCGCTGACCGCGGCCATCAGCATCCCGCCGACCAGCAGCGCGGCGGAGACCACGTGGGCGAAGGCCATGCCGAGGCTGGGGTTGGTCAGCAGCGCGGTGAAGTCGGTGAGGTGGGCGACGCCGTCGCGCACCTCGTAGCCGACCGGGTTCTGGAGCCAGGAGTTGGCCACCATGATCCAGAACGCCGAGGCGTACGCGGTGAGCGCGACGCCCCAGAGCAGGGCGAGGTGGACGCCCTTGCGCAGCCGGTGCCAGCCGAAGATCCACATGCCGAGGAACGTCGACTCCAGGAAGAACGCGACCAGCGTCTCGATGGCCAGCGGCGCCCCGAAGACGTTGCCGACGTAGCGCGACAGGCCGCTCCAGTTCAGCCCGAACTGGAACTCCATCACGATGCCGGTGGCGATGCCGAGCACGTAGTTGATCACGTAGAGCTGGCCCCAGAAGCGGGTCAGCCGTTCGTAGACCGGCTTGCCGGTCAGCACGGCGGTGGTCTGCAACCCCACGAGCAGGGTGACCAGGCCGAGGGTGACCACCACGAACAGGAAGTGGATCGAGGTGGTGGTGGCGAACTGCAGGCGGGCGAGGAGCAGCGTGTCCATGGCCGGCTCTCCGTACTGTCGGCTCACTTGTCGTAGTGAGCCTACACGTAGGTTGCCTACGCATGACTACTACGCATTGTCGTAGAGAAGAGTGCGACAATGCGTAGTAGTTGAGGGGCGCGTCGGACGCGCCGGGTCAGCTGAGGAAGAGCGAGATCGGCAGGACGGCCAGCGTGGTGGCCACCGACAGGGCGACGGCGCCGAGCACCCGGGGCGGCCGGTCGGCGACCAGCAGGCGCTGCACCCGGACGTCCAGGTCACGGTCGCCGAGACCGAGGGCGCCGGCCGGAGTGATCCGACTTCCGGCTGCGGCGAACCGGCGCAGCGCGCGGCCCAGCGCCTCGGGGTGCGCCTCCCGGGCCTTGTCGTCGGCGCGCATCTCGACCAGCAGCGCGACCCGCTCGTGGATCCCGCGCACCCAGCCGAACCAGGGCAGCGCCCGGCAGAGCGCGGTGAACGGGAGCAGCACCAGATCGTGCCGTTCCTGGGCGTGGGCCCGCTCGTGGCTGAGCACCGCCGCCAGCTCGGCGCGGTCCAGCAGGCTGAGCGCCCCGGCGCTGACCACCACCTGCGGTTTCACCCCCGGCAGGCAGTACGCCGCCGCGCTCGGGTGGTCGAGCACGAGCGCGCCGGGCGCCGCCGGATCGTTCCGGGCCACCAGGGCGAGCAGGTCCCGGTGCCGGCGCTGGGCGCGCACCGTGTGGAGCAGGGTGCGTACGGTCGCGGTCAGCAGCACGGCGCCGATGCCGAAGCCGAAGGCGACCAGGCTCAGCTGGACGGCCCCGAGCCCGGGCGGCAGGGTGCCGTGCACCAGATCGCCGCCCAGGGCCAGCAGCGCGCTCCCGGTCGGCCGGTCGTACGGAGCCAGACCCACCGCGATCGGCAGGCCCACCTCGGAGAGGCCGAGCGCCAGCCCGATCGCCTGCCAGCAGATGATCGCGACCCGGGGGCTGCGCCACGGCCAGGTGGAGCGGGCCAGCACCTGCGCGGTCAGCAGGCAGGCCAGCATCGACGCGGCGAAGTGCAGAGCGTACGCCACGGCCGTCGCCCTACCGGTCCGCGACCTCGTCGGCGACGGGCGGGCGGACGACCCGGTCGGTCGGCGCCTCGACCCGGTCGGTCAGCTCACCCGGAGCAGCCGGCATGCCGCCGGCGGCCTCGGCGGCCAGCGCGGCGCGCAGCACCTCGGCCTCGGTGCCGGTCACCGAGTGGGCGAAGCGCACCAGCGCGGCGTCCCGGCTGCCGCCGAGGTCCAGGGCGTCGAGCATGAGCTGGGCGATGTGCGCCTCGCGGCTGGCGGCGGCCCGGTAGCGCCAGGCCCGCCCCTCCCGCTCGCGCTGCACCATGCCCTTGCCGGCCAGCCGGTCCAGCACGGTCATCACCGTGGTGTACGCCAGCTCGCGGCCGTCCAGCGCGTCGGCCACCTCGCGCACGGTGATCCCGTCCGACGTGACGGGGACCGAGTCCCACAGCACGTCCATCACCGCACGTTCGAGATCACCAAGCCGAGTCACGCCGCAATCCTACCCCTGGTAGTAGACCCGTCTCAGGCCAGCACACCCGAGCCGCCCCTCCCCGGGCAGTACACCTGAGCCCGACCCCCTCCCGCGGACCTGGCCGAAGAGGGTTTCGGGGGGAGCCCGCGCGGAGGGATCAAGCCTGACCGCCCGGAGCGGGTGGGCTCCCCCCGAAACCCCACGCGGGCCGACCGCGACCTCACACCCCCTTGGGGTGCCAGACCGTCTTCGTCTCCAGGAGGCTGGTCATCCGCGTGATCCCCGGGTCGGCGAACCAGTCGTGGTCGGCCGGGGCCGGCCGGAGCACCCGCTTCAGGTTCTCCGCCGCCCTGACCTCCAGCTCCGCCGCCAGTTCGGCGTCGGTCACCCCGGTCAGGTCGATCGCGTTGACGTCCATGTGGCTCGCCAGCGTCGGCACGGTCTCCGACAGGCGGCCGGTCAGGATGTTGACCACCCCGCCCGGCAGGTCGGAGGTGGCCAGCACCTCGGCCAGGGTCACCGCGGCCAGCGGCGCCGCCGGCGAGGCCGCCACCACGACGGTGTTGCCGGTGACGATCGCCGGGGCGATCACGCTGACCAGGCCCAGCAGCGCCGGCTGCTCCGGGGCGGCCACCGCCACCACGCCGGTGGGCTCCGGCGAGGAGAGGTTGAAGTACGGCCCGGCGACCGGGTTGGCGCCGCCGTACACCTGGGGCAGCTTGTCGGACCAGCCCGCGTACCAGACCCAGCGGTCGACCGCCGCGTCCACCTCGTCGCCGGGCACGCCGAGGGCGACGAACTGCTCGCGCCGACCCTCCAGCATCTCGGCCACCCGGTAGAGGATCTGACCCCGGTTGTACGCGGTCGCCCCGGCCCAGCCCTTCACGGCGGCGCGGGCGGCGACGACGGCGTCCCGCGCGTCCTTGCGGGAGGCCAGGGAGACATTCGAGTCCTGCACGAGATACGACCGTCCCGACTCGCTGCGCGGGAACTTCCCGCCGATGAAGAGCTTGTACGTCTTGCGTACCGCGACCCGCTCAGACATTGAGGTAGCCCTCCAGCCCGTGCCGGCCGCCCTCGCGACCGTAGCCCGACTCCTTGTAGCCGCCGAACGGCGAGGTGGGGTCGAACTTGTTGAACGTGTTGGCCCAGACCACACCGGCGCGCAGCCGGTCGGCCATCCACAGGATCCGGGAGCCCTTGTCGGTCCAGATCCCGGCCGACAGCCCGTACGGCGTGTTGTTGGCCTTCTCGACGGCCTCGGCCGGGGTGCGGAACGTCAGCACGGACAGCACCGGGCCGAAGATCTCCTCGCGGGCGATCCGGTGCGCCTGGGTGACCCCGGTGAAGATCGTCGGCGCGAACCAGAAGCCGCGCTCCGGCAGCTCGCACGGCGGCGACCAGCGCTCGGCGCCCTCGGCGGACCCGGCCTCGGACAGCTCCCGGATCCGCGCGAGCTGGGCGGCGGAGTTGATCGCGCCGATGTCGGTGTTCTTGTCCAGCGGGTCGCCGACCCGGAGCTGGGCCATCCGGCGCTTCAGCGACTCCAGCACCCGGTCGGCGACCGACTCCTGCACCAGCAGGCGGGAGCCGGCGCAGCAGACGTGGCCCTGGTTGAAGAAGATGCCGTTGACGATGCCCTCGACCGCCTGGTCGACCGGGGCGTCGTCGAAGACGATGTTGGCCGCCTTGCCGCCCAGTTCCAGGGTGAGCTTCTTGCGGGTGCCGGCCACCGCGCGGGCTATGGCCCGGCCCACCTCGGTCGAGCCGGTGAAGGCGACCTTGTCCACGCCCGGGTGCTCGACCAGCGTGCGGCCGGTGTCGCCGGCGCCCGTGACGATGTTGACCACGCCGGCGGGCAGGTCGGCCTGCTGGCAGATCTCGGCGAAGAGCAGGGCGGTCAGCGGGGTGGTCTCGGCCGGCTTCAGCACCACGGTGTTGCCGGCCGCGAGCGCCGGGGCGATCTTCCAGGCCAGCATCAGCAGCGGGAAGTTCCACGGGATGACCTGCGCGGCCACGCCCAGCGGGCGCGGGCTCGGCCCGAAGCCGGCGTGCTCCAGCTTGTCGGCCCAGCCGGCGTAGTAGAAGAAGTGGGCCGCGACGAGCGGGATGTCGACGTCGCGGGACTCCTTGATCGGCTTGCCGTTGTCCAGCGACTCCAGCACGGCCAGCTCGCGGGAGCGCTCCTGGATGATCCGGGCGATCCGGAACAGGTACTTGGCCCGGTCCCGGCCCGGCATCGGACCCCAGACCTTCTCGTACGACTGCCGGGCGGCGCGGACGGCGCGGTCCACGTCCTGCGCGCCGGCCTCGGCGACCTCGGCGAGCACCTCCTCGGAGGCCGGGTTGATCGACTTGAAGCTGCCGCCGTCGGTCGGGTCGACGAACTTCCCGTCGACGAAGAGCCCGTACGAGGGCTTGATGTCCACCACCGAGCGGGACTCGGGGGCGGGTGCGTATTCGAACATCGGCTCTCAGTCCAGGGTGAAGTAGTCGGGACCGGAGTAGGTGCCGGTCGTCAGCTTGGTGCGCTGCATGAGCAGGTCGTTGAGCAGGCTGGAGGCGCCGAACCGGAACCAGTCCGGGTCCAGCCAGTCCGCGCCGACGGTCTCGTTGACCATCACCAGGTACTTGATCGCGTCCTTGGTGGTCTTGATGCCGCCGGCCGGCTTCACGCCGACCTGCCGGCCGGTGGCGGCGCGGAAGTCGCGGACCGCCTCCAGCATCACCAGGGTCACCGGCGGGGTGGCGGCCACCGGGACCTTGCCGGTGGAGGTCTTGATGAAGTCGCCGCCGGCCAGCATCGCCAGCCAGGAGGCGCGGCGCACGTTGTCGTACGTGGCCAGCTCGCCGGTCTCCAGGATCACCTTGAGGTGGGCGTCCCCGCAGGCTTCCTTGGTGGCCACGATCTCGTCGTAGACCTCCTTGTAGCGGCCGGCCAGGAACGCGCCCCGGTTGATCACCATGTCGATCTCGTCGGCGCCGGCCGCGACGGCGGCCCGGGTGTCGGCGAGCTTGACCTCCAGCGGCGCCTGACCCGACGGGAACGCGGTCGCCACGCTGGCCAGGTGCACGCCCGAGTCGCGCAGCACCTCGGCGACGTGCGGGACCATCGAGGGGTAGACGCAGACCGCCCCGACGTGCGGGCAGGACGGGTCGGCCGGGTCGGGGCGCAGCGCCTTGGCGGCCAGCGCCCGCACCTTGCCGGGGGTGTCGGCCCCCTCCAGGGTGGTCAGGTCGACCATCCGGATCGCCAGGTCGATGGCCTGTGCCTTGGCGGTGGTCTTGATGGAGCGGGTGCCGAGCTGTGCCGCCCGCTGCTCCGCGCCGACCTGGTCCACGCCGGGCAGGCCGTGCAGGAAGGTCCGCAGAGCGGTCTCGGATCGTCCCAGCTCGGAGAGTTCCGACCGGGCCGACGTCGCTGTCGCCGTCATACCTCGAAGTCTACGCATCCGACCGATGCGTGATCTTGGTCACGGTGCCGTCGGTCGATCCGGGTGGTGAGCGACGTCGCTGCTCCGCCCGCACTCGCAGTGCGGGCGCGGGCGGACCGGTAGGTTGAGCGATCGTGGACGTACACGTCATTGACCATCCGCTCGCCCAGTCGCGGCTGACCGCCATGCGGGACGCGCGCACCGACTCCTCCTCGTTCCGGGCGGCGCTGCACGAACTCACCACCATGCTGGTGTACGAGGCCGCGCGCTCGTTCCCGATCGAGAAGTACCCGGTGCAGACCCCCGTCACCGGCACCGAGGGCACCCGGCTGGCGAACCCGCCGCTGCTGGTGCCGGTGCTGCGGGCCGGCCTGGGGATGGCCGACGCCGCGCTCGGCCTGCTGCCGGAGTCGTCGATGGGCTTCGTCGGCCTGGCCCGCGACGAGGAGACGTACGAGCCGCGCGCCTACATGGAGTCGCTGCCCCGGGACCTGAGCGGCCTGCCGGTGCTGGTGCTCGACCCGATGCTCGCCACCGGCGGCTCGCTGGAGCACTGCTGCCGGCTGCTGGCCGACCGGGGCTGCACCGACATCACCGTGCTCTGCGTGCTCGCCGCGCCCGTCGGCATCGAGCGGCTGGAGCGCTCCGGCCTGCCGCTGCGCCTGGTCACCGCCTCGATCGACGAGGGCCTCAACGACCGGATGTTCATCGTGCCGGGCCTCGGCGACGCCGGCGACCGCCAGTTCGGCGGCATGCCCCGCTTCTAGGCGGAGCCCTCACGCCACGCCACACCACCCGCCCCGGCGCCGCCGGGGCGGGTGCCCCGGCCGACAGGCCGTCCCACCCGGTCGGTGACCCTCCACCCCGGCCGACAGGCCGTCCCGCCCCGGCCGGTGACCTTTCCGCCCCGGCTGCCGGTAACGATCCGCCCCGCCCGCGACACATACCTGGTGTCCCTGTCAGGAACTGCGGTCGGGAGATCGATAGTGAAACCCGTGGGTGAGCGGGGCGAGGGCTGGTTCACCGGCCTCTACGCCGCGCACTACCCGGACATCGTCAGGTATGGCCTGCGCCGGCTTCCCGATGCCGACGCGGCGGCCGAACTCGCCCAGGACGTGTTCGTCGTCGTCTGGCGGCGGCGCGGCGAGGTGCCCGAACGCGCTCTTCCGTGGCTCTACGCAGTCGCGCGTCACGTGGTGGCGAACCGGTGGCGGTCCCGGCGCGACGGTCCGAGCCTGCTCCCGCTCGCCGAGGCGGACCACGTACCGGCACGAGTCGTCGAGCCCGACGCCGTCGCGCCGGTGCTCGACCTGCACCGGGCGCTGCGCACGCTGCCCGAAGCCGACCAGGAGATCCTCCGGCTGGTCGGCTGGGAGGACCTGAGCGTCGCCGATGCCGCCGTCGTACTGGGCTGTACCCGGTCCGCCGCCGCCGTGCGGCTCTACCGGGCCCGGCGCCGACTGCGCTCCGCCCTGGCCGCCCCCACCCCCGCCCGCGACGCCCGGCCGGCGTCCGCCCATGTCTGAGAGGAGCACCATGCACACCAAGCAGCAGATCCGGGATCTTCTGGGCCCGGCCGACCCGGCGCGCGACGCCGTCGTACCGCCGTCGCCCCTCACCGCCCGCGACCTGATCCTCCGCGCGGAGGACGCGACCGCCATTCCGGCCGGGCCGGTACGGCGGGCCGCGCCCCGGCGCACCGTGCTGGTCGGCGCAGCCGCCGCGGTTGCCGCGCTCGGCTCCGCCGGGGTGGCGCAGGTGCTGCGGGACGGGCCCGTGCCCGTCACCCCGGCACCCGCGCAGCCGGTCGCCGGGACCGTGCTTCAGCCGGTGTCCTACGAGATCGCCGCCGCCGAACCGGCCGGGCGGCACCTGCGGGCGCTCGCCGCGCGCATCGTGGACGCACCACACGAAGGCGCCGCCGGCCGCTACTCGTACCACCACACCAAGTCCTGGGGTGGCGCGGCGATGATGTCGCCCGAGGGCCACATGATGAGCTTCGTGCAGGAACGCCGTGAATGGGTGGCGGACGACGGCCGCCGCTGGCAGGACGCCAAGCCCCTGGACGTCGAGTTCCCCGACGCGGCGTCCCGGGAATACTTCTCCACACGGCCACAGCCGCGCAGTGCCAACCCCTCGGCCACCAGGCCGCCGCAGGGGATCCAGGAGATCCCACGCGCCCCGGAGGGCAGGCCGTTGCCGGCCGACCGGGCGGAACTCGCGCGCTGGCTCGGGACCGGGAAGCCGGCGGGCGAGCTGGCCATGCGCACGTACCACCTCTACAGCAGCTACCTGGTGCCGCGGCGGACCCGGGCCGACCTCCTCACCATCCTGGCGGAGAAGCCCGGCTTCGTGTGGCGCGGCCGGGTCGTCGACCGGGCCGGCCGCCAGGGCGTGGCCGTCACCGCCGACCTCGTCCCACCGTCGGGGCAGACCCCGCAGCGGGCGCAGATGCTGCTGGTCTTCCACCCGTCGACCGGCGAACTGCTCGCGTACGAATACCTGGAGACGGCCCCGATGCGCCGCGTGCTGCACTACCTGCTCATGCTCGACGCCCGTCGCACCGACACGGTGAGCTGACCGACCGTCCGCCCCGCCGGGGCGGTCGGGGCGCGTGGCCCCGACCGCCCCGGCCTGCGGCGACGGCGAGGCGCACGGACGCGGCGGCGCGCCATCGACGTCGAGTGGGTGCGCGGAATGCGCGCACCCGCTAGCGTCTCCGGCCATGACTGGTGTTGCTCTCGCCGAAGAGCTGCTTCTCCTCGCGTACGACGACGAGACCGGCAAGGCGACCATGCCGCGGATCAGCCTCGACCTGGGAATGGCCGCCGCGGTACTGATCGAACTGGCCCTGGCCGGGCGGATCGTCTACTCCGAGGGGGCCCTGACGGTGGCCGACCCGACGCCCACCGGCGAGCCGCTCGTCGACGGGGTCCTCGCCCGCATCGCCGCCGACACCCCGCACAGCCCGTCGTCCTGGGTGCAGCGGCTGCGGCACGGCCTGCGCGACAAGATCCTCGACGCCCTGTGCACCCAGGGCGTGGTGCGGGACGTCGACGAGACCGAGCTGGGCTTCATCCACGTGCACCGCTACCCGACGGTGGATCCCGCCGTCGAGGCGGACACCCGGCGCCGGCTCGCCGAGGCGCTGGCCGACGGGCAGCTCCCCGACGAGCGGACCGCCGCCCTGGCCACCCTGGTCGCGGTGCTGCGGATGGAGCCGGCCCTGGGCCTGACCGGCGACGCGGCAGGGGAGGCCCGCCGCCGCCTGGAGGAGATCGCCGGCGGAGCCGGCTTCTCCGGCAACGTCAGCCTCGACGACTCGGTCGTCCGCCCCTCGGTGGGCCTGGTCGTGGCCGCCCTGGGCAGCGCGGTGGACGCCGCCCTCGGCCCGCGCCGCTGACACGACGCGCACGCCAGCGGCGCTGCCCGCGCCGCTGACGCCACGCGCACGCCCCGATCCGACACCACCCCCGGCCCCTTCGCTCTGCTTCAACCCACGCAACACGGGTGGTGCGTTTCCGTCGCGTCGGTGAAGCAGAGCAAAGGGCGCAGGGGCGGGTGCCCGGAAGCCCGATCAGAGACCGAGAGCGGCCGCGATCTCCGCGCGGAGGGCCGCGACGGCCTCCGCGGCCCGGGCGCGGGCCGCGGCGACGTCGCCGTCCGCCACCGGCTCCACCACCTCCAGGTACGCCTTCAGCTTCGGCTCGGTGCCGGACGGCCGGATCACCACCCGCGCGGCCCCGGTGCGCAGGATCACCACGTCCGCCTCGGGGAGCAGGTCCTGCGCCTCCGTGACCGGGTGGCCGAGCAGCGCGGTCGGCGTCGCGGCGCGGATCCGGGCCATGGCGTCGGCGATCACCCGCAGGTCGTCCACCCGCACCGAGAGCTGGTCGGTGTGGTGCACGCCGAACTCGGCGGCCAGCTCGTCCAGCCGGTCGGTCAGGGTGCGTCCCTGCGTCTTCAGCCCGGCGGCCAGCTCGGCCACCGTCAGCGCGGCGGTGATGCCGTCCTTGTCGCGGACGTGCTCCGGGGCGACGCAGTAGCCGAGCGCCTCCTCGTAGCCGTAGACCAGCGGTTCGGCCCCGCC
The DNA here is from genome assembly GCF_040295705.1 of Micromonospora sp. NPDC002717. Taxonomy (NCBI): domain Bacteria; kingdom Bacillati; phylum Actinomycetota; class Actinomycetes; order Micromonosporales; family Micromonosporaceae; genus Micromonospora; species Micromonospora sp. NPDC002717. The sequence continues at coordinate 487,225 of NZ_JBEOVW010000002.1, read as the reverse complement.
GCCGGCCCGCACGATCCACTTGAACCCGGTCAGCGTCTCGTCGTAGGGCAGGCCCCGGGCGGCGCACATGGCCCGCAGCAGGGACGACGACACGATCGTGGTGGCGTACAGGCCGGTGACGCCGCGCCGCATCAGGTGGTCGGCCAGCAGCACGCCCACCTCGTCACCGCGCAGCATCCGCCAGCCGGGCCGGTCGGCGGCCGGCTCCGTGGGACCGGCGACCTCGCCGCGGGCGCTCGCCGCCGGGCCGGTGTCCCGGACGACCACCGCGCAGCGGTCCGCGTCCGGGTCGTTGGCGATGGCGATGTCCGCGCCGGTCGACTCGGCGAGGGCGACCAGCCGGTCCACCGCCCCCGGCTCCTCGGGGTTGGGGAAGGAGACGGTCGGGAACGCCGGGTCCGGCTCCGCCTGCTCGGGCACCACCCCCGGCACCGGGAAGCCGGCCCGGGCGAAGGCCGCGGTGAGCACCGCCGCCCCCACCCCGTGCAGCGGCGTGTACGCCACGGCCAGCTCGCGCGGCCCGTCCGGGTCGATCACCGCAGTGGCCCGCTCCACGTAGGAGGCCACCAGGTCGTCGCCGAGCACCTGCCCGGCCGGGCCGAGCGGCACCTCGGCCAGCGGGCCGACCGACCGGATCGCGGCCTCGATGCCGGCGTCGGCCGGCGGCACGATCTGCGCGCCCGCCCCGAGCGCCCCGCCCAGCTCCGCGCCGAGGTAGACCTTGTAGCCGTTGTCCTGCGGCGGGTTGTGGCTGGCGGTCACCATCACCCCGGCGACCGCCCCGAGGTGCCGCACCGCGTACGCGAGCACCGGGGTGGGCAGCGGGCGGGGGAGCAGCAGCGCCGGGCGCCCCGCGCCGGTGGCGACCTGGGCCGTCCGCTCGGCGAACTGCCGGGAGCCGTGCCGGGCGTCGTACCCGATCACCAGCGGGCCGGTGCCGCCCTGGGCCGCGAGCCAGGCGACCAGCCCGGCGGCGGCCTGGGTGACCACCGCGAGGTTCATCCCGTTCGGACCGGCGCGCAGCGGGCCGCGTAGCCCGGCGGTGCCGAAGGTCAACGGGCCGGCGAACCGGTCGGCCAGCTCCGGGGCGCTCGCCGGCAGGCGGTCGAGCACCGCCCGCAGCTCGTCCCGGCTGGCCGGGTCGGGGTCGTCGTCGAGCCAGCGCCGTGCTTGCTCGCGAATGTCGTCGATGTCAGTGGTTTCCGCCGGCATGCCTCTTGATAGCACGCCGGCGGATCACCGCTTGTCTTCCCCTGCGATCAGCCGGCGTCGGTGAGCTGGAACGTCTTCACCATCTCGTCGAAGATCGGCTTGCTCTCGGCGAACTTGGCGTCGGTGGAGGTGAGGTAGAACGAGTACGACTTGCCGTCGTGGACCACGCCGCGCCAGACGCCGTGCCGCTTGGCCTCGCCCTCGCCGCAGGTGTACTCGAACTCGGCCGCCTGCTTGCCGACCCACTCCATCTCGTTCATGGCGAGCTGGGCGTACGGCTTCGCGCAGGACTTGGAGCGGTTCTTCAGACCGTCCTCGGCGACCTCGGCCCAGCGGATCGAGGTGGTGCGGAAGTCCTCCACGAGGATCCGCACCTTGCGGCCCTCGTCCTCCGGGTCGACGTAGTCGACCCAGTTGCCGGCGCTCTTGCGCTCCCAGCCCTGCGGCACCATGACCCGCACGCCCTTGCCGGAGTGCTCCTTCATCTCGGGCGCGCCGGCCGGGGCCGCCGTGGTCGGGGCGGCCTGCGGGACGGTCGGCGCGTCGTCGCCGCCGGTGAACAGGACGACCGCCCCGATCAGCAGCACCACGGCCAGGCCGCCGGCGGCGGCGAGCTGCACCTTGCGGGGCCAGCCCTTGACGGTGCCGACGACCTGGTTGCCGATCGCGCCCACCCGGCCGCCGAGCCCGCCGCCGGGACCGCCCGCGGCCGGCGCGGTGGCGGGGGTCGCCCAGGGCTGCCCGGTGCCCGGCACCGACCACTGGCCCCCGCCGTACGTGCCGCCGAGGTGCTGCGTGGCCTCCGGCGGGCCGCCGAAGACGGGGGCGCCCACGCCCACCCGCTGGGTGGCGTCCGGCTGCCCGAAGGCGGGCGCGCCGGTCCCCATCCGCTGGGTGGCGTCCGGCTGCCCGCCGAACCCGACCAGGCCGGCCGCGTTGGTGCGCAGCTGCTGGGTGGCGTCGGAGCCGGCGACCTGCGGCGTGGCCTCGGGGCCGCCGTAGGTGCGGCCGGCCGGCGTGGGGGTGACCGGGGCCGGCATCGCGCCGGTGGGGGTGTGCAGCGGCCCGGCCAGCGCGTCGGCGCTGGTGTCCTCCATCGCGGTGGGGCTGGCGGGGAGGGCGGCCTGCGCGGGGCGCTCGCCCCGGCGCAGCGCGGCCAGCCGGTCGGTGAGCGACTCGCCGGGGTTGAGCATCGCCCGGCCGCCGATCTGCCCGGTCGGCTTCGGCTGCTCGGGCTGGGCGGCCGGCGGGGCGGGCAGCGGCCGCTGCTGCACCGGCACGACCGAGTACGGGTCGGTCATCGAGTTCACCGCGGCGGCGTTGCTGGTCAGCGGGCCGGCGAGCAGCTCGCGCAGCATCGCCCGGGCGGTGTGCACGTCGAGGCGGCGGGCCGGGTCCTTCTCCAGCAGGCCCATCAGCACCCGGGTCAGCGGCCCGCTGCGCTGCGGCGGGGCGGGCGGGTCCTCGACCACCGCGTGCATGGTCTCGATCGGGTCGCCCTTGTCGAACGGGGGCCGCCCCTCCACCGCCGTGTAGAGCGTGACGCCCAGCGAGAACAGGTCGCTCGGCGGGCCGAACTCCTGGCCCATCGCCCGCTCCGGGGAGATGAAGTGCGGCGAGCCGAGCACCATCCCGGGGGTGGTGAGCTGCACGTCGGTGGGCATCCGGGCCACGCCGAAGTCGGTCAGCACGCAGCGGCCGTCGGCGCAGATCAGGACGTTGGCCGGCTTGACGTCGCGGTGCAGCACGCCGATCGCGTGCGCCACCTCCAGCGCGCCGAGCAGCGCTATGCCGATCTTGGCGACCACCCGCTGCGCGACCGGCCCGTCCTCGATCACCATGTCGGCGAGGCTGCGGGCGTCGAGCAGCTCCATCACGATCCAGGGTCGGCCGCCCTCGGTGACCACGTCGTAGACCTGCACGACGGCCGGGTGCTGGATCGCGGCCGCCGCGCGGGCCTCGCGCAGGGTGCGCTCGTACATGGCGTCGCGGTCGCTGGGGGCCAGACCCGGGGGCAGGACGACCTCCTTGACGGCGACGTCCCGCCGCAGGAGCGTGTCTGTGGCACGCCAGACCGTGCCCATGCCGCCGTTGCCCACCGCGGAACGCAGCGAGTAACGACCACCGATGGTCGTGCCGGGGGTCGCGCGTCCGTTGGGGGGACTGACTGGTCCGCCGCTCCACGTCGGGATCTGAGTCACAGAAAAGCCACCGGGGGAAATCGAGGGGGGCTGGGACACAACTCCCCTATCTTGCTGGTTCCGACGCCCGATGCGAAACCCGACGCGACGGACGTTTACCGAACTGGACCATACGTGCCCTGACGTTCACCTCTCGTCGATGTCCACGGGTCGGGTGTGCGCTATCCCTCACCCGCCGACGCCGTCGCGCGTCCTACCATCCGCTAATGAGCGAACGGCGGTCAAGCGAGTCCGGTTTCCCGATCAAGGGCGTCTACACGGCCGCCGACCTTCCGGAGGACCTGGACTCCCGGCTGGGCGGCCCGGGCGAGTTCCCGTACACGCGGGGGGTCTACCCCACCATGTACACCTCCCGCCCCTGGACGATGCGCCAGTACGCCGGCTTCGGCACCGCCACCGAGTCCAACGCGCGGTACCACCAGTTGTTGCGGGCCGGCACGATGGGCCTCTCGGTCGCCTTCGACCTGCCGACGCAGATGGGCTACGACTCCGACGACCCGATCGCGCACGGCGAGGTGGGCAAGGTCGGGGTGGCCATCGACTCGATCGAGGACATGCGGCTGCTCTTCGACGGCATCCCGCTGGACAAGGTCTCCACGTCGATGACCATCAACGCGCCCGGCTCGGTGCTGCTCCTGCTCTACCAGCTCGTGGCCGAGGAGAACGGCGTCCCCGGCACGGCGCTGAACGGCACGATCCAGAACGACATCCTCAAGGAGTACATCGCCCGGGGGACGTACATCTTCCCGCCGAAGCCCTCGCTGCGGCTGGTCGCCGACACCTTCGGCTACTGCCGCAAGGAGGTGCCGAAGTGGAACACCATCTCCATCTCCGGCTACCACATGGCCGAGGCCGGCGCGACGCCCGCGCAGGAGATCGCGTTCACCCTGGCCAACGGCGTCGAGTACGTCCGGGCCGCGCTCGCGGCGGGGCTGGCCGTGGACGACTTCGCACCCCGGTTGTCGTTCTTCTTCGTCGCCCGCACCACGCTGCTGGAGGAGGTGGCGAAGTTCCGGGCCGCCCGGCGGATCTGGGCCCGGCTGATGCGCGACGACTTCGGCGCCAAGGACCCGAAGTCGATGATGCTGCGCTTCCACACCCAGACGGCGGGCGTGCAGCTCACCGCCCAGCAGCCCGAGGTGAACCTGGTCCGGGTGGCGGTGCAGGGGCTCGGCGCGGTGCTCGGCGGCACGCAGTCGCTGCACACCAACAGCTTCGACGAGGCCATCGCGCTGCCCACCGAGAAGGCGGCCCGGCTGGCGCTGCGCACCCAGCAGGTGCTGGCGTACGAGACCGACCTGACCGCCACCGTCGACCCCTTCGCCGGCTCGTACGTGGTGGAGGCGATGACCGCCGAGATCGAGGCGGCGGCGACCGAGCTGATGGACCGGGTCTTCGACCACGGTTCGGCGGTCGACGCCATCGAGGCGGGCTTCCAGAAGCGGGAGATCGAGCAGTCCGCGTACCGGATCGCGCAGGAGATCGACTCCGGCGAGCGGGTGGTGGTGGGCCTCAACCGGTTCGCCATCGACGAGGAGGAGCCGTACGAGCCGCTGCGGGTCGACCCGGCGATCGAGGCGGCGCAGGCCGAGCGGCTGGCCCGACTGCGCGCCGAGCGGGACGCGGGCGCGGTCGAGCGGGCGCTGGCGGAGCTGCGCGCCGCCGCCGAGGGCACGGAGAACGTGCTCTACCCGATGAAGGAGGCGCTGCGGGCCCGCGCCACCGTCGGCGAGGTCTGCGGCACCCTGCGCCAGGTGTGGGGGTTGCACCGCCCGGCCGACCGCTTCTGAACGCTTCCGACCTGACCGGCCGTCGGCCGTTCCGGCGGATCCCGCAGGCCGGTCGGTCGGAGCGTTTTCGCAGGTCGCACCGCATGCCGGGCGAGCGCTACAGTCAGAGTCAGTTCCCGTCGCCGATCGGCGACGCAGACCGCGGGAGCAGGCCCGGCGACGCCGCCGGAGGGGCTTCCGCGTACGGCGGGGCGGCGTGGCCCACCGGTCACGGCGGTTGCCGGAGGGGTTCGGGGGTATCCCGACGGGGTGGACCCGGACGCACACGGTGTGCGGTCGTTCCGTGCTCGGTCGTGTGACCGTCTTCGGAGCCTCGCCGCCGACAGCGGTCGCGTAATTGTCGGAGTGTCAGTTCACCGGACCGACTAATGCGACAATTCGGAACGACGGCTCCCGAGATCGGCGTCGATTTGGTGACGACCGGGTCGGTTACGCGGTGTAGGAGGTGTGGGGCAGATGACGGCGTTCGAACGCGATCTACCTGCTGTCCCGCAGATCTACGAACGCTCCCAGCAGGGCATTCGTGACGCTGCGCGCTCTGATCATCACCGGAACGACGTTGCGCAGCGTCACCGCCGGAGGTCTAGGCTGTCTGCTGTTCCTGATGATCCATCCATCTCTAGTGAACGAGAATTCGACGTGACGAGTGCGTTGACGCTGCCGACCGGCAGCCAGCTGGCGTCGTCCTGGCCGGAGGCGCCGTCCGGGTCCCAGCCCCTGCCGTTCGAGCTGGACCACCTGCTCGCCCTCCGGGTGCCCGGGCTGATCGCCACCCGCCGTCACCTCCACTCGCATCCGGAACTCTCCGGCGAGGAGTTCGAGACGGCCGCCCTGATCGCCCGGGAGCTGTCCCTGGCGGGGCTGAGCCCGCGACTGCTCCCCAAGGGCAACGGGGTCATCTGCGACATCGACGGCCGCCCCGACGGCCCGGTGGTCGCGCTGCGCGCCGACATCGACGCGCTGCCGCTGACCGATTCGAAGGACGTGCCGTACCGCTCCACCGTGGACGGCGTCTGCCACGCCTGCGGCCACGACGTGCACACCACCGTCATGCTCGGCGTCGGCATGCTGCTGGCGCAGCTCGCCGACCTCGGCGAGCTGCCCGGCCGGGTCCGGCTGATCTTCCAGCCGGCCGAGGAGATCCTGCCCTGTGGCTCGCTGGAGGTCATCGAGGCCGGCGGCCTCGACGACGTGGTGCAGATCTTCGCGCTGCACTGCGACCCGAACCAGCCGGTCGGCAAGGTCGGCCTGCGGGTCGGCCCGATCACCGCCGCCGCCGACAACGTCACCGTCCGGCTCACCGGCCCCGGCGGGCACACCGCCCGACCGCACCTGACCGTCGACCTGGTCGACGCGCTGGGCCGCCTGATCACCGAGGTGCCGGCCCTGGTCAGCCGCCGGGTGCCGGCCAACAGCGGGCTGCTGCTGGTGTTCGGCCACGCCTCGGCCGGCACCCGTTACAACGTCATCCCCTCCGAGGCGTGCGCCTCCGGCACCCTGCGGGTGATGGACCGCGACACCTGGGAGCTGGCCCCCAAGATCGTGGGTCAGGTCGTCCGCGACGTCATCGCGCCGACCGGGGCCACCGTCGACCTGGAATACCTGCGCGGTCGCCCCCCGGTCAGCAACGACTCGCGGGCGATCCAGATCCTGACCGCCGCCACCGCCGCCGCGCTCGGGCCGGAGGGCATCGCCGAGACCCCGCAGAGCATGGGCGGCGAGGACTTCTCCTGGTACCTGGAGTACGTCCCCGGCGCGCTCGCCCGGCTCGGCGTGGGCCGCTCCGGCCCGAACGTGGACCTGCACCGCGCCTCGTTCGACGTCGACGAGCGGGCCATCCCGGTCGGCGTGCGGCTCATGGTCCAGACCGCGCTGCGGGCACTGGCGGCGGCGCGGTAGGCAGCGGCGCCGCCGGCCCGGCCGGCGTCACCGGCGGCGGGCCCCTGCGCCGCCGCCGGCGCAGCACCACCAACAGCACCGCCAGCGGTACGCCGAACACCAGCAGCCACGGCAGCACCGCGCCCAGCACGGTCAGCAGGACGGTCATCGAGGTGAGGAAGACCGTCCAGCCGCCCTTGAGCCCGACCAGGAAGCCGATCTCGGTCTCCTCGTCGGTGGTGCTGACGTCCGGCCCGACCAGCGACACGGTGATCGTGGACAGGCTGGTCAGGTCCGTCAACCGCTCCTTCTTCGCCTCCAGCGAGGCCAGGTCGGCCTCCCGGCGGGACAGCTCGTTCTCCAGCGACACCAGGTCCGTGATCGTGGTGGCCCGGGCCAGCAGCCGCCGGGCGCTCTCCACCCGGGCGCGCTGGGTGGTGATCCGGGCGTCCAGGTCGACCATCTGCTCGGTGACGTCCTCGGTGTCGATCTCCCGCCGCTCCTGCCGGCCCAGCTTCGCCAACTCGTCGACGACCCCGTAGAACTTCGCCGCTGGCACCCGCAGCTCCAGCTGTGCCGTCGCGTCGGCATCGGCGCTGCGCCGCCGGTCGCCGCCGACGAAGCCGCCGGCTGCCGTCACGGTGGCGATCGCGCTCCGCGCGGCGGCGTCCACATCGTCCACCTTCACCCGCATCGTGCCGGTGTAGATGATGGACCGCTGGTCGACCCGCAGGTCCGGCGCGCCCGCGCCGCCGCCCTGCTCGGCCTGCCCGCCGCCCTGGTCCGCCCCGCCGCCGGCCCGGCCCTTGTCCGCCGGGGCGGCCTGCGGCGCGCTGACGGCCGAGTCGTTGCTCCCGCCCGAGTCGCCGCTGCCGCAGGCCGCCAACCCCAGCAGCGCGACCAGCGCGGCGGCCGTCAGCCGTACGCCCCGACGCCGTCGTTCCCGTCCGTCCATCCCGGCTCCCCTCGTCCTCGCCCCCGTGTGGGGCGATACGTCAGACGCGGCGCGCCAACACGCCGGTTCCGGCAGACTGCGCTCAGGACATCACGATTCGATAATCTTGGAGTCACGATGCACATCACCAAGTACGCCCACTCCTGCGTCCGGGTGGAGCACGACGGGGGAGTGCTCGTCGTCGATCCGGGCGTGTTCAGCGAGCCCGCGGCGCTCGACGGGGCGGACGCGGTGCTGATCACCCACGAGCATCCCGACCACGTGCACGTCGAGGCGGTCACCCGGCAGCTCGACCGGCGTCCGTTCCGCATCCACGGCCCGGCCGCCCTCGCCGGCACCCTGGGCGACGCGGCCGAGGCGCTCGACCCGGTCCAGCCCGGACAGTCGTTCACGGCCGCCGGGGTGCCGGTACGCGCCTACGGCGGCCGGCACGCCGTGATCCACCCCGACATCCCGGTGGTGGACAACCTGGCCTATCTGATCGGCGACGTGGTCTACCACCCCGGGGACAGCCTGGTCGTCCCGGAGGACGTGCAGGTCGACACGCTCTTCCTGCCGATCCACGCCCCGTGGACGAAGTTCTCCGAGTCGTTGGACTTCCTCCGCGCCGTCGCCCCGCGCCGGGCGTACGCGCTGCACGACGGGCTGCTCAACGACCACGGGCTCGGCGTCCTGAACAGCAACTTCACCCGGCTCTCCGAGGTCGACTACCGCCGGCTCGAACCGGGCACGCGAATCGACGCCTGACGGCGATGCCCGGCCCGCCCCGAGAGCTGCTGCACCGGCTCTACACCACCCCGCCGGACCGGTTCGTCGCGATCCGCGACGAGGCCGCCGCCGAGGCGCGCCGGGCCGGCGACCCGAAGACCGCCCGGGAGATCGCCCGGCTGCGTCGCCCCACCGTGGCCGCCTGGCTGGTCAACCTGCTCGCCATCCGCCGCCCCGAGCTGGTCGCCGACCTGGCCCAGCTCGCCGAGGCGCTGCGGTCCGCCCAGCGCGAACTGCGCGGGCCCCGGCTGCGGGAGCTGTCCGCCCAGCGGCGGGCGGTGGTCGGCGCGCTCGTCGCCGAGGTGCGCAAGCTGGCGGCCGAGGCCGAGGGGGCGCCGTCGGCCGGGAAGCTGCCGCTGGCCGAGGTGGAGGGCACCCTCAACGCCGCGCTCTCCGACACCGAGGTCGCCGAGCAGGTCCGCTCCGGCCGGCTGCTGCGGGCCGCCAACTACGCCGGGTTCGGGGAGGTTCCCCGCCCGCAGTTGCGCCTGGTGACCGGCGGCGAGGAGCCGGAACCGGAGCCCCGGCCCGAGCCGGCCGGGAAGCGGAAGGCCGGCGCCGACCGGGCCGCCCTCCGCGCCGAGCAGGCGGAACGAGCGGCCCGGGCGGAACGGGCCCGCCGGCGGCGGGCGCTGGAGAAGGAGCTGGCGAAGGCGCGTACCGACCAGGAACGGGCCGAGGCGGAGCTGGCCGACGCGACGGCGGCCGAGCGCGACGGCGCCGCCGCCCTGGACGCGATCGAGGCGGAGCTGGCCGAGCTGGAGCGGCGGCGGGCCGTCGCCGAGCAGGACCTGAGCCGGGCGAAGCTCGCCCGCCGCGGGGCGGAACGGACGGCCACCGCCGCCCGCCGCCGCGCCGGCGAGGTCGAGGCGGCGGTCGAGGCCCTCGACGCCGAAGAGGGGGATGCCGAGCCGGGCGACGACGCGGCAGACTGACCCCCGTGGAGGGACGGGTCGACCCGGGAACGGACGGATGACGCCGGAGCAGGTCGCCGCGGCCAGCAAGCCCGTGGTGCTCGAACTCGGTGACGCGTTCACCCGCTGCCCGGCCACCCTGCGCCGGGCCCGGCTGCTCGGGATCTCCGGCTGGGCGTTCTACGTCACCGGCCGGGCCGGCGCCCTCGGGGACGTCCGGGCCGAGACGGTCGCCGCCGCCCTCGGCTTCCTCGCTCCCGACGCGGTCGCCGACGGATGGGACGCGGCCCTGCGCACCGTCCGGCCGGTCGAGGTGGCCGCCGCCACCCTCGCCGAGTGCTGCCGCTGGGGCGACGAGCACCTCGACGCCCTCCCCGGGGCGGGTCGGCTCGCGGCGCTGCTCGGCCGGGCCGTCGAGGCGGCGGACGCCAGCGGCATGCCGCTCTTCGCCGCGTGGCGGGCGATGCCGGTGCCGGAGCGCACCGCCGGCGCCCGGGCGGCCGTCGGCCTGCGCCTGCTCCGGGAGCACTTCGCCGGGGCGTACCTGCTCGCCGTCCGGGCCGGCGGGATGACTCCGCTGGAGGCCGTGCTCGCCGGGCCGGAGGGGGAGGCGGGCGCGGTGGCCTGCGGCTGGCAACCGCCGTACCCGCCGGTCGGGCCGCTGGTCCGGCGGCGCCTCTGGGCCGAAGCGGTGACCGACCGGTTGGTCTCGCCGGCGTTCGCGGCACTCGGCCCGGCGGACGGCGCCGAGCTGGTGGACCTGCTCTTCGCGACCCGGGCCCACCTGGCGGGCCGGGGCTGAGCCCGGTTCCGCCCGCACCCCGGACCGGTACGGGCCGACGCCCGGCGCCCGGCCGGCGTGACCTGGGGCCGCGCGAAATTCGGCGGCGTTCCGGCGCCCCGCCTGTCAGGATCGCCCCCGTGACTCTCCCCGCCGGCTGGCACGCCCGCCGCCCCACCCTGGACGACGTCCCGGCGATCCTGGCCGTGGTGCACGCCGCCGACACCTTCGCCGTCGGCTACCCCGACTTCGACGCCGAGGACGTCACGGCCGCGCTGACCGCGCCGTTCTTCGACCCGGCGCGCGACTCGTGGCTGGTCACCGACCCGGAGGGCGTGGTCGTGGCCTGGGCGACGCTGGACAACCCGACCGGCGTGGGGCGCGAGTTCGTCGAGGTGTACGTGGACCCGGAGCGCGGCGCCGACGTGCGTGCGCCGCTGCTCGCCCGGCAGCTCGACCGCGTCGCCGAACGCGCCGCCGAGCGGGGTGTGCCGGCGATGACCGTCCGCACCGCCGGTTTCGCCCCCGAGACGCGTTGGGCGGCGGAGCTGGCCGAGGCCGGGTTCACCCTCGCCAAGCGGTACGTGCGGATGCGCCGGCCGCTGGCCGGGCTGCCCGCCGAGCCGCCGCCCCCGCCCGGGGTGACCGTCCGCCCGCTGCGCGGCGACGACGAGGCCGACCTGCGCGAGTTCCACCGGATCTTCGACATCGCGTTCCGGGACACTCCGGACTACGAGCCGGTCGGGTTCGACCGCTGGCGGCAGCAGGTCGCCCAGCACGGCACCACCTGGGACGAGTGGTTCGTCGCCGAGGTCGACGGGGTACGGGCCGGCGTGCTCCAGTCCTCGGACCAGGCGCTGGAGCAGAACGAGGGCTTCGTACGCAGCCTGTCGGTGCTGCCGGCGTACCGGCGGCGGGGGGTGGGGGCGGCGCTGCTGTGGCGGGCCTTCACCGTCTATTCCACCAAGGGCCGGGAGTCCGCCGGGCTGGGCGTGGACCTGACCAACCCGACCGCCCCGGTCACGCTCTACCGCTCCGTGGGGCTGCGCGAGGTGCGCTGGACCGACATGTACGAGTTGGTCGTTCCCGCCACGGGTGTGTGATTGACGACCCCGGCCGGGGCCGGATCGTGGCGACGGTCCGCCCGGTAGCAGACTGGGGGCCGTGGGAAACGCGCTGGGCCGACGAGCCGCGTCAGGCAGACGCGGTGCCGGTGGGGCGGGACCGCAGATCGGTGACGTAGTCGTCCGGCGCGCCCGCCTTCTCGGCGGCGTTCGCGATCTCCGACAGGTACCACGAGGTGGGCAGGCCGCCCTCGTAGCCGTCGAAGACGTAGACCCACGCGGTCACGTCCCCGTCGAGGGTGGAGACGCGCACGTGCAGCTTGCGGTACGTGCCGGCGGTCACCCCCTCGATCTCGTCGAGCTGGGCGGCGTCGTAGGGGTGGATGTCGTAGAGCGCCACGAACACCCGGTCGCCGGGGGACTCGACGACGGTGCTGACCGCGCCCTCCCAGCCGATCACGTCCTCGCCCGCGAAGGTGAGCCGCCAGCCTTCCAGCCAGCCGGTGCCCACCATCGGCGAATGCGGGCAGTAGGCGCGCATGCGGGCGGGGTCGAGGTTTGAGCCGTAGGCGGCGTAATGACGCACGGCGATGACGATAGCCCGCCCGCCGGGTGGGGGAGAATACGACGGTGCGTGTCGGACGCGTTCGGGAGAAGAAAGTCACTGTGAGCACTGACGAAGGGCGAGCGCTGTGAGCCGGATCGTGATCATCGGCGGCGGACCGGCGGGCTACGAGGCCGCCCTGGTCGCCGCGCAGCTTGACGCCGACGTCACCGTCGTCGAGGCCGAGGGCGCCGGCGGGGCCTGCGTGCTCTCCGACTGCGTCCCGTCGAAGACCTTCATCGCCAGCTCCGAGGTGGTGACCGGCTACCGGGACACCGAGGAGTTCGGGGTGCACTCCGACGGGCTGGAGGCCGTCACCGTCGACGCCCGGGCGGTGCACGAGCGGGTCAAGCGCCTCGCGCTGGCCCAGTCCGCCGACATCCACGCCAAGCTGGTCAAGGCGGGGGTGACCTTCGTCGCGGGCACCGCCCGGCTCGGCGAGGACACGCTCGGCCACACCCACCGCGTGGTCGTCACCCCGGCCGACGGCGGCGGGGAACAGGCGATCGACGCGTCGACCGTGCTGATCGCCACCGGCGCCACCCCGCGCCAACTGCCCACCGCCGTACCCGACGGCGAGCGCATCCTGACCTGGCGCCAGGTGTACGACCTGCCGGAGCTGCCCGAGCACCTGGTCGTGGTCGGTTCCGGCGTCACGGGCGCCGAGTTCGCCAGCGCCTACCTCGCGATGGGCGTCCAGGTGACCCTGGTCTCCAGCCGCGACCGGGTGATGCCGCACGAGGACGCCGACGCGGCGATGGCCATCGAGCGGGTCTTCCGCAACCGGGGCATGAGCATCCTGAACAACTCCCGGGCCGACGCCGTGCGCCGCACCGCCGACGGGGTGGAGGTCGAGCTCTCCGACGGCCGGAAGGTGTCCGGCTCGCACGCGCTGATCGCGGTCGGCTCGATCCCCAACACCGCCGACCTGGGCCTGGCCGAGTACGGCGTCGAGCTGGCCCGGGGCGGGTACGTCACCGTCGACCGGGTCTCCCGCACCAACGTGCCCGGCATCTACGCCGCCGGCGACTGCACCGGCGTGCTGCCGCTGGCCAGCGTCGCCGCCATGCAGGGCCGGATCGCGATGTGGCACGCGCTCGGCGAGGCCGTCCGGCCGCTGCGGCTGCGTACCGTCGCGGCGAACGTGTTCACCGACCCGGAGCTGGCCACCGTCGGCGTCTCGCAGGACGAGGTCGACGCGGGCAAGGTGCCGGCCCGGCAGGTCATGCTGCCGCTGGACGGCAACGCCCGCGCGAAGATGGACGGCCTCGCCGACGGCTTCGTCAAGCTCTTCTGCCGACCGGCGAGCGGCCAGGTGATCGGCGGCGTGGTGGTGGCGCCGAAGGCGAGCGAGCTGATCCTGCCGATCACCATGGCGGTGGAGAACAACCTCACGGTCAACGAGCTGGCCCAGACCATCACGATCTACCCGAGCCTGTCCGGCTCGGTCACCGAGGCCGCCCGCCAGCTCATGCTCCACGAGCTGGAGTGACCCGGCCGCCCGGGAGGTCGGCCGTGGGCGACCGGCGGAGCAGGGTGACCGCGACGACGGCGAGCACGGCGACCTCGGCGAGGATCAGCAGCCGCTCGACCAGCCCGAGCAGCAGCCGGTCGCCCGGGTAGGCCGACCAGACCATCGCCGCGGCGAGGGCCAGGCTGACCAGGGTGAGCCCGCGGACCGCGCGGGCGACGGCCGGCAGCCGGGCCGCGAGCAGCCAGCCGGCGAGCGGCAGCGCCAGGAAGGCGACCACCGAGGCGTACCGGTGGACGTAGGCGGCGGTGTCCATGGGCAGGCCGGGCTCGTTCGTCGGCACGACCGCGGCCAGCAGCAGCCCGCCGATCCAGGCGGCCAGGAGCAGCTCGGCGGCCCGCCCCGGGCGGGCGGCGGGGGAGCGGTGCGCGCGCCGCAGGGCGGGCAGGAGCACGGCGGTGGCCGCGGCGAGCACGACCATGGCCGCGTCGATCATGCCGCCGCGGTCGGAGACCGCGAAGTCGCTGACGGTCAGTGCCCAGGGGTCCAGGTCGTCGTTCACCTCGACGTGGCCGATCACGGCGAGCAGCGCCGCCACGGCGATCCCGCCGAGGGCCAGCAGTCCACTGTTCCGGGTACCAGGCATGCCTCAGCCTGTCCCGCCGGGGACCCCAGACGGATCCGGGCGGGCCACCGAGATCGGTCCCGGGGACCACCCCTAGGCGGCCGGGGTGGGTCAGTCCGCCCCGGGAACGTCCGCCCGCGCCCCGACGACGACCGGCACCGCCGGATCCGGCCCGGCCGCCCGCCGGGCGCCGACGACGGTCATGGCCCAGCCCGCCGCCGCGAACCCGGCCGCCGCCACCGCCGCGATCACCGCCAGCCGCCACGCCGACTCGGTCAGCGCCGTCCCGCCCAGGTGCCCGACCAGCCCGCCGTACGTCGCCCAGCCCAGCGCCGCCAGGCCCTCGTAGAGCAGGAACAGCCGGTACGGGTACCGGCTGCGGCCGGCCGAGAAGCAGGCCGCCATCCGGCCGCCCGGCACGAAGCGGCAGAGCAGGATGACGAGCGGGCCGGGCCGGCGCAGCCCCTGGGTGACCCGGCTGGCGACCCGTCGGGCCCGGCCCGGCGCGACGTCGCGCGGCGGCCGGCGGTCGGGTGCGCCCCGCCCGAGCAGGTAGCAGGCGAGGTCTCCGGCGAAGACGCCGAGCGCGCCGACGGCGATGGTCACCGGCAGGTTCAGCCCGCCGTACACGGTCAGGGCGCCGCTGGTGATCATGACGACCTGGGTGGGGATCACCGGGACGAAGGCGTCGGCGATCAGCAGCCCGAGCAGCGCGAGGTACGCCCAGGTCGGCGACGCGACCTCAGTGAGTAGTTCGGGCACCACTGCCACCTCGCCGGATGGGGCCGATCGGTGTGTCGAGCCTGACGGCGTGTCCGGCGTCACCGGGCACGGCCCTGGCTCGTGGTGACCGCCGACACGGCAGGGCTACCCGGGACCAACGAGCGGGCGTCGGCGAAGGTGACGCGACGGCGTACCGCCGAGGGTCGGCGGATCGGCGTCGGTCGGCGTACCGTTGTCGGCGCGCGGCCCCACCACCGTCGGGTCCCCCGTTCTCGACGACCGGGCCGCCGCGGGCCGCCGGCAGGTCCCGTGCCGGCGGCCCGCCCCCGTTCCGCGGGCCGTCCGCTCCCGCGACCCCGGGCAGGGCGCGAGGTGCCGCGCCGCCCGCGAAAAACCGGCTGCCGCCCCCGCGCGGGCGGGCGTACCGTCGCCGCATGAGCGGTGCGGTGCTGACGACGACGCCGGGAGACCCCGGCGCGCCGCACTGACCTGACCGTCGACGAGGCCCCGGGGCGATCCGCCCCGGGGCCTCGTGGCGTCCGGTGACCGGGTCGCTTCCGGGTCGTACCCGATCAAGGAGCGCGACATGATCGACCACCGCAGGCTCGGCCGGGAGCTGGACCTGTTCGTCTCCGACCCACTGGCCGGCGCCGGACTGCCGCTCTGGCTGCCGGCCGGTGCCGCCGCCCGGCACGCCGTCGAGGAGTACGTCCGCGACCTGGAGCGCCGGGCCGGCTACCGGCACGTGCACACCCCGCCGCTGGGCAAACGGGAGCTGTTCGAGCTCTCCGGCCACCTCGGCTACTTCGCCGACGACATGTTCCCCCCGATGCGGCTCTCCGCCGACGACGAGTTCGTGTTGCGCCCGGCGCTCTGCCCGCACCACGCCCTCGTCTACCGGGCCCGGGGCCGCTCCTACCGGGAACTGCCGCTGCGGATCGCCGAGCTGGGCGGCATGTACCGGGCCGAGCGCTCGGGGGTGCTCGGCGGGCTGTCCCGGGTGCGGGCCATCTCGCTCAACGACGCGCACAACTTCTGCGCCTTGGAGCAGGTGGGCGAGGAGGTGGCGGAGATCCTCCGGCTGATCCGCGAGGCGCACGCCGCGCTCGGCGTACGGCCGGCGGGGTTCCGGCTGTCGCTGCGGGGGCCGGGGGAGAAGTACGTCGGGGACGACGAGCAGTGGGCGCGGGCCGAGGAACTGCTCCGCGCCGCGCTCGACGGGGTGGAGTTCACCGAGGCCCCGGGGGAGGCGGCGTTCTACGGGCCGAAGATCGACATCCAGGTGTTGGACGCCGCCGGGCGGGAGTCCACCCTCTCCACCGTCCAGCTCGACTTCGACAAGCCGGAGCGGTTCGACCTGTCGTACACCGACCCGACCGGGGGGCGGCGTCGACCGGTGATGGTGCACCGCAGCCTCGTCGGCAGCATGGAGCGGCTGTTCGCGTACCTGATCGAGGTGCACGAGGGCGCCTTCCCCGCCTGGTACGCCCCGGTGCAGCTGGTCGTGTTGCCGGTCGGGGACGACCAGGCCGGGGCGGCGGCCCGGCTCGCCCGGAACGCGCTCGCGGCGGGGCTGCGGGTCGAGGTGGAGTCGGCCGGCTCGCTGGGTGCCCGCATCCGCGACGCCGCCCGCGCCCGGGTCCCGTACGCCGCCGTGATCGGCCCCCGCGAGGCGGCCGAGGGCGACGTCTCGCTGCGCCTGCGCGGCGGCCGCGCCCTGGACCCGATGCCCGCCGCCGACGCCCTCCGGCTGATCGGCGCGGTCGTGGCCGGGCGCGGCGCGACCCTCCTCCCGGCGCACTGAGCCTCCGCCCGGCCCCGGCCCCGTCGCCCGGCCGCTCGTCGCGGCCGGGCGGTCTGTCGTCACGGCGACCACCGTCACAGCGACGCGGGCTCGGGGTCGGGCCGGGCGGCGGCGGTGAACTGCGACCGGTACAGCCGGTGGTACGCGCCCCGCGCGGCCAGCAGTTCGTCGTGCGTGCCCTGCTCCACGATCCGGCCGTCCTCCATCATCAGGATCAGGTCGGCGTCGCGGATGGTGGAGAGCCGGTGCGCGATGACGAAGCTGGTGCGGTCCGAGCGCAGGGCGGCCATCGCCCGCTGGAGCAGCACCTCGGTGCGGGTGTCCACGGAGCTGGTCGCCTCGTCCAGGATCAGCAGCGACGGCTCGGCGAGGAACGCCCGGGCGATGGTGATGAGCTGCTTCTCGCCGGCGCTGACGTTGCTGCCCTCCTCGTCGATCACCGTGTCGTAGCCGTCGGGGAGGCTGCGCACGAACCGGTCCACGAAGGTCGCCCGGGCCGCGGCCAGGATCTCCTCCTCGGTCGCGTCCGGCCGGCCGTAGGCGATGTTGTCGCGGATGGTGCCGCCGAAGAGCCAGGTGTCCTGGAGCACCATCCCGACCCGGCCGCGCAGGTCGTCGCGGCGCATCGTGGTGATGTCCACGCCGTCCAGGGTGATCCGGCCGGCGTCCAGCTCGTAGAAGCGCATGACCAGGTTGACCAGGGTGGTCTTGCCGGCCCCGGTCGGCCCGACGATGGCGACGGTGTGCCCGGGCTCGGCGACCAGCGACAGGTCCTCGATCAGCGGCTTGTCCGGGGCGTACCGGAAGGAGACGTGCTGGAACTCGACGCGGCCGTGCGGGTCGGTCACCCGGGCCGGCTCGGCCGGGTCGGGGCTCTGCTCCTCGGCGTCGAGCACCGCGAAGACCCGCTCGGCGGAGGCCACCCCGGACTGGAGCAGGTTCGCCATCGAGGCGACCTGGGTGAGCGGCTGGGTGAACTGCCGGGAGTACTGGATGAACGCCTGCACGTCGCCGAGGCTCATCGACCCCGACGCCACCCGCAGGCCGCCGACCACGGCGATCGCCACGTAGCTGAGGTTCCCGACGAACATCATCGCCGGCATGATGATCCCGGAGACGAACTGGGCGCCGAAGCTGGCCCGGAACAGCTCCTCGTTCTTGGCGGTGAAGGCGGCCTCCACCTCGCGCTGCCGGCCGAAGACCTTGACCAGCTCGTGGCCGGTGAACGCCTCCTCGATCTGGCCGTTCAGCTCGCCGGTGTGCGTCCACTGGGCGATGAACTGCGCCTGCGACCGCTTGGCGATCGCGCCGGTGACGACGACCGACACCGGCACCGCGACCAGCGCCACCAGGGCCAGCAACGGCGAGATCCAGAACATCATGGCCAGCACGCCGACCACGGTGAGCAGCGAGGTGAGCAACTGGCTCAGGGTCTGCTGGAGGCTGGTCGAGATGTTGTCGATGTCGTTGGTGACCCGGCTGAGCAGCTCGCCGCGGGGCTGCCGGTCGAAGTAGGGCAGCGGCAGCCGGTTGAGCTTGTCCTCCACGTCGGCGCGCAGCCGCAGCACGGTCCGCTGCACCACGCCGGTGAGCAGCCAGCCCTGCCACCACATCAGCGCGCTGGCCGCCAGGTAGAGGCCGAGCGCCAGCAGCAGCACCCGCGCCAGCGCGGCGAAGTCGATGCCCACGCCGGGCACCACGTCCATCCGCGCGAGCATGTCGGCGAAGCTGTCGTTGCCGGCCGCCCGGGCCGCGGCCACCGCCTGGTCGGCGGTGGTGCCCGCCGGCAGCTGCCGGCCGATCACCCCGGTGAAGATCAGGTCGGTGGCGTGCCCGAGCACCTTCGGCCCGACCACGCTCAGCCCGACGCTGACCACCGCCAGCGCGATCACCGCGACGAGCGCGAGGCGGTCCGGGCGCAGCCGGCGCAGCAGCCGCCGGGCCGACGGCCCGAAGTTCATCGACCGCTCGGCGGGCATCCCGGCCCCCGCCCACGGCGGGCCGCCACGCTGCCCGCCGCTCGGCAGCCGCTTCGGCGTCCGCGCGTCGGCGGCCGGCTTCTGCTGTGGTACGGCGCTCACGCGGCCACCTCGCTCCGCTCGGCGGCGGCGCGAGGCGCCACGCTGCTGTGCCCGATGGTTCGCTTGCTCACGCCGCCACCCCCGCCGTGTTCTGCGACGCCACGATCTCGGCGTACGTCGGGCAGGTGTCCAGCAACTCGTCGTGTCGGCCCATCCCGACCACGCCCCCGTCCTCCAACACGATGATCTGGTCGGCCTCGACGATCGTGGAGACCCGCTGCGCCACGATCACCACGGCGGCGTCCGCGGTGACCGGCCGCAGCGCCGCCCGCAGCCGCGCGTCGGTGCCGAGGTCGAGCGCGGAGAAGGAGTCGTCGAAGAGGTAGATCTCCGGCCGGCGCACCAGGGCCCGGGCGATCGCGAGCCGCTGCCGCTGCCCGCCGGAGACGTTCGTGCCGCCCTGCGCGATCGGCGACGCCAGCCCCTCGGGCATCGCCTCGACGAAGTCCCGCGCCTGGGCGATCTCCAGCGCGTCCCAGAGTTCTGCGTCGGTCGCGTCCGGGTTGCCGTAGCGCAGGTTGCTCGCCACCGTCCCGGTGAACAGGTAGGGCTTCTGCGGCACCAGCCCGATCCGGCGCCACAGCTCGTCCGGCGCCAGGTCGCGGACGTCGACGCCGTCGACCAGCACGGTGCCGGCGGTCACGTCGACCAGCCGGGGGACGAGCGTCAGCAGCGTGGTCTTGCCCGCGCCGGTGCTGCCGATGACCGCCGTGGTGGTCCCCGGCGTCACCCGGAAGGACACGTCCCGCAACACCGGTGCGGCGGCCCCCGGATACCGGAACGACACGTCGCGCAGCTCCAGCTCGCCGCGCGTGGACACCTCGGTGACCGGGCGGGGCGCCGGCACCACCGAGGAGTCGGTGTCCAGCACCTCGACGATCCGCTCCGCGCAGACCGCCGCGCGGGGCACCATCATCAGCATGAAGGTGGCCATCATGACGGCCATCAGGATCTGCATCAGGTACTGCAGGAAGGCGGTGAGGGCGCCGACCTGGATCGCCCCGGCGTCGACGCGCTGGGCGCCGAACCAGAGCACCGCGACGCTGGAGACGTTGAGCACCAGCATCACCACGGGTAAGATCAACGCCATCAGGCGGCCGGTGCGCAGGGCGGTCGCGGTGAGGTCGGCGTTCGCGGTGGCGAAGCGCTCCGTCTCGTACGGCTCCCGGACGAACGCCCGGACCACCCGGATGCCGGTGATCTGCTCCCGCAGCACCCGGTTGACCGAGTCGATCCGGGTCTGCATGAGCCGGAAGCCCGGCACCATCCGCCGGATGATCAGCCCCAGGGCGACGGCCAGCACGGGCACGCTGACCAGCATCAGCCAGGAGAGCCCGAGATCCTCGCGCAGCGCCATCACCACGCCGCCGACGCTCATGATCGGCGCGGCGACCAGCATGGTGCAGCTCATCAGCACGAGCATCTGCACCTGCTGCACGTCGTTGGTGTTGCGGGTGATCAGCGAGGGCGCGCCGAACCGGGCCACCTCGCGGGCGGAGAAGCGGTTCACGTGCCCGAACACCGCCGCCCGCACGTCCCGGCCGAAGCCCATCGCGGTGCGTGCGCCGAGGTAGACGGCGGCGACGGAACAGACGATCTGCACCAGGCTGACCGCGAGCATCCACCCGCCGGTGCGCGTGATGTAGTCGGTGTCGCCCCGCGCCACGCCGAGGTCGATGATGTCGGCGTTGAGACTGGGCAGGTAGAGCGACGCCATCGTGCCGACGAACTGGAGCAGCAGCACCGCCGCCAGTGCCCGGCGGTAGGGGCGCAGGTGTGTGCGCAGCAGCCGGATCAACATGCCGGAGCCCCTTCCGGCGTGCCGGCGTCCCCGCTGCCGATGACCTCCAGGAGGAACTGGCGGATCACCTCCGCCTTCGCCGGGTCGGCGTCGACCGAGGTCAGCGGAGCGCCGGACCGGATCACGGCGGTCAGCGCGTCGATCCGGGCCTGGCCGGCCGGGGTGATCGCGATCCGGATGCTGCGCCGGTCGGCCTCGTCGCGCTGCCGCTCGACCAGGCCGTCGCGTTCCAGCGTGTCCACGATGCCGGTGAGGGTGGCCGGCCGGACGAAGCAGTGGTCGGCCACCGTGCGGTGCGGCAGCTCGCCGTGTTCGGCGAGGGTCATCAGGGTGGCCATCCCGGCCTGGGTGAGCCCGTGTTCCTCGGCGAGGTAGCGGTTCCACCGCTGCCCGGTGACGTGCCCGGCGACCACGAGCAGTCGCCCGAGGGGCACGTCCCGCAGCTCGATCAGTTTCATGGTGGCTAGATTAGCCCCCTGAACGTCAGGCCCCAAACGAAATTGCGAGGGCCGCGCCGACGAAGAGGACCTGTTCCGCCGTCCGTGGCCCCAGAGGGGTCGCCGGTCGGCCCCCGAGGGTCAGCCCGCGCCGCACCGCCGAGACGTTCGCCGGGAACATGGCCAGCATCAACAGGGCCAGCCCGGCCGCGGCCCAGCGGGCGGTCGCCGGCACGAGCAGCCCGGCCGCGCCCACCAGTTCCAGCACCCCGGTGACCGTGACCAGCAGGTCGGGTCGGGGGAGGACGGGCGGCACCATCGCGATCATGTCCGACCGGTAGGTGGCGGCGAAGTGTGCGAGGCCGGTCACCACGAACATCAGCGCCAGCCCCACCCGCAGCGCGGGGTGCCAGCCGTCGAGCGCGGCCACGCCGGCCAGGCCGGCCAGCCGGGCGAGCGCGGTGCCGGCCACGAGCGCGATCAGCGGAGCCATCGATACCTCCCGAGCGGGGTGAACTTGTCGCCGACAAGATTGCGCCCCGAGGTGGCATCTTGTCAATGGCAAGATAGGATCGCGGCATGACCGGAACACGCGGCTACCACCACGGCGACCTGCGTCGCGCCCTGCTCACGGCGGCGGTGTCGGTGATCGAGGAGTCCGGCCCCGGGGCGCTGAGCCTGCGCGACCTGGCCCGCCGGGCCGGCGTATCGCACGCCGCCCCGGCGCACCACTTCGGCGACAAGGCCGGCCTGCTCACCGCCCTCGCCGCCGAGGGCTTCGACCTGCTCGCCGAGGCGTTGGGCGGCGCGGAGGACCTGCTGGACAGCGGCGTCGCGTACGTCGACTTCGCCGTCCGGCACCGCGCGCACTTCGAGGTGATGTTCCGCCCGGACCTCTACCGGGCCGACGCCGACGACGTGGCGGCGGCCCGCCGGCGCGCCGGCGACGCGCTGCACGCCGGGGTCGCCGGGCTGCCCCAGGGACGCCCGACGGCGGAGGATCCGCAGGGCGACGCGCTCGCCGCCTGGTCGATCGTGCACGGCTTCGCCACGCTCTGGCTCGCCGGCGCGCTGCCGGAGCGGGTGGGCGACGACCCCCGGGCCGCCGCCCGCGAGGTCATCCGACGCCTCTTCCCCGAGGAGTGACGGCCGGCGGGGGCCGTCTCACCAGCTCGTGGGCAGCGGCATCCCCTCGGTGTAGCCGGCCGTGCTCTGCACGCCGACGACGGCCCGCTCGTGGAACTCCGCCAGGTCCCGGGCGCCGGCGTAGGTGAAGGCGCTGCGCACCCCGGCGATGATCTCGTCGATCAGGTCCTCCACGCCGGGGCGGGCCGGGTCCAGGTACATCCGGGCCGAGGAGATGCCCTCCTCGAAGACCGCCTTGCGGGCCCGGTCGTACGCGCTGTCGTCGGCCGTCCGCGCGCTGACCGCCCGCGCCGACGCCATCCCGAAGCTCTCCTTGTAGCGCCGGCCGTCGGCGGCGGTGTAGAGGTCGCCGGGGGACTCGTAGGTGCCGGCGAACCAGGAGCCGATCATCACGTTCGACGCGCCGGCGGCCAGGGCCAGCGCCACGTCCCGCGGGTGCCGTACGCCGCCGTCGGCCCAGACGTGCCGGCCGAGCTGACGGGCCGCCGCGGCGCAGTCGAGCACGGCGGAGAACTGCGGCCGGCCCACCCCGGTCATCATCCGGGTGGTGCACATCGCACCCGGGCCGACGCCCACCTTGACGATGTCGGCGCCCGCCTCCACCAGGTCGCGTACGCCCTCGGCGGTCACCACGTTGCCGGCGGCGACCGGGACCGCCGGGTCCAGCGCGCGGACGGCCCGCAGCGCGGAGATCATCCGGTCCTGGTGACCGTGCGCGGTGTCCACGACCAGCGTGTCCACCCCGGCATCCAGCAGCGCCGCCGCCTTGCCGGTCACGTCGCCGTTGATGCCGACGGCGGCGGCGATGCGCAGCCGGCCCCGGTCGTCCACCGCCGGCTTGTAGAGGGTCGCCCGCAGCGCGCCCTGCCGGGTCAGCACCCCGACGAGGCGGCCCTCGGCGTCGACCACCGGGGCGAGCCGGCGCCGGCCGGCCGAGAGCCGGTCGAAGCCCGTACGCGGATCCGCGTCGGCCGGCACGGTGTGCAGCTCGGTGGACATCACGTGCCGGAGCTGGGCGAAGCGGTCCACGCCCACGGTGTCCGCCTCGGTCACCACGCCCAGCGGCCGGCCCTCGTCGTCGATCACCACCACGGCGCCGTGCGACCGCTTCGGCAGCAGGTGGATCGCGTCCCCGACGGTGTCGGTCGGGCCGAGCGTGATCGCGGTGTCGTGCACCAGGTGCCGCCGCTTGACCCAGGCGACGACGTTCGCCACCACCTCGATCGGGATGTCCTGCGGGATGACCGCGATCGCGCCGCGCCGGGCGACCGTCTCGGCCATCCGGCGGCCGGACACCGCGGTCATGTTCGACACGACCAGCGGGATGGTGGTGCCCGTGCCGTCGCTGGTGGCCAGGTCGACGTCGAGCCGCGAGCCCACCTCGGAGCGGGCCGGCGCCATGAAGACGTCGTTGTAGGTCAGGTCGTGCGCGGGAACCGCGCCGTGTAGGAACCGCACCCCGCCATCATTCCCGCCGGCCGCCGTCCGCGCCCCCGGTGGTCGCCGAAAACACCCCCGGCCGGGCGTCGCCGGAGACCGCCAGCTCGGCCAGGAAGAGGTCGCGAGCGGCCCGGCGTCGCCGGGTCAGCCGAGCAGCAGCCCGGCCGCGAGCGCGGTCATCACGAGGGCGATCGCACCGTCGACGACCCGCCAGGCCGTCGGGCGGGCCAGCACGGGCGCGAGCCGGTGGGCGGCGGCGCCGATGGTGGTGAACCAGACCGCGCTGGCGAGCGCCGCGCCCGCGCCGAAGACCCAGTGGTGCGGGTGCTGGCGGGCCACCCCGCCGAGCAGGAGGACGGTGTCGAGGTACACGTGCGGGTTGAGATAGGTGAAGGCGAGGCAGGCCAGCAGCGTCGCCCCGAGCGTGGCCGGCGGCCGGTCGGCGGGGGAGAGCGCGCCGGGGCGCAGCGCGCGGCGGGCGGCCAGCACGGCGTACCCGAGCAGGAACGCGGCCCCCAGCCAGCGGACGGCGGTCAGGACGGTGGGGTGCTCCGCCGTGGCGGTGCCCATCCCGGCGATGCCGACCGTGATCAGCAGCGCGTCGGAGGCGGCGCACACGGCGACCACGGGCAGGACGTGCTCCCGGCGCAGGCCCTGCCGCAGGACGAAGGCGTTCTGCGCGCCGATGGCGGCGATGAGCGCGATCGAGAGGGAGAAGCCGGCGGCGGCGGAACCTGTCACGGAGCTGCTGAGGATGTCGGGCACGAGCCGAGGCTACGAGGCGCAGCCGATGCAGCCCAGCTAAAGATTCTCACGGGAGATAAGCTCAGCTTCATCATGCTTGACTCCACGCAGCTCCGGACGTTCGCCGCGGTGGTCCGCGAGGGCAGCTTCGAGGCGGCCGCGCAGGCGCTGCACGTCACCCCGTCGGCCGTCAGCCAGCGGATGAAGGCGTTGGAGCAGACCGTCGGGCAGGTGCTGGTCCGCCGCACGAAGCCGTGCCAGGCCACCGACGCGGGCCGGCCGCTGCTGCGGCTCGCCGGCCAGGTGGCCCTGCTGGAACGGGAGGCGTTGGACGCCGCCCGCCCGCCGACGGTCGGCGGGCCCGCCCCCAGCCGGGTGACCATCGTGGCGAACGGCGACTCGCTCGGCACCTGGTTCGTCGGCGCCCTGGCGCGGCTGCCCGCCGAGCTGGCGCTCCTGTTCGACGTCCGCCGGGACGACGAGGACCACACGGCGGAGCTGATCCGCGACGGCACGGCGATGGCCGCGGTGACCGCGCAGCGCGAGGCCGTGCAGGGCTGCCGGGTGGAGCGGCTGGGCGCGATGCGGTACGTCGCGCTGGCCGGGACGGGGTTCGCGGCCCGCCACTTCCCCGACGGCCCCACCGAGGCCGCCCTCGCGACGGCGCCGATGATGGCGTTCGACCGCAAGGACCAGCTCCAGCACCGGTTCGCCCGCACCGTGACCCGGCGTCGGATCGCCCCGCCGGTCCACTACGTCCCGTCCTTCGACGGCTTCAACGAGGCGGTGCGGCTGGGCCTGGGGTGGGGGATGGTGCCGGAGCGGATCGCCCGTGCCGACATCGCGGCCGGGCGCTGTGTCGACATCGGTGCCGGGCGTCACCTGGACCGCCCGCTGTACTGGCAGCACTGGCGGGTGGACTCCACCACGCTGGACGCGCTGACCGCCGCCGTCCGGGCGGTCGCCGGCACCGAGCTGCGCTGACGCCGGTGCCGCCGTCGGCACCGAGCTGCGTCGACGCGCCGACGTCGGGCTGCGCCGACGCGCCGACGTCGGGCTGCGCCGACGCGCCGACGTCGGGCTGCGCCGACGCGCCGACGTCGGGCGGTCGCCGGCAGCGAGCTGCGCCGCCCGCCGACGGCACCTGGCCGTCCTTGCGACGGCCCGCCGGCGGGGAAGGATCAGGCGATCGTGCAGATCGCCGCGCCGGCGGAGATGACGGCGCCGACCTCGGCGGCGAGGCCGCTGACCGTGCCCGCCTTGTGCGCGTGCAGCGGCTGCTCCATCTTCATCGCCTCCAGCACCACGACCAGGTCGCCCTCGGCGACGGTGTCCCCGTCGGCGACCGCGATCTTGACGATGGTGCCCTGCATGGGCGAGGTGAGCGCGTCGCCGCTGACGGCGGCGCCGGCCTTGGCCGTGCCGCCCCGGCGGGCCGGCTTGCGGGCGGCGGGCGCGGCGGCGGCCGTACCCCCGCCGAGGCCGGCGGGGAGGCTGACCTCCAGCCGCTTGCCGCCGACCTCGACCACGACGGTCTCGCGCTCGGCCGGCGCCTCGGCGGTGTCGGCGGCGGCGGTGAACGGCGGGACGGTGTTGTCGAACTCGGTCTCGATCCACCGGGTGTGCACGGTGAACGGCTCGGCGGTGAACGCCTCGTCGCGGATGACCAGCCGGTGGAACGGCAGCGCGGTGGCCATGCCCTCGACGACCATCTCGTCCAGCGCCCGGCGGGCCCGCTCCAGCGCCTCGGTGCGCGTCTCGCCGGTGATGATCACCTTGGCCAGCAGCGAGTCGAAGTTGCCGCCGATCACGTCGCCGGCCGAGATGCCGGTGTCGACCCGGACGCCGGGGCCGGTGGGCAGCCGCAGCGCGGTGACCGTGCCGGGGGCGGGCAGGAAGTTGCGGCCCGGGTCCTCGCCGTTGATCCGGAACTCGATGGAGTGCCCGCGCGGCGTCGGGTCCTCGGTGAACCGCAGCTTCTCGCCGTCGGCGATCCGGAACTGCTCGCGGACCAGGTCGATGCCGGCGGTCTCCTCGGTGACCGGGTGCTCGACCTGGAGACGGGTGTTGACCTCCAGGAAGGAGATGGTGCCGTCGGCGCCGACCAGGTATTCCACCGTGCCGGCGCCGTGGTAGCCGGCCTCCCGGCAGATCGCCTTGGCGCTGTCGTGGATCTGGGCGCGCTGCGCGTCGGTGAGGAACGGCGCCGGGGCCTCCTCGACCAGCTTCTGGTGCCGGCGCTGGAGCGAGCAGTCGCGGGTGCCGACCACGATCACGTTGCCGTGCTGGTCGGCCAGCACCTGCGCCTCGACGTGGCGGGGCTTGTCGAGGTAGCGCTCGACGAAGCACTCGCCCCGGCCGAACGCGGCGACCGCCTCGCGGGTGGCCGACTCGAACAGGTGGGGGATCTCCTCCATCGTGCGGGCCACCTTGAGCCCGCGCCCGCCGCCGCCGAAGGCGGCCTTGATGGCGACCGGCAGGCCGTGGTCGACGGCGAACGCCATCACCTCGTCCGGGTTGGCCACCGGGTCGGGGGTGCCGGGCACCAGGGGGGCGCCGGCGCGCTGGGCGATGTGCCGGGCGGTCACCTTGTCGCCGAGGTCGCGGATCGCCTGCGGGGTGGGGCCGATCCAGGTCAGCCCGGCGTCGATGACGGCCTGGGCGAAGTCGGCGTTCTCGGCGAGGAACCCGTAGCCGGGGTGGACGGCGTCGGCGTCGGCCTTGGCGGCGACCGCCAGCAGCTTGTCGATGCGCAGGTACGTCTCGGTCGCGGAGTCCCCGCCGAGCGCGTACGCCTCGTCGGCCAGCGTGGCGTGCAGGGCGTCCCGGTCGGAGTCCGCGTAGACGGCGACGCTGCCCAGACCGGCGTCGCGGCAGGCGCGGATGACGCGGACGGCGATCTCGCCGCGGTTGGCGATGAGTACCTTGCGCACCTTGGGGGCTCCTCCCGGGAGGTTACTGACCGGGAGTGTATCGGCCACCCTGAGGACCCTAACGATCGCTCAGTGTGGGATGCCGCACTGTCACGTCGCGCCCTAGTCAAACTTGCTTATTACGCTTGCCGGATGTCTGCCACGCGAATGATGATCCTCGGGTTGGTGCGCTGGATGCAGCCCGTGCACGGCTACGACGTGCGCCGGGAACTGCTCAGTTGGAACGCCGACAGGTGGGCCAACGTGCAGCCCGGCTCGATCTACCACGCCCTGCGAAAGCTGACCGCGGAGGGCCTGCTGCGCGAGGTGGCCACCGAGCAGGTGGGCGCCCGGCCGGCGCGAACCACCTACGAGGTCACCGCCAAGGGCGAGGACGAGTTCGAGTCGCTGCTGCGCGGGCACTGGTGGCAGTTGCACGAGCCGCCGGACCCGTTCGCGGCGGCGTTCTCGTTCCTGCCCGCGCTGCCCCGCGAGGAGGCGTCGGCGGCCCTGCGCAATCGGGCGAACCTGCTGCGCGCCGGCGTCGAGTCGATGCGCGCGGCGCTGGCCTCCGACTGGATGCGCAACTCCAAGCCGGTGCACGTCGGGTGGATGTTCGAACTCTGGGCCGCGCGGGCGGAGGCCGAGGTCGGCTGGTGCGAACGGATCGCCGAACGCATCGATTCCGGTGTGTCGTACCTGCCTGATGGGCTGGTCGGGGCGGAGGGTTGGAGCGGGTGGTCCGACGGCGAGACCACCCCTTGCGACGCAACCGAATAATCAAGATTGACCACTGAAGCTATATCGCGTTAGCCTGCTCGCGGCGCGACGGGGGGAGCACGCCGTCCGGCGTCGTCCCCGAGGGACAGACCAGGTGGCCGGTCGCACCGGCCCGGACGACCAGGAGCAGAGATGATCGAGACCAGAGGGCTGCGGAAGTCGTTCCGCTCCCGGGAGGGTCGCCAGACGAGGACCGTCGACGCGGTGCGCGGGGTCGACCTGGAGGTCGCCGCGGGGGAGATCTTCGGTTTCCTCGGCCCCAACGGCGCTGGCAAGACCACCACCCTGCGGATGCTGGCGACCCTGATCGAGCCGGACGGCGGCGAGGCCACCATCGCCGGGGCCGACCTGCGCAAGGACCCGGCCGAGGTGCGCCGCCGCATCGGCTACGTCGCCCAGGGCGGCAGCACCTGGGACGAGTCGACCGCCCGCGAGGAGTTGGTCCTCCAGGCCCGGATGTACGGCATCGGCAAGGCCGAGGCGCAGCGGCGCGCCGTCCGCGCCCTCGACGCCTTCCAGCTCACCGAGTACGCGGACCGCAAGTGCAAGACCTACTCGGGCGGCCAGCGGCGACGGGTGGAGATCGCCCTCGGCATCATCCACGAGCCGAAGATCGTCTTCCTGGACGAGCCGACCAGCGGCCTCGACCCGCAGAGCCGCGCGCACATGTGGGACGAGATCCGCCGGCTGCGCGCCGACGGCATGACCGTCTTCATCACCACGCACTACCTCGACGAGGCCGACGCGCTCTGCGACCGGATCGCGATCATGGATCACGGCGAGGTGGTCGCGGAGGGCACCCCGGCGGGCCTCAAGCGCGAGATCTCCGGCGACGTGGTGCTGGTCGGGCTGGACGCGGCGGCCACCCCGCAGGCCGCGAAGCTGCTCGACAGCGAGCCGTACGTCAACAAGCTGGAGACCGTCGAGGAGGGCGGCCTGCGGCTCTACGTCGACGAGGGCGCGACCGCCATCCCGCAGATCCTGCGCCGCGTCGACACGGCGGGCCTCACGCTCGACTCCATCGAGCTGCACCGGCCCAGCCTCGACGACGTCTTCCTCACCAAGACCGGCCGCTCGCTGCGCGAGTCCTGACCCCAGACCGGAGAGACCGCATGAAACTCGCCCGTGACACCTGGCTGATCTTCCAACGCCAGCTCCAGCTGCTGCTGCGCAACCCCGTCTGGGTCTTCGTCGGCATCTTCCAGCCGGTGATGTACCTGCTGCTGTTCGCCCCGCTGCTCAAGCCGGCCCTGAACGCCCCCACCCAGGCGGAGGCCTACAAGATCTTCGTGCCCGGCCTGCTGGTGCTGCTGGCCATCTTCGGCGGCCTGTTCCAGGGCTTCGGCCTGATCGCCGAGCTGCGCGCCGGCGTCATCGAACGATCCCGGGTCACCCCGGTCAGCCGGCTCGCCCTGCTGCTCGGCCGCTCCCTGCGCGACGTGGTGTCGCTGATCGTGCAGGCGGTCATCATCACCCTGCTCGCGCTCCTGTTCGACCTGCGCGTCTTCATCGTCGACCTGCTCCTGGCGTACCTCATGCTCGCCCTGATCGCGCTGATGACCTCGGCCGTCTCCTACGGCGTCGCGCTCAAGGTCAAGAGTGAGGACGCGCTGGCCCCGCTGATGAACACCGTGGCGCAGCCGGTGCTGCTGCTCTCCGGCATCCTGCTGCCGCTCACGTTCGCCCCCGGCTGGCTCCAGGGCATCGCCGAGTGGAACCCGTTCTCCTGGGCCGTCGACGGCACCCGCGCCCTCTTCAACGGCGACCTCGGCGACGACAAGGTCTGGCAGGGGCTCGGCATCATCGCGGTGCTCGCCGCGGCCGGCGTCGTCTGGGCGGCCCGGCAGTTCGCGCGCACCGTCCGCTGAACAGCCGGGCACCGCGACAGCGCGGCGCTCCCGGAGACCTGCGTCGCACTGCGGTGGGGCACCGGCCGGACGCTTGTACCGTAAGGCCGGTGCCCCGCCTCACCCGTGACCGGATCACCTGGCTGACCTACGCCCAGCTGGGCCTGTGGGGTTTCTTCCTCTACGGATTCGGGCCGGTCGTGCCGCTGCTCCGCGACGAACAGGGCACCTCGGCCGCCGTCGCCGGCCTGCACAGCACCGGCATCGCCGTCGGCGCGCTGGCCGGCGGGGCGCTCTTCGCGCCGCTGGCCCGCCGGGTCGGCCGTGGCGGTGCCATCTGGACCGGGCTGGCCGGGGTGGCGCTCGGCGTCACCGCACTCGGCACCCTGCGGGCACTGCCTGCCACGATCACCGCCGTCGCGGTGATCGCCACCTTCGGCATGCTGGTGATCAGCGGCGTGTCGGTGGTGCTCACCGACCGGCACGGCACCGGTGCGCCGGCCGCGCTGACCGAGGCCAACGCCGCCTGCGCCGGCATGGGCATCCTCGCCCCGCTGGTCATCGGCACCAGCGTCGACGCCGGCTGGGGCTGGCGGCCCGTGATGGCCGTCGAGGCCGGCCTGATCGCGCTGGTCGCGCTCGCCGCCGTGACCTTCCGCGTACGCCTGCCGCGCGCCGCCCCCGCTGCGGCTGCCGGGGACCCCCCGGCCGGTGAGCCGGCCGACAGCGACCCGCCTGCCGGTGCGCGCCGGGCTGCTCCCGTCGCCGGGGCCGCGCGGCGGCTGCCCCCGACGTACTGGATCGCCTGGGTGCTGATGGCGGTCACCGGCTCGATCGAGGTCTGCCTGTCCCTCTGGACCGCCGACGTGCTCCGCTCGCACGCCGGAATGGCGGCTGGCGCCGCCTCGGCCGCCGTCGCGGCGATCGTCTGCGGCATGTTCGTCGGCCGGCTCGTCGGGGGCCGGTTCGCGTTGCGGTACCGGCCGGTGCCGCTGCTGCTGGCCGCGCTGGGTGTGTCGCTGGCCGGGTTCGCGCTGTTCTGGGTCGCCCCGGTCGGCTGGCTCGCGGTCGCCGGCCTCGTCGTGCTCGGCCTCGGCAACGCGCTGCACTACCCGCTGGCCATCTCGATCGCGCTCGCCGTCGCCGGGCCGGCGGCGGACCGGGCGGCCGGCTGGGCGTCGTACTCGATGGGGGTCGGCTTCGGGATCGCGCCGGTCGCGCTCGGCTGGGTGGCCGACGGGGTGGGGCCGCACCTGGCGTTCCTGCTGCTGCCGGGCTTCATCGCGGCAGCCGCGCTGCTCACCGCCCGCCTGGGCCGCGCCCTACGCCCGGCCCCCGACGAGGTCCGGGCCCCGGCCCCCGTCTGACCCCTTCGGGCACCGGATACGAAATGGCCCCTCCAGGGGCCGTTCCAAGATCGCGCAGGGGCGGGGCGGTCAGCGCACCCGGGCCAGCGTCAGGCCGTCAGCGACCGGGAGCATCACCGCGTCCACCCGGACGTCGGCGAGCACCTCGTCGTTGAACGCGGCGATGGCCCGGTCGTCGGCGTTCTGCGGGGCGATCACCCGGCCGCCGCGCAGCACGTTGTCGACCGCGATCACCCCGCCGGGACGCATCCGAGGCACCAGCTCCGCCCAGTAGACCGGATACCCGATCTTGTCCGCGTCGATGAACGCGAAGTCGAGATGACGTTCGTGGGGCAGCTCGCGCAGCGTGTCGCCGGCCGGGCCGATGCGCAGCTCGATGCGATCCGCCACGCCGGCGCGGGCCCAGTACCGCCGGGCGATGCCCGTGAACTCCTCGGAGATGTCGAAGCAGGTCAGCCGCCCACCCTCGGGCAGCCCCCGGGCGATCGCCAGCGAGGAGAGGCCGGTGAAGGTGCCCACCTCCACGGCCTGCCGGACGCCGAGCAGCCGGGTGAGGAAGGTCAGGAACGCGGCCTGCTCCGGCGCGACCTGCATCTGTGCGTCGTCCGGCAGGGCGGCGCGGGTCTCCTCGGCCAGGTCCCGCATGATCTCGTCCGGCGGCGACCCGTGCGTCACCAGGTACGCGTGCAGTTCCGACGTGAGCGGGATCGACTTCGTGGTCATGAACGGGACGCTAGCCGAGCGGTTCGACCGACTGGTTGCCGGGCGCGACCTTCGTCCACAGATCGGTGATTCGCAGATCCAGCTCGGCCAGGAGGCGGCGCAGCATCGGCAGCGAGAGCCCGATGACGGTGCTCGGGTCGCCCTCGATCCGCTCCACGAACGGCCCGCCCAGCCCGTCGATCGTGAAGGCACCGGCCACCGCCAGCGGCTCGCCGCTGCCCACGTACGTGGCGATCTCGTCGTCGCTGACGTCGGCGAAGTGCACGACGGTGGAGGCGACCGCCTCGGCCCGACGCCCCGTCACGATGTCGATGAGGCAGTGCCCACTGTGCAGCACGCCGCTGCGCCCGCGCATGCGCTGCCAGCGCCGGGTGGCGTCCGCCGCGTCGGCCGGCTTGCCGAGGATCTCCCCGCCGAAGGCCAGCACCGAATCGCACCCGATCACCAGCGTCCGCTGGTCGTCGGTCGGCCGGAGCCGGGTGAGGACCGCCTCCGCTTTCAACCGGGCCAGTTCCAGGCAGAGATCCTCAGCCCGCTCGGTGACCACCAGGGACTCGTCGACGCCGCTGACCAGCACGTCCGGTTCGATCCCGGCGGCCTGGAGAATCTTGCGGCGGGCGGGGCTCGCCGAGGCGAGCACGAGGCGGAGCGGCATCGTTTCTGGCACGTCGCCGACGTTACCGGCTGATCCTCGGCAACGGCGGCTCCGGTGGGATGTGCCGGGTTCCGATCGGGAAGGGACGGCTCGCACCATGAGCCCCGACCAGTGACCGTGATTGATATCGTCGCCGCCATGAGACGGCCGTGGCGAGTTGCACTCCGGCTGCGTCCACGACCGGTTTCCGACGAGGAACGCGCGCAGGCTATCGAGGACTACCGTAGAGCGGTGCTGGTCCTTCAGCACAACGCCTACCGCAATCTCCAGTCCGCGATAGCGAATGCAGCGATCATGGGCGGGTTCCTCGCCGGCTGGAAGCTGCTCCTCGGCGAGGTCCCACGCGCGGCTCTCGCCGCTGCCGGGATCTGTGTCGTGGGTGGAGCGCTGGGTATCTGCTACTACGGCGTGCGTGACCGTCCCCTCGGTCGGCGGCTGTTGGTCGCTTCCGTCGCGTTCACCGTGCTGGGCCTAGGCGCTCTGGTGCTGTCGAAGTGGATCGGTGGTAACTGAACAAGAGCGCTTCCATGCTGTGACCGTCGGTCGTGGAAGGCGGGTCAGCGGCTCATGCGGGGTGGAGGGTCGTCGCCACGGCGGCGATGACGGTTGAACAGCACCCACGCCCCGGCGGCAGCAACGATCACGCCAAGGGTGAGCAGGCCGCGAGTCGTCGCCCCACTGTCTCCGTCGTCGACGGGCTCCGCGACCGCTGTCGTGGTCGGGACAGTGTGGGGTGCGGGGGTCGCCGTTGCCGACTCGAAACCCAGTGGCGGCACGTCCGCCGTCAACGCCGCCACCAAGTCGATGACCCCGTAGCCGTACTCGTCGTCCCGCCCCGGCGGACCCTTGTCGATCGCAGTGGCGGTAAGCCGGTGCGCCACCTCCGATGCCGGGAGGTACGGATACTTCGCTCTGATCAGCGCGGCAGCGCCAGCGACGATCGCCGTGGAGTCCGATGTGCCTGTGCCTTTGCGATACTTGCCGTCGATACTCGTGCTGTAGATATCGACTGCCGGAGCAACCACGTCGATTTCGGGTCCTGTAACCGATATTGCTGCATGGCGTCCGGCTCGATCTATCCCGCCAACGGCGATTACGCCCGGCTCTCTGGCTGGGTATGCGACCGTTTGATCTGAGGGAACGTTGCCGGACCCGGCAACTACTACAACGTCGGATGCAAGCGCCCTTCTAACTGCCTGCGTGAGACGAGGACTGCTGCCGCCTCCGCTCGATATGCTGATTATTCGTGCACCTTTGCCCACTGCATATTCAATGCTTTGGGCCAGCACGTCCGGATCGCCCTCGCCGCTCGGCGGCGAATCGGCTATTGGCAGTATCTTTGTTTTGGGCGCGATGCCGAGGGCGCCGGTGTTGCCCTGGCCGTGTGCCGCGATGAGGCCGGCCATGCCAGTGCCGTGACCGTTTCGGTCGCGTCGGCCGTCACCGCTGCCGCCGGAGATCATGTCTATGCCAGATAGCAAGTTCTGCCGTAAGTCGGGATGCGGGTCGACGCCAGTGTCTGGCAACGCGACCGTGACCCCTTGGCCTTGAGTGATGCGATGCGCGGACGCTACATCAAGAAAATCCAAGTGCCATTGGTTGCTGCGTATTTTGATTTCCTTGGGTGTCGGCGCAGTAATTGCGGAAGTGGCCAGTGCTGGCTGCATTGGTAGGAGTGGTGCAAGTAGTAGCAGTGATGCCAGCGCCCGCGATGTGATGCTAAATCTCACCGGTTCAAGCCGATGGCCGGGCCAGGGTCGATTGGGCCTTCCTCGTTTGGCGGGCGGACGATAGGGGGGACGCCCTGATCCGTCTCCCACGGGTGATCTGGGTCCCAGTGATGAGGTTCCTCGTTGCTCCCCTCACGACGCTCAGGTCGACCCAGCATCCCGCTCGCACCGCTCATGCTGCTTGCGTTACCAAAAGGAGTGCCGCCGATGGGAGGCATGCCATGCGCCGCGAAGCCTCGACCGCCGCCGGGGCGAGACCCCGCAGCACCCGTCGGTGCGGTACCAGCGCCGCCGCCACCGATTACGCCACCGATCGGGTTCACTCGTCTCGGCTGGCTGTTGGCGGTACCTGGCTGGCCAATCCCCATCCCGGGCGGTCCCCCGATCAACCCCCCAGTAGGCATCGATCGGGGTTGTGTGGATGGTGCCGCATTCGGCTGCGTGCCTCCTCCGAAAACCGGCCGCCCTATTTGGCCGGACTGGCCGCCTAGTGGCCTAGACACACTCGGCCGGTTTGGCGGCGTCGGCAGCGGTGGGGGCGTTCCAACACCCGGGGATGCGGCTGGCGGTACAGGAGACGTTCCCGTGTTAGCTGGTGAAGGTGCCAATCCGGTGCCAGTTCCGCCCAAAATAGGGCCGAGGCCGGGTGCGCTCGGTGTTGCCACCGGCCGAGCGGTCGAGGCTGGCCGGTGCGCCGAGGGGGTACTGGCTGTCGGGGTAATCGGGACCGGCACGATCGGCGGGATCACCGGAGCTTGCAGACCTGGCATTTCGGATACAGGCTGACCGCCATCGATTCTGGGTTTGGTGGGCGGTGGCTTTTGGAGCATTACTTGGGCGTGTTGGAGTTCGCCGCTGAGGCCGTACATGATGCCCCGCGCCTGGACGTTGAGCCGTTCCAGGTCGGCGTCCGTCACCGGGCGGTCGGGGACCCGACTGCCCATGGCCGCCTTCGGGTCCGCGAGAGTCGCCTCGTACGTCCGTTTCTCCTGGACCTTGACGGCGTACTCGTCGTAGATCTTCTTGAGCTCGGCGCGAGTGGTCCCGATGGCCTGTGTCGCGGCGGAGAGCGCGGTGTAGTTGGCGCTGGCCGCGTCGTGGGTGCGCTGCACCTTGTCGATCAGCTCGTCGAGCTCGCGGACGTACGCCCGGGCTGCCTCGTTGGTCTCCGGGGGCCATGCCTCCGCCAGCCCGCGCCGGTATTCCTGGAGCCGGCTCAGGTGGGTCCGGGCGAGGTCACAGACCTTGCGCCAGCCGGCGACCTGCTTCCAGTGGTTGGTGGTGTCGTGGTCCTGGAGGCAGGCCCACATGCTGGCGACGTCCATCAGTCGCCAGTCGGTCAGGCCGGACGTGCGGCCGCTGCCCCGCTCGATCACGGCAGCACCACCGACCCCGGCAGCGGACCCGTCTCGGGACCGGTGGGGTCGCGCAGCACCGGCACCGGGCCGCGCGCCGTGGCGGCCGCCGGGTTGGCGAGCGCCCGCTCGACGTCGGCCACCCGGGCGGAGGAGAAGGCGTCGGACTGGGTGTAGCTGTTGGCGACCGTGCCTGCGGCGACGGCCAGGTGGCCGGTGGCGTCGCGGACGCCCCAGACCATGTCGGCGGTGGCCTGCTGGGTCTCGTGGTGGGCGCGCAGGAAGCTGACCAGCTCGATGAAGGCGTCGGCCGGGTTGGGCACCGGTGCCTTCATGTCCTCGGCGATGTACGACAGGTGGGGCGCGTAGTTGCGTTCCACCTCGGCCTGGAGCTTGTCGGCGAACTCGCGCAACCGGCGGATGTCGGCCTCGATGCCGCCGTAACCGCGGAGCCAGGACGCTGGACGGTCCTCCTCGGGGATCATCGGCCCTCCCTACCCGTCACTGCGCCGTTTCCCTGAGTGAGGTTAATGGGTGCCCGGCGATGTCGGCAGCCCCAACCCCGCACACCCGAGCCGTTCGGCAGGTGGGCAGGGGCACCGAGCTGGGGTGATCCGTACCGGGAAAAGGTCAGCGGGGCAGGCCGGAGGCGCGCCACCCGCCGGGACCGGCGACGGGCGTCGTGGTGGCCGGTCGCCCGCTGCGCGCCCAGGCGGACGCGGCGGCCGGCGAGGATGCCGCGGCCGGACGGGACCGGACGACGATCGCGCCCACCAGCGCGGCCAGTTCCTCGGCGGTGGGGACCCCGCGGACGACCCGGAACAGCGGCTCTTCGGCAGACATGGCGTCAGCGTACGCGGCGGCACGCTTGACCTGAACCGCACAGTGGCGTGCCGGCGGTGTGAGCGTCGTGCCCGCCGGGTACCGTCTGGGCGATGTCTAACGCGCTGCCCCAACTCGTCGCTGACCGATACCGGCTCCTCTCGCCGCTCGGTCAGGGCGGCATGGGTCGGGTGTGGAAGGCGCGCGACGAGGTGCTGCACCGGGACGTGGCGATCAAGGAGCTCGTCCCGCCGCCCAGCCTCACCGACGACGAGCGCCGCGAGATGCGGGAGCGGTCGCTGCGCGAGGCCCGGGCCATCGCCCGGCTCAACCACATCAACGTGGTCCGCATCTTCGACGTGCTGCGCACCGACGGCGACCCGTGGATCGTCATGGAGTACGTGGCGTCGAGGTCGTTGCAGGACACGCTCGCCGAGGACGGCCCGGTGCCGCCGGCGCGCGCGGTCGAGATCGGGCTCGGCGTGCTGGGCGCGCTGAACGCGGCGCACAAGGCCGGCGTGATGCACCGCGACGTCAAGCCGGGCAACGTGCTGCTCGGCAACGACGGCCGGGTGGTACTGACCGATTTCGGTCTCGCCACGATCCCCGGTGACCCGAACGTGACCCGGACGGGCATGGTGCTCGGTTCGCCCGCGTACATCGCGCCGGAGCGGGCCCGCGACGGCACCGCCGGGCCGGAGGCCGACCTCTGGTCGCTGGGCGCCACCCTCTACGCCGCGGTCGAGGGCAAGTCGCCGTACGCCCGGCCGTCGGCGATCGCCACCCTGGCGGCGCTCGCCACCGAGGCACCCCCGCCGCCGAAGAACGCCGGCCCGCTCAAGCCGGTGCTCAACGGCCTGCTGCGCAAGGACCCGAACGAGCGGATCACCGCCGAGGTGGCGGAGAAGCTGCTGCGCCGTGCCGGCGGCAAGCGCACCCGCGCCATTCCGCTGCTCGACGGCGTACGCCGGCCGGGGCCGAACGGCCCGCGCGAGCCGCGCCCGCCGCTGGTGCCGGCGCCGCGACCGGCCGAGGACCCGGCGGCCAGGCCGGTCAGCCCGCCGACGCCCCGCGCGCCGCAGGAGGCGGCCGCCTCCGCCGGTGTCACCGTGGCGGCCGAGAGCGCGTCCGCCGCCTCGGATGTCGCGCCGACCGCCAAGGTCGAGTCGTCGACGTCCGACACCGCGCCGACGGCGAAGGTCGAGGCGCCGAAGCCGGCAGCCGGCGCCTCGCCGGCCGAGCCGGTGAGCCCCGCGCCGCGCAGGCCGGTGAACCCCACGTCGGTGATGTCCGCGCCGGTGAGCCCGCCGTCCGGCCGCGCCACGGTGGTGCCGTCCGACGGTACGAAGCCCGACAACACCCGGCGCAACGTGCTGATCGGGGTGCTGGTGGCGCTGCTGCTGGTCGGCCTGGTGCTGGTCGTGCCGATGCTGACCAGCGGCGACGGCGACGGCGACACCCCGCAGGCCGACCCGACCACTGTCGCCTCGCAGTCGCCGCAGACGTCGGGGCCCGCCGCGCCCCCACCGACCAGCGCCGCCCCCAGCCCGACCCCGTCCGTCACCCCCTCGGCGGCGGAACTGCCGGCCGGCTGGAAGCTGCACAAGGACCCGGCCGGGTTCGAGTTGCCGCTGCCGGCGAACTGGGTGCGCCGGAGCGGCGGAGCGGACACCGTCATCTTCGATGAGCCCGGCGGTGTCGGCGAACTGCTCGTCCAGTGGACGAGCACGCCGAAGTCGGACGCGGCCGCCGAATGGAGGCGGATCGAGCCGGACCGCAAGAAGATCGTCAAGAATTACGAGTACCTCGACATCCAGCGCTGCGACTTCTGGAAGACCTGCGCGGACTGGGAGTGGTTGGAGACCCGCGACGGCACCCGCATCCACGTCCGCAACCGGGGCTTCGTGACGGCCAAGAATCGCGGTTACGCCCTCCGGTGGGAGGTCGCCGCGGCGGACTGGCAGGCCAACCTGCCCAACTTCGACCGGATCGCGAGCGGGTTCGTGCCCGACCGTAAGGACTGATCCGCGGGATTCGCGCCGCCGCGAGGTTCGTTCGCATGACCTTCCGTCGTACGGGGTATCTGACCCGCACGACGGAAGGGAGGCACGACATGGGTTACCGACGGAAGGACGTCTGGCCCCGGGTGGCACTGTGGATGTTCGTGGCCCTCGGCGACGTCTTCCTGCTGCTCGTCGGCGCTGGCCTGCCGGCGCTGTTCGCGCTGCTCAGCGTCGTCACCGTCACCCTTGCCGCAGTGGTGGCCTGGCGGATCAGGCGGCGTGGCGGGCTCGCCCACGACAACGCGGTGACCGTTCCGGTGGCGGCCCGGAGGAGGGCCTGACGCCGTCGGGCCTGACGCCGGCGCCGGGGGTGTGGCGGCAGCCGGACCAGTTGTCGACCGTACGGTGACAGCCGATCCCGCTGCCGCCAGCTGCCTCCCGAGGCGAGTCGGGCTCAGGCGGTGTTGTTGGCCAGCGCGATCAGCCGGGTACGGTCACCGTTCCAGTAGTTGCGGTCGACGGGGCCGCTGATTCCGGCGACGCTGCCGCTGTCGGTGTACTGCCAGAAGCTCCAGAACGGCGCGCCGGCCGGCAGGGTGCCGGGGGAGGTGGACCAGCGGGCGATCCAGAGCGGGTGGTTCGCCCAGGGGCCGGTCCAACTGCCGGTGCACTGGTTCCACCAACTGGTGGTCGTGTAGATGACCGCGTAGCGGCCGGTACGCGAGCGGTAGGTGTTGAGGAAGTCCTGGACCCAGCTGCGCATCCCGGACGTGCTCAGGCCGTAGCAGTACCCTCCGCTGTACGGGTTGGCCTCCAGGTCCAGCGCGGCGGGGAGGGTGCGGCTGTCGGCCGACCAGGCGCCGCCGTTGGAGGCCAGGTAGTTCGCCTGGATCGCCCCGGAGGAGATGTTCGGCCGGGCGAAGTGGTACGCCCCCCGGATCACCCCCGCGTAGTACGAGTTGGTGTAGTTGCTGTTGAAGTTCGGGTCCTTGTAGCTCGTGCCCTCGGTGGCCTTGATGAAGGCGAACTGGATCCCGGCGTTGCGCACGCTCGTCCAGTTGATGGTGCCCTGGTAGCGCGAGACGTCGATGCCGGGCGTGGTGGCCGCGGCCGCCGGGGTGCTGGTGGCGACGAGCCCCGCCGCCACGGTGGCGAGCACGGTGAGGCCGGTGGCGAGCATTCTGCACAGCGATGGTCTGGTACGGGTCATGGATGCCTCCAAGGACGCCGATGGAATTGACGACCATCTTTGGAGGTATGCGTCCTCGATCGCAAGGGGCGCTAAACAAATTTACATTGACGACTGCCGTTGGACTCAGCGGAGCGAATCCGGGTCGACACCCCAGCGGAACGGCTCGGTCAGGATGAGGTGCTCGCCCGCCTTGGCGACCTGGTCCTCGACGTAGTGCGCACCGTCCAGC
Organism: Micromonospora sp. NPDC002717; assembly: GCF_040295705.1. NCBI lineage: Bacteria > Bacillati > Actinomycetota > Actinomycetes > Micromonosporales > Micromonosporaceae > Micromonospora > Micromonospora sp. NPDC002717. Next base: position 447,171 of record NZ_JBEOVW010000002.1, on the reverse strand, counting down.
CGGAACAGCCGCAACGAGTGGGTCTGGCCGTCCTGCTCGACCAGCAGATACCAGGGAATCCGGGCGATGGCGTAGAGCTGCATCTTGACCAGTCGGTCGGCCGCCGCGTTCCCCGGAGAGACGATCTCGCAGACGACGGACCCACGAGGGCGTAGCGACACAGGTCCGGGCCGGTAGGCTCGCGCCCCATGGTGTCGATCGACGGGCTCGGCGGTCTCTGGGACAAGCTGTTCGCGGCGCAGCCGGACCCACCGCCCCTGCTGGTGCTGCTGACCGCCGCCGTCGCGCTGGTGGTCGTCTCCACCCGGCTGCCCTGGCGGATCGCCCGAAACGCCGTCACCATCGCCCACGAGGGCGGGCACGCGCTGGTCGCGCTGCTCACCGGCCGCCGGCTGCACGGCATCCGGCTGCACTCGGACACGTCGGGGCTCACCCTCTCCGCCGGCCGGCCCGCCGGCCCGGGGATGATCCTCACCCTGCTGGCCGGTTACGTCGCCCCGCCGCTGGTCGGGCTGGCCGGCGCGTGGCTGCTCGGCGGCAACCGGATCACCCTGCTGCTCTGGGTCGCCGTGGCGCTGCTACTGGCCATGCTGGTCATGATCCGCAACGTCTTCGGTGTGCTCTCGCTGCTGGTCACCGGCGGGGTGGTGCTCGCCGTCTCCTGGTACGCCACGCCGCAGGTGCAGGCGGCGTTCGCGTACACCGGGGTGTGGTTCCTGCTGCTCGGCGGCGTGCGACCCGTGGTGGAGCTGCAACGGCTGCGCTCCCGGGGACGGATGCCCGCCTCCGACGCCGACCAGCTCGCCGGGATCACCCCGCTGCCGGCGTTCTTCTGGGTCACCGTGTTCGCCCTGGTCAACCTGGTCGCCCTCGGCGCGGGCGCGCTGCTGCTCGCCGGCCCGATCCTCGCCGAGGCCGGCATCACGCTCTGAGCGGCGCCGACCCGGCACGGGGAAGTACGGGGCAGACACCACGCCCGACCAGGCAGCCCGCCGTCGCCGGGCAGGGCGCGGAAGCGCGGGCGGGCAGAATGGGCCCGTGCGACACGTGATCATCGGAGCGGGCGCGGTCGGCGGGTTCCGGCCGGCGGAGCCGGCGAAAAAGATCGGTTGACCGGGCAACCGACGGCCCCGGCCGACGCGTGTCCCCTGCGACCGTCACGGGGGAGGTAGCAGGGTGCCGGACGTCGACGGCTTCGACGAGTTCTACCGGGGCAGCCGGCAACGGTTGCTGGGCTTCGTCTACGTGCTCACCGGTGACCTCGCCGAGGCGCAGGACGCCGTGCAGGAGGCGTACGTGCGCGCCTGGCAGCGTTGGTCGACCGTGAGCGCGTACGAGGAGCCGGAGGCGTGGGTGCGGGTGGTGGCCAGTCGGATCGCGGTCAGCCGCTGGCGCAGCCTGCGCAGCCGTGCCCGCGCCTACCTGCGGCACGGCGCCACCGAAACCGTTCCCGGCCCGGATCCCGACACCGTCGACGTGGTCGCCGCGCTGCGCCGGCTGCCCGAGGAGCAGCGCACCGCGATCGCCCTGTACTACCTGGTCGGCATGCCGGTGGCCGAGGTGGCCCGGCAGACCGACGCCCCCGTGGGCACGGTCAAGGCCCGACTCTCCCGGGGGCGCGCCGCGCTGGCCGGGCTGCTCGCCGTCTCTGATCTGAAGGAGGCCGCCGATGCGTGACGAGACGAGGTTCGTCGACCGGCTGCACCGGGACCTGCGGGACGTCCGCTGGCCGGAGCCCGCCGAGATCCGCGCCCGGGCCCGTCGGCGCAGCCGGCGTACGGTGCTGACGGCGGCGGTCGCGGTGCTCGCCGTGATGTCGGGTTCCGCGTACGCGGTGGCCGGCCGGCCGGTGTCGCCGCCACCCCCGGCCGCCGCCACCCTGGTGTCTCCGGTGCACGCCGCGTCGGCCGAGATCCCGCAGGAGGCCCTGCTCGCCCCCTGGGACGTGCCCCTGAAGACGGGTGTGCAGCTCGGTGAGACGGGCGTGGTGGAGCCGGTACGGGTCGACCCGGTGCTGGAGTCCTGCGGCCGCGAACGGGGTGTGCCGTCGGACCCGGCAACGTCCCGCTATTCGCGGTCCCAGACCCTGCTCCGGGCGCCGGTGGACCCGACGGCGCGACAACCGGTGCTCACCCAGGACGTGTACCGGGTCGACCCGGGCCAGGGGCGGCTGGTCTTCGGCCTCGTCGGGCTGCTGCTCAACGCCTGTGCGGAATGGCAGCACGCCGGCTCCGCGTTCGTGGACGGCCGCACGGTGCCGACCGTCCAGACGCACCGGTGGGAAACGCCGGCCAGCGGCTTCGCCGGCGACGAGTCCGTGATGCTGCGACACGTGTCGCTGGCCCCCGGCAGCGCGGGCGGCGGGAAGGTGGTGGCCGCGACCCCGGCGGTCGAGGTCACCATGGTGGTGCGGGTCGGTGACCTGGTCACCGTGGTCGCGACCGGCCCGGGCGCCGTCGCGGACACGGCCGACGGCGTCCGTCCCGGCCGTGGCCTGAGTCACACCGAGCTGGAAGCGTTGGGCCGGACCGCGGCGCACCGTATGTGCGCGGCGGCGAACCCCGGCTGCTGAACGGAGGTCCCCGCCTCCACGACGACGCGGGGACCTCCGGAAATGTCCTTACAGCGGGATGTTGCCGTGCTTCTTCGGGGGCAGGGTCTCGCGCTTGGTGCGCAGCACCCGCAGGGCGCGGACGATCTGCGTGCGGGTCTCGTGCGGCGGGATGACGCTGTCGACGTAGCCGCGCTCGGCCGCGATGTACGGGTTGGCGAGGGTGTCCTCGTACTCGGTGATCTTCTCGGCCCGCACGGCGGCCGGGTCCTCGGCGGCGGCCAGCTCCTGCCGGTAGAGGATGTTCACCGCGCCCTGCGCGCCCATCACCGCGATCTGCGCGGTCGGCCAGGCGAAGTTCAGGTCCGCGCCGAGGTGCTTGGAGCCCATCACGTCGTACGCCCCGCCGTAGGCCTTGCGGGTGATGACGGTGACCTTCGGGACGGTGGCCTCGGCGTACGCGTAGATGAGCTTCGCGCCGCGGCGGATGATGCCGTCCCACTCCTGGCCGGTGCCGGGCAGGAAGCCGGGAACGTCCACGAAGGTCAGCACCGGGATGTTGAACGCGTCGCAGGTGCGCACGAACCGGGCGGCCTTCTCCGACGCGGCGATGTCCAGGGTGCCGGCGAAGTGCATCGGCTGGTTGGCGACCACGCCGACCGGGCGCCCCTCGACCCGGCCGTAGCCGATGATCAGGTTCTGCGCGTAGAGCGGCTGGACCTCCAGGAACTCGCCGTCGTCCAGGACGTGCTCGATGACCCGGTGCATGTCGTACGGCTGGTTCGCCGAGTCGGGGATCAGCGTGTCCAGCTCCCGGTCCTCGTCGCTCACGGAGAGGTCCGCGGGGGCCTCGTAGACCACCGGCTCGTCCAGGTTGTTCGACGGCAGGTACGACAGCAGCGCCTTCACGTACTCGATCGCGTCCTCCTCGTCGCTGGCGAGGTAGTGCGCGTTGCCGCTGCGGGAGTTGTGCGTACGGGCGCCGCCCAGCTCCTCCATCGCCACGTCCTCGCCGGTGACGGTCTTGATGACGTCGGGGCCGGTGATGAACATGTGCGAGGTCTGGTCGACCATCACGGTGAAGTCGGTGACCGCCGGGGAGTAGACGGCGCCCCCGGCGCACGGGCCCATGATCAGGGAGATCTGCGGGATGACGCCGCTGGCCCGGACGTTGCGGAAGAAGATCTCGCCGTAGAGCCCGAGCGAGGCCACGCCCTCCTGGATGCGGGCGCCACCGGAGTCGTTGATGCCGACGACCGGGCAGCCGATCTTCATGGCCAGGTCCATCACCTTGACGATCTTCTCGCCGAAGACCTCGCCGAGGGAGCCGCCGAAGACCGTGAAGTCCTGGGCGAACACGCAGACCTGACGGCCGTCGATGGTGCCGTAGCCGGTGATCACGCCGTCGCCGTACGGGCGGGTCCTGTCCAGCCCGAAGTTGGTGGACCGGTGCCGGGCCAGCTCGTCCAACTCGACGAAGGAGCCCTCGTCGAGCAGCATCTCGATCCGCTCGCGGGCGGTCTTCTTGCCCCTCGCGTGCTGCTTCTCGACCGCGCGCGCCGATCCGGCGTGCACCGCCTCGTCGACCCGTCGCTCCAGGTCAGCCAGCTTTCCCGCGGTGCTGTGGATGTTGATCCCGGTCTCGGTAGTCACCCTGGGAATATAACGATGGTTCAGGCCGCCGCCCCTGTGCAGTTCGCCTCAGCCCGGCGACCGCTCGGCGACGACGCCCACGGACGCCCGCCCGGCAGCCGGCGGGTGGGCGTCGAGCGGGCCGTAGGCTGACGGGATGCCGGGTTCGCCGTACACCGATCTGGACCGTCCGCCGCTGTCGGCGGCCCGGCTGCGGCGGGCGCTGGTCGCCCCGCACGGGCCGTGGGCGCGGCTGGAGCTGCGCGTCGAGACCGGCTCGACCAACGCGGACGTCGCCGAGGCGGCCCGGGCCGGCGAGCCGGAGGGGCTGGTGGTGGTCGCGGAGCGGCAGACCGCCGGGCGCGGCCGGCGCGGCCGGGCGTGGCAGTCACCGGCGCGGGCGGGCATCGCCACGAGCGTGCTGCTGCGGCCGGGGGAGGCCGTCGCCGACCGTGGCTGGCCGCCGGTGCCCCAGTCGGGGTACGGCTGGCTGCCGCTGCTCGCCGGCGTGGCCCTGGTCGAGGCGGTGGCCCGGCTGGCCGAGTTGGACGCCGGCCTGAAGTGGCCCAACGACCTGCTGATCGGCGGCGCGAAGTGCGCCGGGATCCTCGCCGAGGCGGTGCCGGGGGACTCGCCGGCGCAGCCGCCCGCGATCGTGCTCGGCATCGGCCTGAACGTCACGCTCCGCGCCGACGAGCTGCCGGAGCACCCGACCGGCCTGCCGGCGACCTCGCTGCAACTGGCCGGCGCGGCGGCCACCGACCGCGATCCGCTGCTGCGGGCACTGCTCCGCTCGGTCGCCGACTGGTACGGCCGCTGGCGTTCGGCCGGCGGGGACGCGGTCGCCAGCGGGCTGCGTGAGGCCTACCTGGCCGCCTGCGCGACGATCGGCCGCCAGGTACGCGTGCTGCTGCCCGGCGGCGAGGAGATCACCGGAACCGCGACCGGCGTGGACGCCGACGGCCAGCTGCTGGTCACCACCCCCACGGGCGTGCGCGCCCTGGCCGCCGGCGACGTCCTCCACCTCCGCTGACCCCGCCGTCCCCTTCCCGCGATCTTGCACTTTTCGCCCTGGCGAACGGGGCGAAAGCCGCGAGACGGGGGCCGAACTGCAAGATCGCGGGGGCGGGACCGCCGCGCGGCTGATGCCGCGGCGGGAGGGAGAGCGGTTACGGTCAGCGCGTCCGTTTCTGCGAGGAGGTTCCCGTGGCGTTCCCCGATGACGTGCTCACCGAGGACGAGCATGTCGTGCTGCACCTGCACCCGCACTGGAAGGCGCTGATCCGGCCGGTCGCGGTGCTCGTGCTCGCCGTCGCGGCGGTGGTGGCCGGCCTGGTCCTGCTGCCGTCCGGCGGGGGCGGCTCGATCGCGCTCGCCGTGATCGGGGTGCTGGCCCTGGTGGCGGTGCTCTGGCTGGCGCTCTGGCCGTTCCTGGTCTGGCGGACCACCCACTACCTCTTCACGAACGAGCGGGTGCTGCTCCAGCACGGCGTGCTCTCCCGCGACCGGCGGGACATCCCGCTCACCCGGGTCAACGACCACGCGATGAACCAGCGGTTCGTCGAGCGCCTGCTCGGTTGCGGCACCCTGACCATCGAGTCGGCCGGCGAGCGCGGGCAGTCCGTCCTGCACGACGTGCCCGGGGTCGGCCAGGTCCAGACCAAGCTCTACGAGCTGGTCGAGGCCCACCACGACAAGCACTCCCTCGGCGACGCCGAGATGCGCGACATCCTGGCGGACATGAACGAGGGGAAGCCGCTGCGCGACCCCACCGCCTGAGCCCGGCCTCACGCCCGTCCGCCGCACCGTAACGGCGCGGCGGCGCGGGGCGTGGCGGGTCAGCGGCGCGGGGCGCGGCGGGTGCTGGCCTGGAGTTCCGCGGCCAGCTCGGCTTCCAGCTCCCGGTCGAGGGAGCCGCCGATGCCGGCGTCGAGCGGCACGGGGCGGCCCTGGAGCGGGGCGCTCTGGCCGGTCGCCGACACGGGAGCCGGGCCGCGCCGTTCGGCGCCCGGTGGTGGCTGCGCCTCCTCCAGCTCGGAGATGGATTCGGCCAGCTCCGCCACCGGGTCCATCTCGGCCATCGTGTCCCACTCGTCGCGCGGGATGCTGTGCCACGTCTCGGCGGCGTGGGCCGGTGCAGGTTGGAAGACGAACGTCCGATAGGACCAGAACCGGAACAGCGTCGCGAGCAGCACGCCGCCGGTCTTCGCCACGTTCAGGGCCAGCAGGCTGGTCATGCCAAGGCCGTACTTGGCGGCGGCGAGGACGCCCAGCTCGATGAGCAGGCCGGCTCCGTTGAAGAGGAAGAACAGGGCGTATTCGCGCCGCATCGCCGACTTCGGGCGGTCGCGGTACGTCCAGTGACGGTTCATCAGATACGACGTGATGGTCGCCACGATGGTGGCGATGACCGTCGCCTTCAACTGGCCGTCGACAAAAACGGTGAGTGCCAGGGCATTGAACACCGCGTAATTGATGACGGTGTTGACGCCGCCGACGATGCCGAATTTGAGCGCCTCGTGGATGAACTTCTGCCAGCGCTCGGGCAGCAGACGGACAAGACGCATGCGGAACACCTTAGGGCAGTGGGCGGGGCCGGGAGGCTCCGGCCGGGACGAGGTGGGCGGCAGGTCACGCCCGGTGGTCTCGGTCGTGCTTCACTTCCGGAACGGCTGGGGTTCCCGCTTCCACGAAGACGAACCGTCGGTAGGACCAGAATCGGAACAGCGTCCCGAGCCCGGTGCCGACGATGAAGCTGGCGATGTTGTCGGCCAACGGGGTCTGGAAGACCTCCGGCCAGATGCTGCCCAGGCCGTAGCGGCTGATGGCCAGGCAGGCCACCGCGATCCCCAGGCCGACACCGTTGAAGAAGAAGAACAGCGCGTACTCGCGGGCCGGGTTGGAGCGCTTGCGGTGCCGCCACGTCCAGAACCGGTTGCCGACGAACGCCACGGTCGCCGCGATCACCGTCGAGACGGTCTTCGCGGTCACCTGCTCGACGCCCCGCACGCTCGTCAGGTAGTTGAAGAGCGCGAAGTCGATCAGAAAGGCGATCCCGCCCACGGTGGCGAACTTGCTCATCTCGCGGACGAGGTGGCCGAAACGCTCGACCAGTGCGTGGGCCAGACCCGGGCGGGTCTGCCGGGAGCCTGGCTCCCCGGTCATCGTCGCGGCCACGACGCCGAGCCTACCGGCTGGTTGCATCCCACACGGGTAGCAACGACGGGCGGCGCGCACGGGTGTGCGCCTGTGGACAGAGCGTAACGATTCGGGGTGGTCGAACGGGGCGGTTCGCGAGTCCGTCGACGGGGCGCGGCGGGTCGGCCATCGGGGTTTCCCACAGGATTTGCGTGAAACTGCGCGCGAAAGCGGGTATTAGCTCGTGATGCCGCAGCGTGACCGCACCTTGTGCAGTTCTTCACAACCAGTCCCACTGACTGGCGACGCCACCCGGTTTACGCTGAGGCCAATCCCAGGTTTCCACGAAGGGCGACGCACCGCGCCGTAAGGGCGCACAGCGCCGTCAAGACTCGTGCATCCCATAGACCGGTCAGCGTCGACCACCAAGGAGATGTGTCATGGTTGCTCCGGCTACCGTTCGGGGTATCGATCAGGCCCCGACGTCCCACCCCAAACTGCTCGCCTGGGTCCGTGAGGTCGCTGAACTGACCACCCCCGACCGTGTCGTCTGGGTGGACGGGTCCGACGAGGAGTGGCGGCGCCTCACCGATGAGCTCGTCGAGGCGGGCACCCTGATCCGCCTCAACCCGGAGAAGAAGCCCAACTCGTTCTACGCGCGGACGGACCCGACGGACGTCGCCCGGGTCGAGGAGCGCACCTTCATCTGCTCCGTCGACGAGGCGGACGCCGGCCCCACCAACAACTGGATGGCGCCGGCCGAGATGAAGCGGACGATGACGGAGCTGTACCGCGGTTGCATGCGCGGGCGCACCATGTACGTCATCCCGTTCTGCATGGGCCCGGTCGAGGCCGAGAGCCCCATGTTCGGTGTCGAGATCACCGACAGCCCCTACGTGGTCGCCTCCATGCGCATCATGACCCGGATGGGCGCCAAGGTCCTGGAGGCCATGGGCGACGACGTGGACTTCGTCCACGCGCTGCACTCCATCGGCGCCCCGCTGGCCCCCGGGCAGCAGGACGTGGCGTGGCCGTGCAACGAGACGAAGTACATCTCGCACTTCCCGGAGACCCGGGAGATCTGGTCCTTCGGCTCCGGCTACGGCGGCAACTCCCTGCTCGGCAAGAAGTGCTACTCGCTGCGGATCGCCAGCGTGATGGGCCGCGACGAGGGCTGGCTCGCCGAGCACATGCTCATCCTCAAGATCACCTCGCCGGAGGGCAAGGTCTACCACGTCGCCGGGGCCTTCCCGTCGGCCTGCGGCAAGACCAACCTCGCCATGCTCGAGCCGACCGTCCCCGGGTGGAAGGTCGAGACCATCGGCGACGACATCGCCTGGATGCGCTTCGGCCCCGACGGCCGCCTCTACGCCGTCAACCCCGAGTACGGCCTCTTCGGCGTCGCGCCCGGCACGGACTGGAAGACCAACGCCAACGCGATGCGGACGCTGGACCGCGGCAACTCCATCTTCACCAACGTGGCCCTGACCGACGACGGGGACATCTGGTGGGAGGGCATGGGTGAGCCGCCGGCGCACCTGATCGACTGGAAGGGCAACGACTGGACGCCGGAGAGCGAGAACCTCTCCTCGCACGCGAACAGCCGGTTCTGCACCCCGATCACCCAGTGCCCGATCCTGGCCGAGGACTACTACGACCCGAACGGCGTGCCGATCGACGCGATTCTCTTCGGTGGCCGTCGCCGGGACACCATCCCGCTGGTGACCGAGGCCCGCGACTGGGTGCACGGCGTCTACATGGGCGCGACCCTCTCCTCGGAGACCACCGCCGCCGCCTCCGGCGCGGTCGGCGTCGTCCGGCGCGACCCGATGGCGATGCTGCCGTTCATCGGCTACCACGCCGGCGACTACTTCCGGCACTGGATCGAGATGGGCAAGGGCGCCGACGGCGACGAGTCCAAGCTGCCGAAGATCTACTACGTCAACTGGTTCCGCAAGGACCCGGAGGGCAACTTCCTCTGGCCCGGTTTCGGCGAGAACTCCCGCGTCCTCAAGTGGATCGTCGAGCGGATCGAGGGGCGCGCCGAGGCGGTGGAGACGCCGATCGGCATGGTCCCGGCACAGGACGCGCTCGACGTCGAGGGCCTGGACATGACCCCGGAGGACGTCCGGATCGCGCTGAAGGTCGACCCGGAGGAGTGGCGCAACGAGCTTCCGCTGGTCACCGAGTGGTTCGAGAAGTTCGGCGACAAGCTGCCGGGCGTGCTCTGGGCCGAGCTGGACGCGCTGCGCGCCCGGCTCGACGCGGAGCCGCAGCGCTGACGACAGGTGTGATCGACGCCCGCACCGGGCATCATCGGTTCCCATGAGGACGGCCGCCGAGACCGAGGTCCGGCGGCCGTCCGCCGTCCGGGCGCTGACCACGCTGCTCGCACTGGCCGCGGCGGCCACCGTCGTGGTCGAGCTGCTCAACTGGTGGTACGCCCCGGAGCAGGGCTTCGGGCTGGCCGTACGCACCGGCTGGGCCCTGCTCCGCTCGCTCGGCTTCCTGCTGCTGATCGGGCACGTCCGTCGCGGCCGGACGATGGCCCGGCCGTTCGGGCTGATCCTCGCGGTGACCACGGTGTTCGCCGTCGGGCGGCTGATCGTGCCCCGGCAGGGCGTGCCGCCGCTGCCCGGGCTGCTCGGGTTCGCCCTGATCACCGCCCTCTGCGCGGCCGTGATCTGGCTGCTCTACCGCTCGCCCGCGGTGTCCGGGCACCTGGTCCGCCACCGGCCCCGGCTGGTCATCGACCGTGGTGGCATCTCCTGGCGGGAGACCCCACCCCGCCGGCCCGAGGTCAACGGCTGGCTGCTCACCAGCCGGGTTGCCGCCTTCACCTACAGCCCGCTGATGCTGGTCCCGGCCCTGGTCGCCGGCGGCGCCGTGCTGGACGACCGGCTGACCACCGTGCCGGCAGTGCTGTTCTGGTTCGTCGCCGGCATCGTGACCAGCTACGCGGTCCTGTTCTGCACCGCCTTCCTGATGCGCGGCAAGGGCTGGGCGCGCATCCTGCTGGTGGCGGTGACCGTCGTCGTGCTCGCCGTCGACCTGCCGCTGTGCTGGTGGCTGCTCGGGCTGGACGGGCTGGTCCGCGACGGCGGACCGCTGCTGGCCGCCGCCGCCCTGACGCTCTACGGCCTGTGGCGCGCGACCCGCGCCGCGCGAACCGAGCGCGCCGGGCTACCCGAGCGTGCCGGGTGAACCCGAGCGCACTGGGCGAACCGATCCGGGCCGGGGCAACCGAGCGCGCCGCACCGGCCTGACGGAGCGACGAGTCCGGGACAGATCACGGGTGCCGCGGGACCCTGTCGAGCGCTGTCGAGCTGCCCCGTCCATGGGACCGCCGGAATGACGAGGCTGGCCGCCCGGCTGGTGCCCCGTCTGTGCGGGCAGCTCGACAGGGCTCGAGCCGTTGGTCGGTGCCGGGTCGACGACGTGCTGACGGACGTGCCGGTGCGGCATCGGCGCGCTGCGCGTGTGCGACGGCAGGATGGCCGGAAGGCCGGAAGGCCGGAAGGCCGGAAGGCCGGAAGGCCGAAGGTCAGGAGGCCGGGAAGGTGGGAAGCCGGGAGCAGTCGGACCGGCGGGGCGGTGACTGGACCCGACGGTTCGCCGGGCACTGCCGGTTCGCCTCGCACGACGAATAGCCGGGCAAGACGAATCGCCGGCCGGTGAATGGCCGGGCAGGACGGGTTGCCCCACCGGCCGGGGCGGGCCGGTGACGCCGGCCGGAGGGAGGCGACGCGGTGAGCGATGAGTTCGACGTGGTGGTGGTCGGGGCCGGTCCGGCCGGGTCGGCCGCCGCGCTGGCGGCCCGGCGGGCGGGGGCGAGCGTCCTGCTGCTGGACCGGTCCGACTTTCCCCGGGACAAGGCGTGCGGGGACGGCATCGCGGCGCACGCGCTGGACGTGCTCGCCACGCTGGGCGTGCCCGACGCGGTGGCCGGGCACGCGCCCCTGCCGGCGTTGCGCCTGGTCGGGCCCGCTGGCGGCACGGTGGCCCGGGCGCTGCCCCGGCCGGCGTACACGGTGCCCCGGACGGTCTTCGACGCCCGGCTGGTGGCGGCGGCGGTCGCGGCCGGCGCGCGGTTGCGCCGGCACGCGGTGCGGCGGGTGGAGGTCCGCGCCGACCGGGTGGTGCTCGACGGGGAGCTGGCCGCCCGGGTGGTGGTCGGCGCGGACGGCGCCGGGTCGGTGGTCCGGCGGACGCTCGGGCACCGGGTGAACCCCGACCGCCACCTGGCGCTCGCCATCCGGGGGTACGCCCCGGCGCTGCCCGGCCCGCCCGAACAGCTCATCGTCACCTCGGCGCCGCGCTGGCCGGCGTACGCCTGGTCGTTCCCGATCGGCGACGGCCGGGCGAACGTCGGGTACGGGGAGGTGCTGCGGGGGGAGCCGCTGAGCCGGGCGCACCTGGTTGACCGGCTCGGCGCGCTGCTGCCCGACACGGACCTGGCCACGGTGACCGACCTGCGGGCGCACCACCTGCCGCTGTCGACGCACCGCCCGCCGCCCGGGCGCGGCCGGGTGCTGCTGGCCGGCGACGCGCTCTCGCTGATCAATCCGTTCACCGGCGAGGGGATCTTCTACGCCCTGCTCTCCGGCGCGCTCGCCGGCGCGGCGGCCGCCGGCCCGCCCGAGCAGGCCGCCCGGCGGTACGCGGCGGCGCTGCGCCGCCGGCTCGGCGCCCACCTGCGGCACAGCTCGTTCGCGGCGTGGCTGGCCCGGCGCCGGCGGGTCGTCGACGCGGCGGTCCGGGCGGCCCGCCGGGACGACCGGGTCTACCGGACGGTGGTCGAGTTGGGGCTGGGCGACGGGCGGCTCGACGCCCGCACGCTGGGCATGATCGGCATCGGTCTGGCGGCGTGGGAACGCCATCCGAGGGGGTGATCGGCGGGACAGGTCGCTACGCTGCAAGGTGATGACTCTGCGGGACCTGATCTATTCGGTGTACGAGCGTCGCCTCACGGCCAAGCTCGCGGGCAAGCCGGTGCCCCGGCACGTCGGCGTGATGTGCGACGGCAACCGCAGGTGGGCCCGGGAGATGGGCTACGTCGACCCGAACGACGGGCACCGGGTCGGCGCCGCGAAGATCAAGCACGTGCTGGGCTGGTGCGACCAGGCCGGCATCGCGCACGTCACGCTCTATCTCCTGGCCACCGACAACCTGCGCCGGCCGGCCAGCGAGCTGGACCCGCTGCTGCAGATCATCGAGGACCTCGTGGTCGAGCTGGCCGAGGAGGGAAACCCCTGGCGGCTGCGCATGGTCGGCGCGCTCGACCTGCTCCCGGCGTCGACCGCCGCGGCGCTGAAGGCCGCCGAGGAGCGCACCCGCGAGCGCAGCGGCGGTGCCGAGGTCAACATCGCGGTCGGCTACGGCGGCCGGCGGGAGATAACCGACGCGGTGCGCTCCCTGCTGCTGGAGCACGCCGCCTCCGGCGGCACCATCGAGGAACTGGCCGAGGTGCTGGACGTCGAGCACATCGCCGAGCACCTCTACACCCGGGGCCAGCCCGACCCGGACCTGGTCATCCGCACCAGCGGCGAGCAGCGGCTGTCCGGCTTCATGCTCTGGCAGTCCGCGCACTCGGAGTTCTACTTCTGCGAACTCAACTGGCCGGACTTCCGCCACATCGACTTCCTCCGCGCCCTGCGCTCCTACGCCAACCGGCAGCGCCGCTACGGGGCCTGACCTCCCGGCCCCGGCCACCCCGGCCCGTCAGGTGAGGCGGTGGGCGGCGGCGGCGAGGAACTCGCCGAGCGCGGCGGGGGAGTCGAGGGTCAGGTCGGCGGCTTCCGCGACCTCGTGGCCGGTCTCCGGGTTGGCGACGGCGACGCAGACGCCGAAGAAGTGCGGATCGGCGGCGGCCCGGGCCCGCAACGCGGCGAACGCCTTGATGTCGGAGACGTCGTCGCCGAAGTACCAGGCGCCCCGGGCGTCCCGGACCACCTCGTCGATCACCATGCCCTTGTCCCGGTCGACCGGCGGCTTGATCTCCAGCACCATCCGCCCGGCCTGGACCTTGAGCCCGAGCCGCTCGGCCTGGGCCCGGCCCCACCGCTCCACGGTGTCGCCGAGCTGCGGCACCGTACGCCAGTGCAGCGCCACGGAGAGCCGCTTGTACTCCACCAGCGCCCCCTCGGGCAGCTCGGCCCGGGCCAGCTCGGCCAGCTCGGCCATGGTGGGCACCCACGGCAGGGCCGCCGGCTCGGTCACGGTCTCGCCGCCCGAGTGGCTGTGCTCCAGGCCGTAGAGGCCGTACAGGTCGATTCCGGCCAGCCCGCCGAGATGGTCGCGGAGGAACTCGACCGGTCGCGCGGAGACGATCGCGACCCGCCGTACGACGGGGGCGAGCGCCTCGATCGCGGCGAGCACGTTCGGCGCGGGCCGCACCGCGGTGGGGTCGTCGTCGACCGGCGCCAGGGTGCCGTCGAAGTCGAAGAAGAGCACCGTCGCGTCGGCCCGCCCGGCGGTCGTCCGCCAGGCACGGTCGGCGTCCAACGGGGTCTTCGGCTGCTGGTTCAACGGCGGCACGCGCGTCAGCGTACCCCGGCCGGGTCGGCTCAATCCCGGTCGCACGAGTAGGGTCCGGCCGGCGTCCGGAGGCGCGGTCGGCGCGGGAGGCGGGCCTGGCGGGTCAGCGTTCGGCGGCTCCCCGTCCCCGTCGCCCGAACGGCACGACGGCCGCCTCCTGGCCGTGGCTGAGCAGGTAGCCCTCCACGAACCCGGTGTTCCGGTCGCCGCTGCGTTCCTCGATCTCCGTGAGCCGGCTCACCAGGAAGTCGGCGAGCGCGCTGATCCGGTCGTTCAGCCGGTCGTGCAGCTCGGCGACCACGGCCAGGACGACCGCGGTGCCGGCGGTGGTGAGCGCGAGGAGGTTGACGAGCAGGGGAAGCTGCCCGCCGTTGACCGCCAGCGTCACCACGTTTCCGGTCACGCCCAGTGTCACCGACACGGTGGCGACGACGACTGCCATCCACTTCAGGGTCATGGACAGACCCCTCCTTCTGTCCCGCAGGGCTGGGTTCGGCCTTGTCCCGTCCCCCCGCCGACGACGAGCCCAAGCAGTACGAATAGGGACGCTAGCGTGCCCGTTCCGGCCCCGGAGCCAAACGAATGGGTCTGACCTGCCGTTCTTTCGCCATCTGAGGAACTAGGGCTGTGTCCACTAACGTTCACCGGGTTCCGGTGGGGTGTTGTGGATCCTCGCCGAATTGGCGAGCGACTCCCCACTGGCTGGTGGGGCGGGCCACAGCCGGCCATCTGGACCCTCGCGCCGCCCGGTGGGCGGCGGGGGTCACGTCGGGACCGGCCGGTGCCGGGGAGGTGCCGGCCGGCTCGACGGTGCGTGACCACCCCGGGCAGCACGACGGCTGTGGGGGTGGTGGGTCCGCCGCCCGGGGTGCGGGTGGCGATGCTGGCCGCCGCGACCAGGTCACGGTGGCCCGAAAATGCGCAGTGCGGGCACGTCATGGTCCGGCCCCGCGGCTTCGGCACGCGTCGCCGGCATGTCGGGCAGGTTGACGAGGTCCCGCGTTCGTCGACGAGGTGGACGGTGATGCCGGCGAGGGTGGCCTTGTCGGTCAGGATGTGCAGGAGTCGGCCGATCTGCCACTGCCGCAGCCGCAGGTTGTGCCGCCGCCCCGCCGGCAGGTCGAGGACGCCGCGGGGGTCGCCGACGTGCAGCACCCCCACCCGCTGGCCGACGGCCCAGTCGACGACGGTGCGGGCGGCTTCGTGTTGGGCCTGCCGTACCCGCCGCCGATGCCGGCCCTCCACCTGGCGGGCGCGGGCCCGGTACTGGCGCCACCGGCGTGACCCTCGCTGGCCGGGTTTCGGCGCGCGGCGGGCGACGGCACGTTGGCGGGCTTTGGTGTCGGCCAGGTGCATGCGGTGCTCGGCGCGGATCGCCCGCCCCGACACCAACAGCCCCTTCCCGCCGGGGCCGGCGACGGCGTAGGGGTGGATGATTCCCACGTCCACGCCCGCCACCCGGCCGGGGTCCGGCCCCTCACCCGCCGGGTAGACCGTGATCGGGACTTCGGCGGTGACGTCGAGGAACAGCCGGCCGCCCTCGCACAGCAGGGTGATCGAGCGGACCTGCTCCACCGGATACGGCACTTCACGGGCCAGACGCACCCACAACCCCGGCATGCCCTTCGCAGTCGGGATTCGCACGCGATGGCCGTCGAGGGTGAACGTGTCGTGGTACCAGCGCACCGGCACCAACCCCCGCCGCCGACGCGGGAACCCCGCCGATGCGTCACCGGCCTTGCGGCGTTTCGCCGCCGCGAACCACGCATCCGAGAACCGCCGCAACACCGACCGCGCCCCGGTCGAGTCCAACTCGGCGAACGTGCCCGGACCCGAGGCCGACAACTCGCGGCACAACTCCTGGTAGCTCGTCAACGGCGCGTCCTGGCGGCGGCGCCGCCACGCGTTGACCTCCAACACGCACGCCCACACGTCACCGGCCGAGCGCAGCAGCCCGAAACACCGCCGCCGCTGCCCGGGCGTCGCCCGCACCGCGACACGAGCGGTGCGATGCACCACTGGCGGTGCAGCAGGATCCCGACGGCGAGGCACAAACCGAAGCCAAGACCACCGGTACGACAATTCCCAGGCCCGACCGATTACCCGGTCAACGTTCGAAGACGAGGAACTAGCCGGCCTGTTTACCTCGTTTTCGGACGTCGGCCGGCAGGGTCGGGCGATATGCGAGGTAACGGATGGTCTCCCGGATGTGGAACTTCTCCGCGTCCGAGACGTCGGGGTCGACGAGGCGGCGCAGCAGCGCCTCGACGTCGGGGTCCATCGGCGGCGGGGTGGCGGTGCTGCGGGGCGTCGCCGTGCGGTCCCAACCCAGCGCGGCGAAGGCGGTCGCCGGGTTGAGCCCCAGGCCCTCGCAGAACGCCACCACGCGCTCGGCCTCCGGGTCGCTGGCCCAGTCGCCCCGGACCCAGCGGTTGATGGTCTGCCGGGAAACCCCGGTGCGACGGGAGACCTCGGTGCCGGTCCAGGCCCGGGTGGCCCGGGCCTCGTCGAGCGCCCGACGGACGAAGGTGGCGAAGGCGATCTTCCGTGCGTTGGCCGTCTCGGTCACGTCGTGACGGTACGACCCGCCGGCCAGTCGTGCCCGTCCCGGCACGCTGGTGTCACGCGGACGAGACGTGAATGTCGGCCTGCCGGTAAACGATCCGGCACTGCTTCTGAGGGGTGTCACCTGGGCAGAGTAGGTGCCCGTAGAGGCGGAGTAAACAGACGAAAAGCTGATACTGTCACGCCCATGAGACAATCTACGGTGTGTCACGTGCATGAGACGATCAGTGCTCACATGCGTCACGCCCCCGGCGCGAGGGGGGTGTGGTGACCGAACTCGCCACCCGAGCCCAGGCCTTCGGCCTGATCGCGGAGGGAGTGGCCGCCGGCCTGAGCGCGCCCTGGCGCCTCTACGTCGCCCGGGGCTGCCGCTACCTCTCGCTCAGCGTCGGCGACCGCACCGAGTGGGACACCTGGCGTACCCACCTCGGCTGTCCGGAGCTCAGCGTCCGCGTGTACGACGCCGGCGGCGAGATCCGCCGGGCCTCGGTGGCCGAGGTCGTCCTGGACGGCTGCCGGATCAGCGTCGAGCTGGTCGAGGAGGTCAGCACGGACGACCTGGAGCGGCTCCTGGTCGCCGATCCCACCTCGATCGAGCCGGAGGAGCGATGACCGGGCACCCGCGGCGCACCGGAGCCGCCGGATGAGCCCCTTCCTCGCGGTCTTCCTCGTCCTCGTCCTCGGCGCCACCAGCTACGCCGCGGGCCGGCTGCACGGGCAGCTCAGCTACCGGATCGGCTACCGGTTCGGCTACCGCCAGGGCTACTTCGACGGCGACCGGGGCGCCTGGAACCGACGCCGCCGCGACGCCCAGGCGGCCATCGCGTCGGCGCTGGCCGGCCCGTCGCCCACCACCACCCGCGTCACCGGCACGGTGGTCCGGCCGGGCACCACGTATACCGGCTCGTCGTTCGCGGCGCCGGCCGCCCCGGTCACCGGTCGGCACCCGACCGGCACCCTCGTGCGGCGGACCGGTTGAGCCCGACCGACGGGGATCCCGATGCCCCGTCGGCCGGTACCCAAAGCACGGTGCGTCGTCCGCGGCGGACACGCACCGTCGGGACCACGTCAGACCGGTGACGGTGGTCCCACCGGCCGGGATGCGCGCAGGGGGCATGCATCCCGGCCGGTTCCGCCGCCCACGCCTGTTAACGTGCCGGTCCCCGGAGATCCACGTTCGCCCTCTAGCCCGGAGGGTCCGACGCCGCTAGCGTCTAGGCATGGCACGGGGTTCTCCCGAGCCAGCCGGTCCGCCCGGATCTGCGACCTCGCGCACGGGGTTCCGCATCCGACCCCGTGTCCCCGGGCACCGGAGGAGGCGGAACGCGGGTGGCGGATGCCCATCCGTCGGAGCAGGCCTGTGACGACTCGCCGTACGACCGCCGGGGCCGACCGGACCACGGCCGCGACTGCCACGACCCGCCGCACCACCCGGAGCCGCCGCGGGCCGTCCGCCGCTCCGGCCGACGCCGAGGAGCCCCGACCAGCCGGCCAGGCGTTCGTCCTGGACACCTCGGTGCTCCTCTCCGACCCGGCGGCCTTCCACCGCTTCGCCGAGCACGAGGTGGTCCTGCCCCTCGTGGTCATCTCCGAGCTGGAGGGCAAGCGGCACCACCCGGAGCTGGGCTGGTTCGCCCGGCAGTCCCTGCGCATGCTGGACGAGCTGCGGGTCAGGCACGGGCGACTCGACCGCCCGGTCCCGGCCAACGACTCCGGCGGCACGCTGCGGGTGGAGCTCAACCACGCCGACGACGGTGTGCTGCCGCCGGGCTTCCGCACCGACTCCAACGACACGCGGATCCTCTCCGTCGCGTTGAACCTCGCCGCCGAGGGGCGGGAGGTGACCCTGGTCAGCAAGGACATGCCGCTGCGCGTCAAGGCGGCCTCGGTGGGCCTGCGGGCCGACGAGTACCGGCACGGCCAGGCCAGCGACCCCACCTGGACGGGGATGTCCGAGCTGGAGCTGGCCGAGGAGCAGATCGGCCGGCTCTACGCCGGCGAGACGCTCGACCTGGACGCGGCCGCCGGGCTGCCCTGCCACACCGGCCTGGTGCTGCACTCCGCCCGCGGCTCGGCGCTCGGCCGGGTGCTGCCCGACAAGACGGTGCGGCTGGTCCGCGGCGACCGGGAGGCGTTCGGGCTGCACGGCCGCTCGGCCGAGCAGCGGATCGCCCTCGACCTGCTGCTCGACGAGTCGGTCGGCATCGTCTCGCTGGGCGGGCGGGCCGGGACGGGCAAGTCCGCCCTGGCCCTCTGTGCCGGGCTGGAGGCGGTGATGGAGCGCCGGCGGCACAAGAAGGTGGTGGTCTTCCGCCCGCTCTACGCCGTCGGCGGACAGGAGCTGGGCTACCTCCCCGGCTCGGAGTCGGAGAAGATGTCGCCCTGGGCGCAGGCGGTCTTCGACACCCTCGGCGCGGTGGTGCACGAGAACGTGCTGGAGGAGGTCACGTCGCGCGGCCTGCTGGAGGTGCTGCCGCTGACCCACATCCGGGGCCGGAGCCTGCACGACGCCTTCGTGATCGTGGACGAGGCGCAGTCGCTGGAGCGCGGGGTGCTGTTGACCGTGCTCTCCCGGATCGGCCAGGGCTCGCGGGTGGTGCTCACCCACGACGTGGCCCAGCGGGACAATCTCCGCGTCGGTCGGCACGACGGGGTGACCGCGGTGATCGAGGCGCTCAAGGGCCATCCACTCTTCGCTCACGTCACCCTCAGCCGTTCGGAGCGTTCGCCGATCGCCGCGATGGTGACGGACCTGCTGGAGGACATCCCACACTGATGACCGTTATCTGGCCGTTTGTGCCTATAATTTGAGTGACCCAAGTCACAATTGAGGCTGTTGGTTTCCCATCGGTCTCACCGTGCGCGATGGTGTCCAACGAGCGCCCACGTACCGACAAGATCGTTGGTGATCGTTCGTCACACCGACATCTCCACCCCCGGTGCGTCGGCTGCGACCGGCACAGGGTCGGGGCGCTCGCGGCGCGGACCCGCTCCATGATCGGGTGCCCGCGCCGTGTCCTTGCCCCCGACGAAGGGACCACTTCGTGAGTCGGCTGTGGAGCCGGTTCGGCGCCCGCACGGCCGCTGTCGCGCTGCTCTCCGTGGGCGTTGCCGGCGGTGTCTACCTGGGCGAAGACCGACAGACCCAGCAACAGGGCCTCACCGCGCAGGTCGGCGCCGCCGTGGAGGAGGCCGAGTTCGACTACCAGCGCGAACGCCAGGCCGCCCACCAGGTGCAGTCGGCGAAGCAGCGGGCCGCCGAATACCAGGCGAAGCTGCGCGCCGCCGCGGCGGCCAAGGAGGCCGCCCAGCGGGCCCGCGAGGCCGAGGCCGCCGCCGCGTCGCGGAAGAAGGCGCGGGAGGCCGCCGCCAAGGCCGCGGCCGAGAAGGCCGCCGAGAGCAAGCCGTACGACGGGCCGATCCCGGCGTCCTGCGCGGAGTTCAGCGGCAACCGCGAGGTCGGCTGCGCGCTCATGGTGAAGGCC
Source organism: Micromonospora sp. NPDC002717 (assembly GCF_040295705.1). Taxonomy (NCBI): domain Bacteria; kingdom Bacillati; phylum Actinomycetota; class Actinomycetes; order Micromonosporales; family Micromonosporaceae; genus Micromonospora; species Micromonospora sp. NPDC002717. Next base: position 427,263 of record NZ_JBEOVW010000002.1, on the reverse strand, counting down.
GGCTTCGGGATGGACCAGTTCCCCTGTCTGGACAAGCTCTGGACCAAGGAGAGCGGCTGGAACCACAAGGCCCGCAACTCCTCGTCCGGGGCGTACGGCATCCCGCAGGCGCTGCCGGGCAGCAAGATGGGCTCGGTCGCCGACGACTGGCAGACCAACCCGGCGACCCAGATCAAGTGGGGCCTCGGCTACATCGAGGGCCGCTACGGCTCGCCCTGCAAGGCCTGGGCGCACTCCCAGGACGTGGGCTGGTACTGACCGACCGGAGGCGGGGTGTGTGGACGTCCACACACCCCGCCTCCGTCGTCGGGGCGTACGGATCGCCGCAGGAGGGGCGCACGGATCGCCGCAGGAGTGGCGGCGCGGGCCGTCACCTGATAGCTCTTGACGGGTGACCCTGCACCCGCGAAGCGGCGATCCGTACCGGTTCGGCACCGAGGCGTTCTACGCCGCGCTCGGCCGGGCCTTCGTCGCCATGTGCGCGGTGGTGCCGTTCCTCTTCCTCATCGAGGCCCTCGACCAGGGGCTGGCGGCCGGCTTCGACGCCGCCGCCGGGATCATCCCCAAGCGCATCGACGGGCTCGACGGGGTGTTCTTCTCGCCGTTCCTGCACCACGGCTTCGACCACCTCTACAGCAACAGCATCCCGCTGATCCTGCTCGGCACCTTCGTGCTCGCCGCCGGCGCCCGCCGGTTCCTCTGGTCGACACTCGTCATCGTCCTGGTCAGCGGGCTGGGGGTGTGGTTCACCGGCTCGTCCAACTCCGTCGTGGTCGGCGCGAGCGGCGTCATCTTCGGCTACCTGGGCATCCTGCTCATGCGGGGGATCGTCGAGCGGAGCTGGTGGAACTTCGCGGTCTTCCTGCTGGTCGGCCTGCTCTACGGCTGGCAGTTGGTCGGCATCCTCCCCACCGACGAGCGGATCTCCTGGCAGGGGCACCTGTTCGGGCTGCTCGGCGGGGCCGTCGCCGCGATCATCTTCCGGCGCCGCCGGGACGACCTCGGTGGTCCGCACCGCTCGGAGTCCACGCTCACCCTGCCCTGAGCGCCGACGCGCCCGGTGCCGTGCGGCCGGTGGGACGTGCTTGCCCGGGCCCATCGCCGGCCCTACCGTCGGGATCAGCACGCGTTGATCCGTGAGCGGAAAGCGACGGTACGCCCATGCGCGAGGTCGATGTCGCGGTGATCGGGGCCGGTCCGGCCGGGTTGTTCGCGGCGTACTACGCCGGCTTTCGCGGGCTCTCCGTCGCGGTCGTCGACGCGCTGCCCGAGCCCGGCGGCCAGATCACCGCCATGTACCCGGAGAAGCTGATCCACGACGTGGCCGGCTTCCCGGCGGTCAAGGGGCGGGACCTGATCGCCAACCTCGTCGCCCAGGCGGCGCCCTTCGACCCGCGCTACCTGCTCGGCACCCGCGCCGAGAAGCTCTCGTACGCCGACGGGCGGCCGGTGCTCGGCCTCGCCGGGGGCGAGCAGCTCGGCTGCGGGGCGGTGATCGTGACCGGCGGGCTGGGCAGCTTCACGCCGCGCCCGCTGCCGGTGGCGGAGCACTTCGCCGGTACGGGGATCGTCTACTTCGTACCGCAGCCGACCGAGCTGGCCGGCCGGGACGTGCTGATCGTCGGCGGCGGCGACTCCGCCTTCGACTGGGCGCTGACGCTCCAGCCGCTGGCCCGCTCGGTGACGCTGGCGCACCGGCGGGAGAAGTTCCGCGCCCACGCCGCCACCGTCGCCCGGGTGCTGGAGCTGCCGGTGCGCGTGATCGTCAACGCGGAGGTGACCGGGTTGCACGGCGACGGGGCGGTGACCGGCGCCGAGATCACCGTACGCGGCGGCGCCGCCGCCGAGCTGCTTCCGGTGGACACGGTGGTCGCCGCCCTCGGCTTCACCGCCGACCTCGGCCCGCTGGCCGAGTGGGGGCTGCGGCTCGACCGCCGGCACATCGTCGTCGACAGCGCGATGGCGACGAACCTGCCCCGGGTCTTCGCGGCCGGCGACATCACCGAGTACCCGGGCAAGGTGCGGCTGATCGCCACCGGCTTCGGCGAGGCCGCCACGGCGGTGAACAACGCGGCCGTGGCCATCGACCCGAGCGCGCACCTCTTCCCCGGGCACTCCTCCGACGGCACCTGACGCACCGGTACCGGATGCCGCCCCGGCCGTGGCCGGATCGAGATCAATGGCTGCGACGGTGGGCGGATGAGCGTCCCGGCTCCACACCGTGACGGCGCGCCGGCGACCCTGGCCTGGCTGGGGCACCCCGGGACGGTCGCCGCCCTCGTCCTCCTCGTGGTCAACGACCACCTGCTCAAGGCGGCCTTCCCCGGCGCGCTGACCGGCAAGCTCAGCGACGTCGCCGGCCTGGTCCTCGCGCCGCCGCTGGTCGCGGTGCTGCTCACCCTGCTGGCGCCGCGGCTGCCGGCCCGCACCGCCGCCGGGCTCGGGCTCGGTCTCGTCGCCGCCGGCTTTACCGTGGTCAAGTCCAGCGGGTACGCCGCCACCGTCGCCTCGGCGGCCTGGAGCGCCGTCAGCGGGCCCTCGCTGATCCGGGCGGACCGTACCGACCTGCTCGCCCTGCCGGCCCTGGCCCTCGCGGGCTGGTGCTGGGCCCGGGCGCGGCGGGAGCCGGTGCGGCGGCGGTCCGCCCGGCTGGTCCGCCTGCTGGTGCTGCTGCCGGCGGCGACGCTCGCGGTGGCGGCGACCAGCCCCGTCCACCATCCCGACGCCGTCCGGGCAGCGGTCCTCGACGAACGGTTGGTGGCCGGCATCGGCCACGGCTACGCCGACCAGGTCTTCGGGAGCACGCCCGACTGGCGGGTGAGCGATGACGCCGGGGTGACGTGGCGCGATCCGACGCGGAGCGAGATCGAGGCGCTGACCGGCACGAAGGGGCCGGTCGCCGGCCCGGTCAGCCGGGGCTGCTCGACCGCCGTGCCGACGCGCTGCTACCGGGTGCTTGCCGGCCGGCTCGCGGTGGAGCAGAGCGACGACGGGGGCCGGAGCTGGCACCCCGCCTGGGCGGTGACCGAGGCGCAGCGGGCCGTCCTCCTCCGGCAGTACCCGGACCCGGGGCCGCGGGGGGAGCGGATCGCCGCCCAGGAGTTGACCGTGCGGGACACCGGCGACGGCCGGCACGTCGTGCTGGTGGCCAACGGTCGGGACGGCTTCGCCCTCCGCCGGCCGGACGGGACCTGGGAGCGACTCGGCTTCGTCGACGCTCAGGTGGGCGGGTACCCGTTCGACGGACGCCCGCCGGCGCTGGGCCGGAGCACTCCGGCGGACCGGGGCGCCGATCCGCTCCTCGCCCTGCTGGCGGGGCTCATGCTGGGCGTGTCGGTGCTCGCCGTGTCGGGCGCCCGGGCGGGGTTCCGGGTCGGGAACGGGCCCTGGCTGCCGACGTGCCTGGCCGCGCTCGGGGCCACCGCCTGGGCGCTGCTGGCCGTCGTCTGGCCGGGCGAGCTGCATCTCTGGCCGGCTCTCCTCGCGTGGCTCCCGGTCCTGCTGGGCGTGCTGCTGTTCGCCCTGGTGCCGGCCTGGTCGCGGGGCGCCTCCGGTCGGTGGACCCTGGAGGTTCTGCTGGCCACCGCCCTGACCCTGGCGCTGACCGCACTGCCGCTGGTCGGCTGGCTCTACGGCCGGCCCGCGTACACCCGCACGGCTCTGCTGCTCGCGGCGGTGGCCGCGCTGCCAGGGCTGCTGCTGGGCTGGCGGGCGGCCCGGCTGGTCGGAGCGTCCGCCGAGCCGGTCGATCCGCCGTGGCCGGCGCCGCGTCCCGCCGGGCCGCCCCGCTGACCGTCCCGCGGGACGGGTTCAGCCCGTTCGGGGAAGCCCGATCAGGTCGGCCATCAGTGCCGTCTGGTGGTCGAAGTACGCGTCCCGATGCGGCAGCGTGCGGTTGATCCGGCCGAACAGCTCGAAGCTGATCAGCCCGAAGAGCTGGGTCCAGCCGGCCATGCCCCGGGCGAGCAGTGTCTCGGGCAGCTCACCGCCCAGCATCCCGGCCAGGTCCGCCAGGTCGGCGCGGAGCGGCCCGGCCATCTCGGCGGCCGGTGGCGGGTCGAGCCGGCCGGCGTCGAATCCGTCGCGGAGGATGCCCATCAGGGTCAGCGGCGGTCGCTGGGCGGGGCCGATGGTGTCGTCCGGGGCGGCGTAGCCGGGCACGGGGCTGCCGTAGAGCAGGGCGTACTCGGCGGGGTGGGCGAGCGCCCAGCCGCGGGCCGCGCGGCAGGCGGCGTGCCAGCGTCCGCGCAGGTCGAGGCGGTCGCATCCGGCGTCGGCCGCCTCCACGGCCTCGCCGAGCGCGTCGTACGCCTCGATGATCAGCGCGGTCAACAGCTCGTCGCGGCTGGGGAAGTAGCGGTAGATCGCCGACGAGACCATGCCCATGTCCCGGGCGACCGCACGGAGTGACAGGTTGGCGCCGTCGCTGGCGAGGTGTCGCCGGGCCACGGCCTTGATCTCGTCGATCATCTCGGCGCGGACCCGGGCGCGGATGGAGGGTGCAGCCATGCCTCCACCCTGCCACGGATGTGAGCGCAGATCAAAACCGAGAGCAGTGCTCTTGGCGAAGGGCGCGGTCGTGGGTCATGCTTGGCGTCGAACGAGAGCGCCGCTCTCGAAAAGAATCGCCGTTCTGAAAGGTGACTCCTGATGGCACTGCACGTGATCGTCGGCGCCGGCCCCGTCGGCACCGCCACCGCCCGCCTCCTCGCCGACCGGGGCGAGCGGGTGCGGCTGGTGACCCGCCGGGGCGGCGGGCCGGAGCACCCGGCGATCGAGCGGATCGCCGCGGACGCCACCGACGCCGACCGCCTCACCGCGGCGGCCACCGGCGCGGCGGCGCTCTACAACTGCGCCAACCCGGCCTACCACCGGTGGACCACCGACTGGCCGCCGCTGGCCACCGCACTGCTCACCGCCGCCGAGCGGAGCGGGGCGGTGCTCGCCACCGTCGGCAACCTCTACGGCTACGGCCCTGTCGACGCCCCGATGACCGAGGCGACGCCGCTGCGGCCGAGCAGCGTGAAGGGGCGGGTCCGGGCGCAGATGTGGGCCGACGCGCTCGCCGCCCACGAGGCGGGCCGGGTCCGGGTCACCGAGGTGCGGGGCTCGGACTACCTGGGCGCCGAAGCCCAGTCGCTGCCGACCATGCTGGTGCTGCCGCAGGTCCTGCGTGGCCGGCGCGCGCTGGTGCCGGCGGACCTCGACGCGCCGCACAGCTGGACGTACGTGCCGGACGTGGCCCGCACCCTGGTGGCCGCGGCCACCGACGAGCGGGGCTGGGGCCGGGTCTGGCACGTGCCGACCGCGCCGGCGGTCTCGATCCGTGGCCTGGCCGCCCGCGCGGCCACGCTCGCCGGGGCGCCCGCGCCGAAGCTCACCCGGATGCCCGGGCCGGTGCTGTGGCTGGGCGGATTGTTCGACCCGGCCGCGAAGGAGATGCGGGAGATCGCCTACCAGTTCGACCGGCCGTTCGTGCTGGACTCCACCGCGGCCGTCGCGACCTTCGGCATCGACCCGACCCCGCTCGACGACGCCCTCGCCGACACCGTCGCCGCCCTCCGCGCCCGGCCGGCTCCGGCGCGCGCCTCCTGAGCCCCGGCGGGTCCGGTCCGCGGGCCAGCACACCGCCACGTCCGTTCCGCGCGGGCCGGGTCCGTTCGGCGCGACGACGTCAGCGGGCCGGGCCGCCCGGTTGGCGGGGCGCGGCCGGGGCGAGCGCCGTGACGAGGACCGCGACCATGGTCAGCGCCGCGCCGAGCAGGGTGGTGAGGCCCGGGTGGGAGGCCGCCGTCGTGGGCCGCAGCACGTCCAGCAGCACGGCGCCGACGATCTGACCGGCGATGGTGGCCAGGCCGAGCAGCAGCACGCCGGTGAACCGGACGATCGCGGCGGCGATGGCGATGAACACGATCCCGATCGGTCCACCCAGGTAGAACCAGGGCTCGGTGGGCAGCTCGCCCGCCGGCCAGCCCCGGACCGCGACGTCGACGGCGAAGGTCGCCAGCAGGGCCGTCGTCCCGGCGGTGAAGTTGACCAGCGTGGCCGTCAGGGCGCTGCCGGAGGCCATCCGCACCCGGCCGTTGACCGCCTGCTGCCAGGCGATGGCCACCCCCGCGAGCAGCGGCAGCAGCGCCAGCCCGAGGGTGCCCGGGTCGCCGACCCGGTCGCCGACGGCCAGCAGGACGGCGACCACGGTCAGCGCCGCGCCGGCCAGCCGCTGGGCGGTGACAGGCTGGCGCCCGTTCGGGCCGACCCCCGCCCGGTCGACGGCCAGGCTGCTGCCGGACTGGCCGGCGACCACCGCCACGGTGAACACGGCCACGCCCAGGGCGCCGATGGTCAGCCCCTGCGCGGCCACCAGCAGGGCGCCGCACACCCCGCCGAGGCAATGCCACGGCCGCAGCGTGCCGTCGGCGAGCGCGCCACGCAGGGCAACCAGTCCCCGCCGCCCACCCGGGGTGGCGGGAACCAGCACCAACAGCACCAGCAGGCCCACGCCGAACGAGACCACCGCGGCGGCGATCCCGTCGGACAGTCGTACGCCCAACTCGCCGTTGATCCGGGACTGTACGGCCACGGCGACCCCGGAGGCGGTCGCGAGACCCACGCCGGCGATCCGGCGGGTCGCCGACGGGGCCGGCGGGGCCATCGTCCCGGTGGCGGTCACTCCTGCTCGGCCAGGGGGCGACCGTCGAAGTCCACCGCCGAGTAGAGGGCCAGCTTCTCCAGCCGGTGGTACGAGTCGATCACCCGGATCGTGCCGCTCTTCGAGCGCATCACGATCGACTGGGTGTACGCCCCGCCGGCCCGGTAGCGGACCCCGCGCAGCAGGTCACCGGAGGTGACCCCGGTCGCCACGAAGAAGCAGTTGTCGCCGGTGACGAGGTCGTCGGTGGTGAGCACCCGGTCCAGGTCGTGCCCGGCGGCGAGCGCCTTCTCCCGCTCCTCGGCGTCGCGCGGCCAGAGCTTGGCCTGCATCGCCCCGCCCATGCACTTGAGGGCGCAGGCCGCGGTGATCCCCTCCGGGGTGCCGCCGATGCCCATCAGCACGTCGACGTCCGACTCGCCGCGGGCGGCGGCGATGGCGCCCGCGATGTCGCCGTCGGAGATGAAGCGGATGCCCGCTCCGGCGCGCCGGATCTGCGCCACCAGGTCGTCGTGCCGGGGACGGTCCAGGACGCAGACCGTCACCTCGGAGATGTCGCCGCCCTTGACCTTGGCGATCCGGCGCAGGTTGTCGGCCACCCCGGCGTTGATGTCGACCACGTCGGCGTAGACCGGGCCGACCGCGAGCTTCTCCATGTAGAACACGGCGCTCGGGTCGAACATGGCCCCGCGCTCGGCGACCGCGAGCACGGCCAGGGCGTTCGGCATGCCCTTGCTCATCAGCGTGGTGCCGTCGATCGGGTCGACCGCGACGTCCACCTCCGGCCCCGTGCCGTCGCCGACCTCCTCGCCGTTGAAGAGCATCGGCGCGTTGTCCTTCTCGCCCTCGCCGATCACCACGACGCCCCGCATGGGGATCGAGTTGATCAGTTTGCGCATCGCGTCGACGGCGGCCCCGTCGCCGCCCTCCTTGTCGCCCCGGCCGACCCAGCGGCCGGCGGCCATCGCCGCGGCCTCGGTGACCCGGACCAGGTCGAGGGCGAGGTTGCGGTCGAGATCCTGTGGGATCCGCGTCCTGGTGGTGTTGGTCATGACGGCTCCTCCTCGCGACGTTGCGGGGCGGCAGGGTGCGGCGTCGCCGCTGCCGGCTGTGTCGCTGATCCTCACACGATGGCTGACCGGGCGCCGTGCCGGGGCGGTGATGGCCCGGATACGGCCGGTCGGGCGGTGCGGGAAGATGGCGGGGTGGAACCCGCACAGCCTGCCGATCGCGTACCCGCCGACCAGACGCCGCCGGACGGTCAGCCGCCGGTCGCCCCGACCCCGGCCGCCGCCGTGCCGGAGGGCGAGCCGGCGCTCGCGGAACCCCCCGCCGCGCCGGTCGGCGAGGCGGAGACGGGCGAGTTGCCCGCGCCGCCGCCCGCGGTCGACGCCCGCAAGTCGGAGCGGTCGCCGAAGGACATGGCGCTCTCGCTGCTCGTGCTGCTGATCCCGATCGCCCTGCTGCTCGCCTTCTACCGGGGGTTCCTCGGCGGCGACCAGCCGGTCACGGTCGACCCCGCGCCCGCCGTCGAGTCGGCCCGGGCCGCCAACGCGTTCCCGGTCAGCGAGCCGGTGGAGCTGGGCGACGGGTGGCGGACGGTCAACGCGACCTTCCAGAACGTCGAGGGCGGGGCGACTCTGCGCCTCGGCTACCTCACCCCCGAGGGGCGGGGCGCCCAGCTGGTGCAGAGCAACGTGCCGCCGGAGCGGCTGCTGCCGGCCGAGCTGACCGCCGAGGGGCAACCCCAGGGGCAGACCGACCTGGGCGGGCGTACCTGGCAGCGGTACACCGCCCGGGCCAACGAGCAGGCGATGGTGCTGCTCGAACCGAACCGGACGGTGATCGTGGTCGGCGACGCCCGGGACAACGAGCTGCGACACCTGGCCGGGACGATCCGGTAGCGGGCGGCCGTCGAGGGCCCCTGGGCGTCGGTCCCATCGGCTACGCTGCCCCGGCTCACCTCCCGGCGACCGCGGTCGGCCGGGTGCTTACCGTTCTGCGAAGAGAGACAACAGTGAACATTCGACGGTGGAGCGTCGGCGTGCTCGCCGCCACCCTGCTCGTTCCCGGCCTGGCCGCCTGCAAGTCGGACACCGCCGAGTCCGGCGCCGCCGGCTCGTCCGCATCGTCGGCCCCGGCCGTCCCCGCCGACCCGAAGGAGGCGATGCTCGCCTCCACCAAGGAGATCGAGAAGGGGAACTTCAACTTCACCATCGCCGGTGACGGCATCAGCGGCAAGGGCTCCGTGCACAAGCCCAGCAACAGCGCCCAGTTCACGATGAAGGCCGACGACGGCTCCGGCACCACCTTCGGCATGGAGATGATCTACATCGAGCCGGAGAGCTGGGTGAAGATCGACCTCGGCGAGCTGGGGGCGATGATCCCCGGCGCCGACAAGGTGAAGGACAAGTACCAGCACCTCGACCAGTCCAAGGTCAAGGACGCCGGCGAGCTCAGCCTCAACATGAAGGACGTGGACCCGGCCGGCACCGCCGTGCTCGCCAAGGGCATCACCGAGGTGCAGAAGACCGGCGAGGGCAGCTACGCCGGCAAGCTGGACGCGTCCGCCGTGGGCGACGGCTCGGCCGCCCTGGACTCCGACCAGGTCAAGGCGCTCGGCGCGCAGGCCAAGTCGCTGTCCTTCACCGCCAAGCTGGACGACCAGGGTCGGCTCACCGAGCTGGTCATCTCGGTCCCGGCGGCCGGTGACACCAAGGCCCACGACATCACGGTCACCTACGCCGACTACGGCAACGCCACCACCCCGCAGAAGCCGGCGGCGGACCAGGTCGTCGAGGCCCCGGCCTCGACGTACGAGATGTTCTCGTAACACCGGCACGACGGAAACGGGCGGCTCCGGCCGCCCGTTTCCGCGTATCGGCGGTCACCCGACCGGGGGCAACCGGACAGAGCGGTGATTGTGCGACGCGGTGGCAGGGAACAACAGGGGAGCGGGCCCGCCCGGCCGCTCCGGCAGCCGGCCCCCGGGCTCGCGCGACGTAGCCGACGCGGTGCGTCGCCCGGTTTCCGGCGCCGTCAGGTGCGTCGGGTGACCCACGTGGGAGACACGCATGACTCTTCGACGCCTGAGCGCCGGCCTGGTGGCCGCCGCGCTGTTCACTCCCGGTCTGGCCGCCTGCAATGCCAGCGGGGCGCCGGAGGCGGGCTCGTCCGCCTCCCCGTCCGTGTCGGCGTCCGGCACGGTGGCGGCCTCCGGCGCCGCGACCCCGGTCCCCGGCGACGCCAAGCAGGCGCTGCTGGCCTCCACCCGCGAGATCAGCAACGGCAACTTCCGGTTCACCATGTCCGGCGCCGGCTCCACCGCCGAGGGGCAGGTGCACGAGCCCAGCCAGAGCGCCGAGATGCGGGTGACGATCGGCCAGCCGACCGACGACCTGTTCATGAAGCTCGACCTCATCCACGCCAAGCCGGACAGCTGGGTGAAGCTGGAACTCGGCGGCACGACCGCGGGCAGCCTGCCGGGCGTGCAGAAGCTGAACCTCGGCAAGTACCAGCACCTCGACCAGACTCGGATCAAGGGCAACCGGAACCTCGGCTTCGACTTCGACAAGGTCGACCCGGCGGGCAGCGAGGTGTTGACCCAAGGCATCACCGAGGTGCGGCAGACGGGCGAGGGCGCGTACGCCGGCACCATCGACGTGTCGAAGGCGGCGCAGGCGGGTTCGGTGGACCCGGCGGTGGTCACGGCCCTCGGGGCGCAGGCGAAGTCGGTGCCGTTCACCGCGAAGCTCGACCCGCAGGGGCGCCTCAGCGAGATGGTCATCCAGATCCCGGCCGCCGGCCAGACGAAGGCGCAGGACATCCGGATCACCTACTCGGACTACGGCAACGCTGCCGCCGCGCAGAAGCCGCCGGCGGACCAGGTGGTCGAGGCGCCGGCCGAGCTCTACAACCTGTTTAACTGACGCGCGCCGCGTCGATCACGGGGTTTGTGGTGGTGACATTCGTCCCCCACAAACCCCCGTGATCGACGCGCGGGGGCGTCAGGAGGCGGGCTCCTGCCGCGCCGCGTCGATCCGGGCGCGGGCGCCGTCGAGCCAGCGCTGGCAGACCTCCGCCAGCTTCTCGCCGCGCTCCCAGAGCGCCAGCGACTCCTCCAGCGTCGTGCCGCCGGCCTCCAGCCGCTCGACCACCGACGCCAGCTCGGCGCGGGCCTGCTCGTAGCTGAGGCGCTCGTCCTTCTTCTCGTCAGTCATCGCTGCCATCCCACCACATCGTGCCTGCCCTACCCGTTCAGCCGTCGACCGTGGCGGCCAGTTCGCCGTCGGCGAGCCGGACCCGCAGCGCGTCGCCCTTGCCCACCTCGGACGCGGCCCGAACGACGTGCCCGTCGGCCCGCTGGACGATGGCGTAGCCCCGGTCGAGGGTGGCTGCCGGCGAGAGAGCGCGCAGCCGGGCCAGGGTGTGCCGCAGGTCGTCGTCGGCGGCCGCGAGCCGGTGGTCCAGACAGCGCCCGGCCCGTTGGCGGAGCCCGGTCAGGTCGGTGGCCCGCTGGTCGACCATCACCTGCGGGCGGGCCAGCACGGGCCGGGAGCGCAGCCCGTCGAGCCGGTGCGACTCGCGGTCGACGAGGTTGTGCACCGCGCGTTCCAGACGGTGCCGGGCCTGCCGGATGAGGCGTACCTCCTCGGTGAGGTCGGGGACCACCCGCTTGGCCGCGTCGGTCGGCGTGGAGGCGCGCAGGTCGGCGACGTAGTCGACCAGCGGCGCGTCCGTCTCGTGGCCGATCGCGCTGACCACGGGCGTGCGGCAGGCGAACACCGCCCGGCAGAGCGCCTCGTCCGAGAAGGGGAGCAGATCCTCGATGCCGCCCCCGCCCCGGGCGATGATGATCACGTCGATGGTCGGGTCGGCGTCCAGCACCTTGAGCGCGTCGACGATCTGCGGGACCGCGCTCGGCCCCTGGACGGCCACGTTGACCGTGCGGAACTCCACGGCCGGCCAGCGCCGTCGGGCGTTGGTCAGCACGTCCCGCTCGGCGGCCGACGCGCGGCCGGTGATCAGCCCGATCCGGTTGGGCAGGAACGGCGGCCGGCGCTTGCGGGCCCGGTCGAAGAGCCCCTCGGCGGCGAGCAGCTTCTTGAGCTTCTCCAGCCGGGCCAGCAGCTCGCCGAGGCCGACCTGCCGGATCTCGTCGGCGCGCAGGCTGAGCGTGCCCCGGGCCGCGTAGAACTCCGGCTTGGCGTGCAGCACCACCCGGGCACCCTCGCGCAGCTCCGGCGCGCCGGCGTCGAGGACGTCCCGGTTGGTGGTGACGGTCAGGCTCAGGTCGGCCGACGGGTCCCGCAGGGTGAGGAAGACGGTGGTGGCACCCGGCCGGCGGCTGATCTGCGCCACCTGCCCGTCGACCCACACCCAGCCCAGCCGGGCGATCCAGGCGCCGACCTTCTGGCTCACCACCCGGACCGGCCACGGCTCCTCGGGTGTGCTCCGCCCCACCTCGCCTGTGCTCACCCGCCCACCCTACGGCCCGCCGCCCGGACTCGGTTGATCATGAGGTTGTTGCCCTGCCGACGGCGTGTCGCGGGCAACAACTTCATGATCAACGAGGTGGGTCAGGGCGGGGGCGGGCCGCCGCTGTGGTGGTGGTCGCAGTCGGTTGCGCCGTCCGGGCGGCACGTACGATGGGTGGGTGACTCAGGCTGAAGCGACGTCCCGGACCGGCAAGCGCGTGCTCCTGGCCAAGCCCCGCGGCTACTGCGCGGGCGTGGACCGCGCGGTGCAGACCGTGGAGGAGGCGCTCAAGCTCTACGGCGCCCCGATCTACGTACGCAAGCAGATCGTGCACAACAAGCACGTCGTGCAGACCCTGGAGGCCAAGGGCGCGATCTTCGTGGAGGAGAACGAGGAGGTGCCGGAGGGCGCCACCGTCATCTTCTCCGCGCACGGGGTGGCGCCGGAGGTCTACGAGCAGGCCCGCACGCGCTCGCTCAAGGCGATCGACGCGACCTGCCCGCTGGTCACCAAGGTGCACCAGGAGGCGAAGCGGTTCGCCGCCGAGGACTACGACATCCTGCTGATCGGCCACGAGGGGCACGAGGAGGTCATCGGCACCTCCGGCGAGGCCCCGGAGCACATCCAACTCGTGGACGGCCCGGAGGACGCTGACAAGATCACCGTCCGCGACCCGAACAAGGTCGTCTGGCTCTCCCAGACCACCCTCTCGGTCGACGAGACGCTGGAGACGGTGGCCCGGCTCAAGAAGCGGCTGCCGATGCTCCAGTCGCCCCCCAGCGACGACATCTGCTACGCCACCTCCAACCGTCAGCACGTGGTCAAGGAGATCGCGCCCGAGTGCGACGTGGTGATCGTCGTCGGCTCGCGCAACTCCTCCAACTCCGTACGCCTCGTCGAGGTCGCCCTGGACGCCGGCGCGCGGGCCGGTCACCTCGTCGACTTCGCGCACGAGATCGACGACGCCTGGCTGGAGGGGGCGCGCACGGTCGGGCTGACTTCGGGCGCCAGCGTCCCGGACGAGCTGGTACAGGAGGTGCTCGCCCATCTCGCCGGGCACGGGTTCACCGACGTGGACGAGGTGGTGACGGCCAACGAGCGGCTGACCTTCTCGCTGCCGCAGGAGCTCAAGCGGGACATGAAGGCCGCCGCGGCCCGCGGCTGACCCGGCAGGGAACGGCGCCGGGCTTCGCTGCGTCCGATACGGGTATGAGGACCTTTCGGCTCGCCGCCTCCGCGCTGGCCGTCTGCGTGGCGCTGGGCGCCTGCGGCGGCCAGGACGGTGGCGGCGGCATCCCCACCCCCAGCCCGACGGGAGCCCCAGTGACGACCCCGCCCAGCCCGGATCCGACCACCCCCGGCGCACTGCCGACCAGCGACGACGCGAGCGGTCCCGTCCTGCCCCCACCCACGAAGCGCCCGGGCGGGCCGACCTCGTCGCCGCCGGTGGGCGGCACCACGCTGACCGGGACGGTCACCCCCGGGGTCGAGCCCAACTGCCTGCTGCTCGGCAACTACCTGCTGATCGGCGGCCCGCGCGACGTGCTGAAGCCCGGCGCGAAGGTGACCGTCACCGGTCGGGTCCAGCCCGACCTGCTCACCACCTGCCAGCAGGGCACGCCCTTCCAGGTCGACACTGCCCGCCGCGGCTGACCCGCCACCCGCGCGCACGCGGCGGGCGGCGTCCCGCCGCGTGCCCTGTCGAGCTGCCCCACGGATAGGGGCAGGGCCAGCGGTGTCCGGCCCGTCGGTCCGCCGCCTCGAACCGGTCTCATGGACGGGGCAGCTTGACAGCGCGGCGTGGACAATGCCCCGTCGCCCCGTCGCCCCGTCGCCCCGTCGCCCCGTCGCCCCGTCGCCCCGTCGCCCCGTCGCCCCGTCGCCCCGTCGCCCCGTCGCCCCGTCGCCCCGTCGCCCCGACGGCTGGTTGGCCGTGGTCGGACCCACGAACGGGCGGAGCCCGCCCCCGGGTGGGGGCGGGCTCCGGTGTTCCGGTGCGGGACGGGTCAGTTCACGGTGCCGATGGAGACGGCGCCGCGGCCGACGACCGCGCCCTCGGTGGTCACCACGGACAGCTCACCGAAGAGCGCCCGGCCGGCGGCCGGGGTCGCCTGGGCGGTCACCGTACCGGTCAGGGTGGCGGTGGCGCCGTTGGCGAGGGTGAGCGGGGTGGCCGACGCCGAGAGGTTGCCCAGCGCCGCCGCGGAGAACGAGTCACGGTAGTCGTAGGCGGTGCTGCCACCGGCGCCGTCGACCGCGTAGCCGTCGACGACCACCCGGTAGGTGCCCGCCGCCGGGTTGTTGATGGTCACGGCCTCCTCCGAGTCGCCGTCGGCGGCCCGGCCGACCTCCGTGGCACCACGGAAGACGAAGAGGTCGAGGTCGGCTGCGGCGCTGGCCGGGTTGCCGATCCGGGCGGTGAAGCGGGTCGCCCCCGCCGGCACCTCCACGATGAACTCCTGCGTCGTGCCCTCGGTGATGGTCGGCCGCTCGGCGTGGACGCTGGAGAGCGGCCCGCCCTGGCCGGCCACCGCGACCGGGCCGAAGGTGTTGGTCAGCGACCAGGTCACCGGGGTCGCCGCACCGGCGGCGACCGACGGCAGCTCGATCACGGCCGGCTCGACCGCGACACCCTGCACCCGCGCCGTGAGCTGGTACGGGTTGTTCAGCGACGGCGAGGTCCGGCGGGACTCCACCTCGATCTCCCAGACCCCGGCGATCGGGTTCTGGTAGTCGCGCTCCTGCGGCTTGCAGGCGTTGGCGTCGGAGAAGTTGGTGTAGCAGGCGAGGCTGGAGGTGCTCTCCACCGGGACGCCGTACGGGTTGAACGCGATGAACCGCGTCTGAGAGCCGGTGGCGATGCCGGACAGGTTCACCTGGAGGGCACCGGCGCCCGGCGGCACCGTCACGAAGTACGAGGTGAAGCCGTTCCGCTCGACCGAGCCCTCGGCCGAGAAGGAGTAGTCAGGCTTCTGCACGTCGTTCGAGGCCACGACGACGGTGGAGACCTCGAAGTCGATGACCGAGGTGCGCGGGTCGTCGATCGTCATGATCGCGCCGTGCGCGCCGGAGGTGGCGGGCTTGGCGGTGACCGTGACGGTGACGGTCTCGTTCAGCGGGAGCGAGACGGTCTTCGGCGCCTTGAAGGTGCCGTCGTTGCCGCGCAGGCCCACCACGTGCTTCACGGTGCCGGCCGGCCCGCTGGTACGGGTGATTCCGACCTGGTAGGTCTTCGACTGGCCGACCTGGTGCCCGCCGTCGGCCGAGCCGCAACGGTTGTAGACGCCGGTGCCCCGGTTCGGGGTGCCGAGCTGACCGGAGAGCACGGTGCAGACCGGGGCGTCGGAGGTGTAGGAGCGGGTCTCCACGCCCTTGCGCAGCAGCTTCCACGCGCCCGCCACGTCGAACATGCCGTAGCCCTGGGCGTACGTCGGGACGTTCTTGATCGGCTTGGCCGACGAGTAGACGGCCCGGCGCAGCGCGGCCGGGGTGACGCCCTTGTCGGTCGCCTTGGCGGCCGACAGCAGCAGGGCGGCGGCGCCGGCGGCCTGCGGGGAGGCCATCGAGGTGCCGTTCAGCATCGCGTAGCCCGGGGGCAGCGGGTAGCCGGCCTCGGGGACCGGGTTGCCGAGCTGCCAGGTCGGCGCGGTGGAGATGGCGGAGCCGGGCGCGGTGATGCTCGGCTTGACGCCGCCGTCCTCGCGCGGGCCACGGGAGGAGAAGTTGAACAGCGCGTTCTTCTGCTCCACGACCGAGCCGTAGTTGGCCAGCCAGGTGTCCTTGCTGATGCTCGCCGCGACGCTGATCACGTTGGCGGCCACCGACGGGTCGCCGATGGTGTTCAGGCCCGGGCCGGAGTTGCCGGCCGAGATGATCATCTGCACGCCGTAGGTGGTGATCAGGGTGTTGTAGAGCTCGGCGCGGGCGTTGTTGCCGTCGTTCAGCGCCGGCAGGCCGCCGATCGACATGTTGATCACGTCGACCTTGCGGTTGATCACCAGGTCGGCCATGCCGGTGGTGAGGGCGGCGTACGTGCAGCCGCCACCCCACGAGCAGGCGCGGGCGGAGACGAGCTTGGCACCGGGCGCGGCACCGTCGAAGGCGCCGTTGCCGAGCATGTCGTTGGCGGCGGTGATGCCGGCGACGTGGGTGCCGTGGGTGCTCTCGACGATGCCGATGTTGACGTAGTCGACCAGGCCGGGGCCGCCGACGGGAGCGGTGTCCACGTCCTCGCGGTACTCCACGACGAACGGCATCCGCTCGGCGACGGGGGTCGCCGGGTTGTCGGTGCCGAAGTGGCCGATGTCGAACTTCTCCTTGTACGGCCGCATCAGGGCGTCGTCGGTGAAGTCGTTGTTCTGGTTGGTGTCGACCCAGATGTTGTGGGTGGCCGGGTCGTAGAGGATGCCGAAGGCGTCGGTCCGGTCCCCGTCGCGGTTGACGTCACCGGCCGGGTCGCTGTTCGTGGTCACCGACTCGGCGAACCGGTTGAACCGGTAGGTGCCCGCCGGGGCCTTCCAGGTCGCGCCGGCCGCGGTGAACGACGGGCCGGTCACCTCGGTGATCATGGCGCGCCAGGTGGCGTCCTCGAACGGGTCCGTCGCGGTGACCCAGTCGACGATCTTCCGCTCGCCGGTGGTGGTCTGCTGCAGCGCCGGGTGACCGAGATCCACACCGGAGTCCATGATGCCGATCGTGACGCCGCGGCCGTCCCACTCCGGGTGCTGCTTCACGAACGAGACCGCGCCGGTCTCGTGCGTCGGCATGTACGGGTTGGCGGCCGGGGTGTCGGCGCCGGGGCCGGGCAGGGTCGCACCCTGCTTCGCCGCCTTCTTGCCGGCGGGGGCCACCTCGGGCGCCGGGTCGGGGAGCTGGATGGTCTCGTCCAGGTCCACAGCGGAGACGCCGGGCAGCGTGGCCGCCTTCACCACCTTCGAGGTGGGGACCTTGGCCAGGACGTAGCCGATGCTGTCGTACCGCTCGGTGACCGCGGCGCCGAGCGCCTTGAGGCCGGCGGCGACGTCCTTCGCCTCGCCCTTCTCGGTGGCGACGATCAGCGTGACGGTCGGGGCCTTCTTCGCTTCCGCCTCGGCGAGCAGCTTGGCGTCGTGCGAGCCCAGGGCCTCGACGGGGGTGACCTGCGAGGTGTCGGGGGCGGCGGTGGGCGCGGCGCTCGCGTTCGCGGCTCCGCCCGCGCCGGTCACGGCGCTGGCCGCCACGACCGACGCGAAGAGCGCGGCGGAGGTACGCCGGCTCAGATTTCGGGGTTTGCTCACGTTCTCTTTCCTCCAGAGAACAGGGCCCTCAGATGCAGGGCACACGTGACCAAATCCTTCGTGGTGGCGCAGGTGGTGTCACTACCGACGAGTTCGTTGTGACCACTTCGTGACGTGCGCAAATGCGCGTTGTCACATCGGAGGTGATAGGAATCGGCCGTCAGTCCAGTGTCGACCCGCCGGTCGGCGCGTCGGCCGTGTCCAGCAGCTCCGGCGCCTGCGGCTGGCGGGGGGCCAGCTCGACCTGCGCCGGGGCGGCCAGCTCCCCGTCGGAGACCCCCAGCTCGGCGAGCTTGCGGGCGCTGACCAGCACCCGGGCCTCCAGCGACCCCACCGCCCGGTTGTACGCGGTCACCGCCCCGCCCAGCGACGCGCCCAGCTTGCCGACGTGGTCGCCCAGCGTGGACAGTCGGCCGTACAGCTCGCGGGCCAGCGAGTGCACCGCCACCGCGTTGCGGGCCAGCGCCTCCTGCCGCCACGAGTAGGCGACGGTGCGCAGCAGCGCCACCAGGGTGGCCGGCGTCGCCAGCACCACGTTGCGGGCGAACGCGTGCTCCAGCAGCGTCGGGTCGCGCTGCAACGCGACGTCGAGGAACGGGTCGGCCGGCACGAAGAGCACCACGAACTCCGGCGTGCTGTCGAACGCGGCCCAGTAGGACTTGGCGGCCAGCGCGTCGACGTGTGCCCGCAGGTGCCGCGCGTGCGCGTCGAGGTGGGTGTCGCGGCCCCGCTCGTCGCGGGCCTCCATCGCGGTCAGGTAGGCGTCGAAGGGCGCCTTGGCGTCCACCACCACCGACCGGCCCCCGTGCAGCCGGACCACCAGGTCGGGGCGGACCCCCTGGTGGTCGGTGGCGGCGGTGACCTGCTCGGAGAAGTCGCAGTGCTCCAGCATGCCGGCCGCCTCCACGACCCGGCGCAGCTGGTGCTCGCCCCAGCGGCCCCGCACCTGCGGCGCCCGCAGCGCCGCCACCAACTGCTTGGTCTCGGTGCGCAGCTCGCCGGAGACGGTGCTCATCGTGCGGACCTGTTCGCGCAGCTCGGCGTAGGCGTCGACCCGGTCCCGCTCCAGCTCGGCCACCCGTTGCTCGTATCGGCGCAGCGTCTCGTGCAGCGGGGCCACCGCCCGGGCGACGGCCTCCTGGGACTGCGCGGTGGCCTCGTAGCTGAGCGCCCGCATGGACTGCTCCAGCCGGCCCTCGCCCTCCCGGGTGGCCCGCAGCGTGGCGTCCAGCCGGGCGATGTCGGTGGCCGAGCGGGCCCGGGCGGCGTACCAACCCACCGCGCCTCCGGCGGCGAGGCAGACGACCACCACGGCCAGCGTCGAGAAGTCCACCACCGGAGCTTGCCAGACGCGTACGGCGGGACCGGCCCGGGTACGTTCGTGCCATGGAAATTCTGCTGGTGGTGATCCTGGCGGCGCTGCTGGTGGGGGCGTTCGTCTGGTGGCGGCGGGAGCGCGCAGCCCGGGAGGCGCGGAGCCTGGCCGACGTGCGGGCCGACGCCCAGCGTTGGTACGAGCGCCTGGGCGGACAGGTGATGAACCTGCACGGCGACCACCCGGCGGTCCGCCAGGCGCTGGTCGACGCGGGCGAGCGCTACAACGCGGCCGGCGGCCAGCTCGAACAGGCCCGGACCGTCCAGCAGTACCGCCTGGCCCGGGAGACCGCGCTGGAGGGGCTGACGTACGCGCGGGCCGCCCGGGTGGCGCTCGGCATCGACCCCGGCCCCGAGCTGCCCCCGCTGGCCGCCGCGCAGGGCGTCGGCGAGCTGACCCGGCCGCGGCAGGTCGACGTGCGGGGGCAGACGTTCAAGGCGGGCCCGCAGCCGGGCCGGGACACGCCCTACTACTACCCGGGCGGGCGCTACCAGGGCCGGCCGGTGCCGGCGGGCTGGTACTCCACGCCGTGGTGGAAGACCGCGCTGGGCGCTGGGGCGGGCGTGGTCGGCGGCCTGTTGATCGCCGACGCGCTCTTCTCGCCGGCCTTCGCCGACCCGGGCTACGGCTACGCGGCCGGCTACGAGGAGGGCTTCGGTGGCGGCGCCGACCAGGGCGGCGACTTCGGCGGCGACCAGGCCGGCGATTTCGGCGGTGGCGATTTCGGCGGCGGCGACTTCGGTGGTGGCGATTTCGGCGGCGGCGATTTCGGCGGCGACTTCTGAGCGGCCGCCGGTCGTCGTGTCAGGAAGGGCCCCTGCCATCCGGAGACCGGTGACAAGGGGCCCTTCCTGACACCTCAGCCGGTGTTGCGCATGCCGGCGGCGATGCCGTTGACCGTGGTGAGCAGGGCACGCTCCAGCGCCGTGCCGTCGCTCGGGGCCCGCCGGCCGCCCGGCGCGGTCGCCACCGCCCGGCCCGCCGCCCCGGACTCCCGGTACTGGCGCAGCAGGGCGACCTGGAGGTGGTGCAGCGGCTCCAGGTAGGTGTCGCGGACGGCCAGGGTGCGCTGGAGCACCGGGGAGCTCTCCAGCAGGGCGGGCGAGGAGGTCACCGCCAGCACCTCCTGCTTGGTCAGCTCGTACTCCTGCTCGATCTTGTGGAAGATCGGGTGCAGCTTCTTCGGCACCAGCGTCTCGACGTACCGGCGGGCGATGCTCAGGTCGGTCTTGGTGAGCATCATCTCCACGTTGGACAGGAACGTGCGGAAGAAGTGCCAGTTGCGGTGCATCTCGGCCAGCACGTCTTCCAGCCCCGCCGCCCGCGCCGCGGCCAGCCCGGAGCCGACCCCGAACCAGCCGGGCACGATCTGCCGGGTCTGGGTCCAGCCGAACACCCACGGGATGGCGCGCAGGCCGCCGAGCCCGGCCCCGGTGTTGGGTCGCTTCGCCGGACGGGAGCCGATGTTCAGCGCCCCGAGCAGCTCGGTCGGCGTGGACGCCCAGAAGTACGCGGGCAGGTCCGGGTCCTCGACCAGCGACCGGTACGACCGGAAGGCCGAGTCGGAGACCAGCTCCATCGTCGCGTCCCAGCGTTCCAGCATCTCGGCGGGCTGCCGGGGCGCGGTGTGCAGCAGCGTGGCCTGGAGCACCGCGGCCAGGGTCAGCTCCAGGTTCTCCCGGGCCAGCGACGGGAGCGAGTACTTGTCGGAGATGACCTCGCCCTGCTCGGTCACCTTGATCGCGCCGTCCAGCGTGCCGTACGGCTGGGCCAGGATCGCCTCGTGCGTCGGGCCGCCGCCGCGCCCGACCGTGCCGCCGCGGCCGTGGAAGAGGCGCAGGTGCACGCCGTGCCGGGCGGCCACGTCGCGCAGCGCGCGCTGGGCCCGGTGGATCGACCACTGGCTGGTGGTGATGCCGGCCTCCTTGTTCGAGTCGGAGTAGCCCAGCATCACCTCCTGCACGTCGCCCCGCGCGGCGACCAGCGCCCGGTAGGCCGGCAGGGACAGCAGCTCGTCGAGCAGCTCGCCGCCCGAGTTCAGCTCGCTCGGCGTCTCCAGCAGCGGCACGAACCCGATCCGGGACCGGCCGCTGTGCACGTCGACCAGGCCGGCCTCGCGGGCCAGCACCACCGCGGCGAGCACGTCGTCCACCCCGAGGGTCATCGAGATGATGTACGACTCGATGACCTCCGCGCCGAACCGGTCCTGCGCCTCGCGGATGGTGCCGAAGACGTCGAACGTCTTGCGCGTCGCCTCGGTCAGGGGCGTGTCCAGCGTGGACAGGGGGCGGCGGCCGGCCAACTCGTCGGCGAGCAGCTTCGTCCGCTCGAGGCGGCTCAGCGAGGGGTAGTCGGAGACCTCGCCGACGGCCGCGTAGAGCTGGGCCAGCACCGCGTGGTGGGCCTCGGCGTGCTCCCGCACGTCCATCGTCGCCAGGTGCAGCCCGAACGCGGAGACCGTACGGATGGTGGAGGCGAGCCGGCCCACGGCGGTGAGCTGGCCGGAGTTGCGGGCCAGCGAGGCGCGCAGCAGCTCCAGGTCGGCGATCAGCTCGGCCGAGCCGCGGTAGTCCCGGCCGGGCGCGTGCGCGGTGCCCTGCCGCAGCCGCTGCCGGGTGTTGGCCAGCTTCGCCTTCACGCAGCGGGCCTTGAGCCGGTAGGGCTCCTCGGCGTTGACCCGGCGGAACCGGGGCGCCACCTCGGGCAGCGCGTCCAGGTCGGCGGCGAGGCTGGCGGAGAGGTCCAGCGACACCCCGCGCAACCGCCGGGACACCGACACCTCGTTGATCAGGTGGTCCATCGCCTTCTCGGTGGCCTCGATGCCGTGCTCGTGCTGGATGGTCAGCACCTCGCGGGTCACGGTCGGGGTGACGAACGGGTTGCCGTCGCGGTCGCCGCCGATCCAGGTGCCGAAGGTCAGCGGCCGGGCGGTCGGGGAGGTCTCCACGCCGAGGGCGCGCAGCGTGTCGGCGAGGTCGTCGAGCACCTGCGGCGCCGCCTCGGCGTAGAGGTCTCGCAGGTAGTAGATGGCGTTGCGGGCCTCGTCGGTCGGGTCGGGCCGGTCCAGCCGCAGCTCGTCGGTCTGCCACATCAGGTCGAGCAGCTCGGCGAGGCGGCGGTTTGCCGGGCCCTCGTCGCTGGCGCCGTAGAGGATCGCGTTGGCGGTCTCGGTGTCCAGCTCGTCGGCGATCGCGCGCAGCTTGGACAGGATCGACCGGCGGGCCGCCTCGGTCGGGTGGGCGGTGAAGACCGGGCGTACCGCCAGCCGGCGGGCCGCCGCGGCGATCTCCTCGGCCGGCACCCCGCGCTCGGCGATCATCTTGGCCGCCTGGTCCAGCCAGCCGCCCTGGACGGCCCGGCGGCGGCGCAGGTCCCGGGCCCGGTGCACCTGCTCGGTGATGTTGGCCAGGTGGAAGTAGGTGGAGAAGGCGCGGGCCAGCTTGGTGCCGGTGGTGACGTCGAGGCCGGCGAGACGCCGGGCGGCGCTCGGGGCGTCGGAGCGGACCAGCGCGCGGATCTCCTCGACCAGGTCGAGCAGCGGCCGACCCTCCTGGCGGGCGAGGGTCTGCCCGAGCAGGGTGCCGAGGCGGCGGATGTCGGCTCGCAACGCGGCGTCGGGGCCGTCGTGGTCGTGCTGGTCGCTCACGGGGCGCTCCTTACGTGAGTACGAAGGACAGCGCTGTCCGATCCCCTGGATCGTATCCACGACGACCCCGTCGTCAGGAGGGGGTCCCGGTTTCGTCCCATTCCTCAGTCCGTTGGGGACGCGGGGCGCCCGGCGTGGCGGGGCGCCGCCCGCCGGCCCCGGACCATGCTGGCGGTGAGCAGCCCGGCCGCGCCGAGGACGCACCACAGGGCGAGCCCGGTCACGGCCCAGCCGGTCGACCGGCGGTCGAAGTAGACGACGGACTTCAGCAGGTCGGTGGCCAGCCCCGGCACGTTCCACCGGTGCATTCCGCGCAGCCAGGTGGGGAGGAACTCGGGGGCGTAGATGCCGCCGGAGCCCGGGTTGCCGAGCACCACCAGCAGGAGGATCACCAGCCCGGTGCCGAGCAGCCCCAGCCAGCCCTGCACGGCGGAGGCGACCATCGCCGCCGCGAACACCGCCAGCGCCCCGGTGGCGGCGACGCCCACCAGGTCGTGGTCCCAGACGTCGAGGACCGGACCGACCACGACCGCGCCGAGGGCCCCGAGCACCAGGCTGTACGCCGCCAGCGCGGCGATCCGCAGCCCGGCGCGGCGCGGTCCGCGCGGCGCGGTGCCGTTGCCGAGGCCGAGGACGGTGGAGGCGAGGTAGCCGCCGAGGACGTACCCGACGGCCAGGTAGAACGGGACCAGCCCGCGGGGGTCGGTCCCGGCCACCGGCACCTCGTCGGTCACCCGTAGCGGGAGTTCGGCCTGCCGCGCGGCGGTGGAGAGCACCTGCACGACGACGTCGGCCGCGGCGGGCGCGGCGGCGCTGGCGGTGGTCAGGGTCAGCCCGCCCTCGGCCGTGGCGGCGAGCACGCCGTACACCTCGCGGGTGGTCAGGCCGTCGTCGGCGGCGTCCGCGTCGTCGTACTCGACGGGTTTGATCTTGTCGGTCTGGTTGCGCACGGCGTCGAGGAGGGCCTGCGCCTTCTGGTCGCCGCGCACCACCCCGACGGGCACGTCGCGCGGGGTCGGCTGGTGCAGCGCGCCGACGTAGGCGGCGATGAACGCGGTGGCGAGCGCGAGGGTGCCGAGCAGCAGCCCCACGGTCCGCAGCCGGTTGCGCGCCTCCTCGTCCACGCCGCCAGCCTAGGGCGGCTTTCGGGGCTTTCGTCGTGGTTATCCGGGCGGAAACCGTTCGACTGACCCGATAGCGTCCGATCATGACGTCGCCGAACTATCCCCCGAAGCCCCGCCCCGGCGACCGGGTCGCGGTCGTCTCGCCCTCCGCCGGCCTGCCCGCGATCTTCCCCCACGTGTACGAGCTGGGGCTGCGCCGGCTGCGCGAGGAGTTCGGCCTGGAGCCGGTGGAGTACCCGACGACCCGGGTGATGGGCGCCGACCCACGCGACCGGGCGCGGGACCTGACCGCCGCCTTCGCCGATCCGACGGTCACCGCGGTGCTCGCCACGATCGGCGGGGACGACCTGATCACGGTCACCCCGCACCTGGACGACGCCGTGCTGCGGGCCAACCCGAAGCCGTACTTCGGGTACTCCGACAACACGAACGTGCTCAACCACCTGCACCGGCTGGGGATCGTGGCGTACCACGGCGGGTCGGTGCTGGTGCACCTCGGCCGCCCCGGCAGGCCGCACCCGCTGACGTTCGACTCGCTGCGCGCCGCCCTCTTCACCTCCGGCTGGTACGACCTGACGCCCGCGCCGGAGTGGGGCGACCGGCCGAACGACTGGCAGGACCCGGCGACGCTGGCCCACGAGCCGGAGATGCTGCCGGGGGAGGGCTGGCGCTGGCAGGGGCCGACGACCGTGGTCGAGGGGCGCACCTGGGGCGGCAACCTGGAGATCCTGCACTGGCTGATGGCCGCCGACCGGGTCCCGTCGGCCGGGGAGCTGGCCGGGTCGGTGCTGATCGTCGAGACGTCGGAGGAGATGCCCTCGGCCGCCGAGGTGTTCCGGATCCTGCGCAACATGGGGGAGCGGAGCCTGCTCGCCGCGTTCCCGGCGGTGCTCGTCGGCCGGGCGAAGGCGTGGGACTTCGAGCGGCCGCACTCCGTGCCCCAGCGGCGGGAGTGGGCCGACGCCCAGCGGGACGCGGTCACCCGGGCGCTCGCCGCCTACCACCCGGACGCCGTGGTGGTGTTCGACGTCGACCTCGGCCACACCGACCCGCAGCTGATCGTCCCGTACGGCGGCGAGATCCGGGTGGACGCGGTCCAGCGCCGGATCTCGGTGCGCTACTGATGAGCGACTCGCGGGCGTACCCGATCCTGCGTACGCCGGACGTGGACCGGGCGCTGCACGCCGTCGGTCACCTGCTGAACGTCGCCGACCTGCGGAACACCGAGGTGGAGCTGTGGGCGGGACGGACTGGGCCGCACTCCGGAGCGAGGCCGCCCGCCCGCGCGGGCCGGGTCGAGGTCAGGCGTCGAGTACGGCGAAGGCGCGGACCGGGAAGGTGCCCATGCCGGCCACCCGCGGCGGGGCCGCCGTGAACCGGAAACCCTCCGGAGGCAGCGCGTCGAGGCCGGTCAGGTGCTCCACGATCGGGACGCCGGCGGCCAGCAGCGTGCTGTGCGCCGGGCGCTCGCCGGCGGCGGCCGGGCTCATGTCGTCGATGTTGATCGAGTCGATGCCGACCAGGGCGGCGCCCGCCTCGACCAGGCTCCGGGCGCCGTCCCCGGTGAGGTGGGGCGCCTCCGGCGCGCCGTACCGGTCGGTGCCGAAGTGCGCGTCCCAGCCGGTGTGCAGCAGCACCGCCCGCCCGGCGACGTCGTACGGGGCCAGCAGCAGCCGGTCGATCGCGCGGGTGCCGGCCGGCACCCGGACCACGATCCCGGGCAGGTCGGCGAGGCGGTCCAGCGGCGTGCCGGCGAGGTCCGCGCCCTCGGCGTAGCGGTGCGCGGGAGTGTCCAGGTACGTGCCGGTGTTCGCGATCATGTCGATGCGGGCCACCTGGAACTCCGTGCCCGGCGCGTAGTTCGCCCGGGACGCCTCGAGCGTCAGCCAGTCGCCGATCCGCGGCGCCGGCCAGCCGGGCAGGGTGACCATCCCGTCGGTGATGACGTGACTCAGCTCGACCAGCCGCCGGCCACCGCCGCTGGCCTCTCCGACCACACCCCGGCCGCCCTTGTGCGGCTCCTCGATGATCGTCTTCCCACTGATCCGCACCTCGGCCACCATCAGCAGCCCGAGGTGCCGGACGAACAGCGCCGCCAACTCGTCGTCGCCGATCTCCCGGCCGGGGATGTCGAGCCGGAACCCGTCGGTCCGCAGCCCGCCGCCGTTGGCGAAGGTGACCTCCGCGTCGAACTGTGCCCGCCACTGCCCACTCATGATCGAAGCCGACCACGCCGGCGTCGCCCCGGTCAAGATCCGGTCCCGCCCGGGGCCGGCCCGGGCGGTATCCGGGTTCCGCGCCTCGCGTCGCCGTCGGCTCTGGGCGAGATTGTCCCCGCCGCGAGATAGGCTGGCGGGCGTGCACCCCCCGTCCTGACGGACGCGGGGCTTCTGTCGTGCTGCGGCGCTGCCGCGTGCCGAGCCGGCGATCCCACGGGAAGTGATTGACATGCTCACCGGTCTGTTCTCCGCCGCCCTGGCCGACCCCGGGCTGGCCCGGGCACGTGACCTGGCGCGCTCCGGTGCCGCGCAGGTCGACGGCCTCGACATCACCGCGCCGCCCGCGCTGCGCCCGTTCGCGGTCGCCGCGGTCGCGGCGGACCCGGTCGGCGACGGGGCCGGCGGCGGCGCCCGAGGCGGCGGCGCGGGCCGGCCCGTGCTCGCCGTGACGGCGACCACGCGGGAGGCCGACGACCTGGCCTCGGCGTTGGGCGCCCTGCTCCCGCCCGATCAGGTCGCGGTCTTCCCGTCCTGGGAGACGCTGCCGCACGAGCGCCTGTCGCCCCGCTCCGACACGGTCGGCCGGCGGCTGGCCGTGCTGCGCCGGCTCGCGCACCCGGGGTCGGCCGACGCGCACGGCCGCACCGGCCCGCTGCGGGTGGTCGTGGCACCCGTCCGGTCGCTGCTCCAGCCGCAGCTCAAGGGGCTCGGCGACCTGGAACCCGTGCAGCTCGCCGCCGGCCAGGAGGCCGACCTGGAGGAGGTCGCCCGCCGGCTGACCGACATGGCGTACGCGCGGGTCGACCTGGTCACCAAGCGCGGCGAGTTCGCCGTACGCGGTGGCATCCTCGACATCTTCCCGCCCACCGACGAGCACCCGTCCCGGGTCGAGTTCTGGGGCGACGAGGTGGAGGAGATCCGCACCTTCGCCGTCGCCGACCAGCGGACCATCGAGCAGGTGCCGCAGCTCTGGGCGCCGCCCTGCCGGGAACTGCTGCTCACGCCGTCGGTGCGGAAGCGGGCCGCGGCGCTGGCCGAGGAGCACCCGGAGCTGGCCGAGATCCTCGACAAGCTGGCCGAGGGCATCCCCGTCGAGGGGATGGAGTCCCTCGCCCCGGCGCTGATCGGCGCCGACTCGATGGAGCTGCTGCTGGACTGCATGCCGGCCGGCACCCACGTGCTGCTGTGCGACCCGGAGCGGATCCGCACCCGGGCGCACGACCTGGTGCGTACCTCCGAGGAGTTCCTCCAGGCGAGCTGGGCGGCGGCCGCCGTCGGCGGGCAGGCCCCGGTGGACCTCGGCGCCGCCGCCTTCCGGACCCTGGCGGACGTCCGCGCCGCCGCCGCGCGGCTGCGCCGGCCCTGGTGGACGTTGTCGCCGTTCGGCCTGGCCGAGGCGGAGGGCGCCCCGGCGCGGGAGCCCTGGGAGGACGAGCCGGGCGAGGTGGACGTCACCCCCGACGACGCGATCGCGGTGACCCTGGCCGCGCAGCCGGCCCCGCTCTACCACGGCGAGACCGCCCGGGTCGTCGACGACCTGAAGCGCTGGGCCGGCGAGGGCTGGTCGATCGCGCTGGTCTTCGAGGGGCACGGCCCCGCCCA
Source organism: Micromonospora sp. NPDC002717 (assembly GCF_040295705.1). Taxonomy (NCBI): domain Bacteria; kingdom Bacillati; phylum Actinomycetota; class Actinomycetes; order Micromonosporales; family Micromonosporaceae; genus Micromonospora; species Micromonospora sp. NPDC002717. Next base: position 399,894 of record NZ_JBEOVW010000002.1, on the reverse strand, counting down.
GCGGGCGGTCGAGGTGCTCCGCGACGCCGGCCTCGGCGCGCGGCTGACCGAGGAGATCCCGGCCGCCCCCGCCCCCGGCGAGCTGGTGGTCAGCTGCGGCAACCTCGCCAGCGGCTTCGTCGACGAGGCGTCCCGGTTCGTGCTGCTCACCGGCAACGACGTCACCGGCGGGCGGGGCACCTCCACGCGGGACATGCGCAGGATGCCGAGCCGGCGGCGCAATACCATCGACCCGCTGGAGCTGAAGGCCGGCGACCACGTCGTGCACGAGCAGCACGGCATCGGCCGCTACGTCGAGCTGGTGCAGCGCACCGTCAACGGCGCGTCCCGGGAATACCTGGTCATCGAGTACGCCCCGAGCAAGCGCGGCCAGCCCGGCGACCGGCTCTTCGTCCCCACCGACCAGCTCGACCAGCTCTCCCGCTACGTGGGCGGCGAGCAGCCCGCCCTGCACAAGATGGGCGGCTCGGACTGGCAGAAGTCCAAGGCCCGGGCCCGCAAGGCGGTCAAGGAGATCGCCGCGCAGCTCATCCAGCTCTACGCCGCCCGCAAGGCGTCCAAGGGGCACAACTTCGGCCCCGACACGCCGTGGCAGCGGGAGCTGGAGGACGCCTTCCCGTGGCAGGAGACGCCGGACCAGCTCGCGGCGATCGAAGAGGTCAAGCGGGACATGGAGCAGACCGTCCCGATGGACCGGCTGATCTGCGGCGACGTCGGCTACGGCAAGACGGAGATCGCCGTCCGGGCGGCGTTCAAGGCGGTGCAGGACGGCAAGCAGGTGGCGGTGCTCGTGCCCACCACGCTGCTGGTGCAGCAGCACTACAACACCTTCGCCGAGCGGATGAGCCAGTTCCCGGTGACGATCAGGCAGCTCTCCCGCTTCCAGACGCCCAAGGAGGCCGAGCAGGCCCTGGCGATGGCCGCCGAGGGCACCGCCGACATCGTCATCGGCACCCACCGGCTGCTCCAGGCGGCCACCCGGTTCAAGTCGCTCGGCCTGGTCATCGTCGACGAGGAGCAGCGCTTCGGCGTCGAGCACAAGGAGCACCTGAAGACGATGCGCGCCTCGGTCGACGTGCTGAGCATGTCGGCCACCCCGATCCCGCGCACCCTGGAGATGGCGATCACCGGCATCCGGGAGATGTCCACCATCGCCACCCCGCCCGAGGAGCGGCACCCGGTGCTGACCTTCGTCGGGGCGTACGACGAGCGGCAGGTGGCCGCCTCCATCCACCGCGAGCTGCTCCGCGACGGGCAGGTCTTCTACCTGCACAACCGGGTCGAGTCGATCGAGAAGGCGGCCCGGAAGCTCCGCGAGCTGGTGCCCGAGGCCCGGGTGGCGGTGGCGCACGGCCAGATGAGCGAGGAGGCGCTCGAGAAGGTGATGGTCGGCTTCTGGGAGAAGGAGTTCGACGTCCTGGTCTGCACCACGATCGTGGAGTCCGGCATCGACATCCCGAACGCCAACACCCTGATCGTGGAGCGCGCCGACCTGCTCGGCCTGGCCCAGCTGCACCAGATCCGCGGCCGGGTCGGCCGGGGCCGGGAGCGGGCGTACGCGTACTTCCTCTACCCGCCGGAGAAGCCGCTGACCGAGCACGCCCACGAGCGGCTGGCCACCATCGCCCAGCACACCGAGCTGGGCGCCGGCATGTACGTGGCGATGAAGGACCTGGAGATCCGGGGCGCCGGCAACCTGCTCGGCGGCGAGCAGTCCGGGCACATCGAGGGCGTCGGCTTCGACCTGTACGTGCGGATGGTCGGCGAGGCGGTGCAGGCGTTCAAGGGGGAGCGCCCGGAGGAGGAGACCGAGGTCAAGGTCGACCTGCCGGTCGACGCGCACCTGCCGCACGACTACGTCGGCGTGGAGCGGCTGCGCCTGGAGATGTACCGCAAGCTCGCCGAGGCGCGCGACGAGGAGCGGCTGCGCGAGGTGGTCGCCGAGATGACCGACCGGTACGGCGAGCCGCCCGCCCCGGTGCAGAACCTGGTCGCGGTGGCGCGGTTCCGGCTGCTGGCCCGCCGCTACGGCCTCACCGACGTCTCCATGCAGGGCAAGCACATCCGGTTCGGTCCGCTGCCGCTGCCCGACTCGAAGCAGCTGCGGCTCAAGCGCTACCACCCGGACTCGGTCTACAAGTCGGCGCTCGACCAGGTCAGCGTGCCCCGGCCGAGCACCCGGCGGATCGGCGGCGAGCCGCTGCGCGACCAGGCCCTCCTGGAGTGGTGCGCCCAGCTCCTCTCCGACGTGCTGGGCGAGCCGGCGCTCGTGGCCACGCCGGCCCGCTGACCCCGCTCGTCGATCATGAGGTTGTCGCCTCGACACCGCCGATGTGGAGGGCGACAACCTCATGATTACGGGCGGTGGTCCGGGCCGGGTCGTGAGCAGGGTGGGGGGCGTCACAGGCGCCGGTTCGGCATGAGAGAGTGGCGAACATGCGTGCTCGCCGTCTGATCGCCGCCGCCAGCGTCGCGGCCCTCGGTCTCGTCTCCCTCGCCGCCTGCGGTAGGTCCGCGCCGGACGTCGCCGCGTACGTCGGTGACACCACCTACTCGATGAGCCGGGTGGACGAGATCTACGCCGACGCCCAGCGGATGTTCGGCGACGCGGTCCGCGCGGAGGCCAGCCGGGCCGGCGCCACCCCGTCGCCGGACCAGCTGCGTTCGCCGGTGACCCGGCAGGACGTCGTCAACCTGCTGGTCAGCATCGACCTGGGCAAGCGGGTCGTGGCCGCGAAGAACATCAGCGTGCGCGACCAGGTCAGCCCCGAGGATCTCCAGCAGCCGCTGCGGATGCCGGCCGGCGCCGAGTACGCGAAGCTGTGGGGCGAGTGGATCGACATCTCCCAGGCGCTCGGGGAGCAGCTACCGCCGGGCGAGCTGAGCGACGACTCGGTGATGGCCGTCTACCGGGCGCTGGAGAAGACCGGCCAGATCGACTCCGGCCTGGGGGTCGCCCAGGTCCGGCAGCTCTTCGGTGACGGTGGGTTCGTCCGCAGTGGCGCCGCGGTCAGCGCGGCCCTGCAGGAGGAGGCCGAGCGCGCCGACCTCTCGGTCAACCCGCGGTTCCGGCCGCTGGGCGTGCCGTCGCTGGTCGGCAACGGCCAGGCCCTGATCGCCTACTCGCTCCCGTACATCGACGAGGACGGCCCGGTCACCGATGTCTCGACTCCGGAACCGGTCCCGTCGAGCGGCCCGGCCGACAGCTGAGCATGCCGGCGCGGATCGTCCTGCTCGTCACCTCGCCCCGGCTGCCGGCCGGGCTGCTGACCGCGGCCGCCTGGGACGTCGTACGCCGGCATCCGGTGCTGGTGGGGGCGGAGAGCGAGCTGACCACGGCGGTCCGCGCGGCGGGCGCCGAGGTGACCGTCGTCGACGGTCCGGCGACGCAGGCGCTGCTGGACGCGGCGGCGGCGCACGGCACCGTGGTGTGGCTGGCCGGCCCGGCCGGCGACGAGTCGCTGGCCCGGGAGCTTGGCCTGCGGCTGGCCCGCGAGCCGGGGCTGGCCGAGCTGGAGCTGATGTACGGCTCGTGGGACCCGCCGGGTGCCCGGCTGCTCGACGCGGTGGCGGTGATGGACCGGCTGGCCTCGCCGGGCGGCGACCCGTGGAAGCGGGCGCAGACCCACCGCAGCCTCGCGGGCTTCCTGCTGGAGGAGTGCTACGAGGCGTACGACGCGATCAGCGCCGAGGACACCGACGCGCTGCGCGAGGAGTTGGGCGACGTGCTGCTCCAGGTGGTGCTGCACGCCCGGCTCGCCGAGGAGTTGCCCGAGGGGCGGCGGTGGACCGTCGACGACGTGGCCGGGGGCCTGGTCGACAAGATGGTCCGGCGCAACCCGCACGTCTTCGCGGAGGGCGAGGCGGGCACGCTGGAGGAGATCGAGGCGAGTTGGGAGCGGATCAAGCGGGCCGAGAAGGCGCGGGAATCGGTGCTGGACGGCATCGCGCTGAGCCAGCCCGCGCTCGCCCTGGCCGCCAAGATCCTCGACCGCGCCGGCCGGGTCGGGCTCGCCGTGCCGCCCCCGCTGGCGGAGTCCCAGGTGGACCCGGAGGCGCGGCTCGGCGCGGGCCTGCTCGCCACGGTGGCAGCGGCCCGCGAGGCCGGCCTGGACGCGGAGGCGGCCCTGCGCCGAGCCGCCCTCGCCTACGCGGACGCGATCCGCGCCGCCGAACGCCCCTGACCCCCGCCGCCAGACCGAGTCGATCATGAATTTGCGGGGTGGTCCGGCCCACCATGATCGACCCGGGGACGGCCGGGCCGACCCGACGCGAGGGGCGGGGGAAGCCGGGGCCGGCCGGTAGGGTCGGCGGGTGGAATCCTTTGTGCCGCTCGCCGAGCGGATCGTCGACGCGTTGCTGGAGAGCCGGCCGGGGCTCGCGACCTCCACCGGGGACCACCGGTACGACGACCGGCTGCCGGACCTGTCCGCGACCGCCGCCGTGGCCGACCAGGCGATGCTGAGGGAGGCCGCCGACGCGCTCTCCGAACTCGACCCGGACGCGCTGGGCGTCGAGGAGCGGGTCGACCACGCCCTGCTCACCTCGTTCGTGGACCAGGCGCTGTTCGAGTGGACCGAGATCCGCGCGCACGAGTGGGACCCGCTGGTACACAATCCGGGGCCGCTGCTGCACGCGCTGGCCGCCCGCCCGTACGCCCCGGTCGAGGAGCGGCTGACCAGCCTGGCCGGCCGGCTCGCGGCGGTGCCGGACGCGCTGGCGACCGCCCGCGCCACGCTGCGCGACATGCCGCGCATCCACGCCGAGACGGCGGTCGGGCAGTTCACCGGCACGGCGGCGCTGATCCGCGACGAGGTGCCGGCGCTGCTCGCGCAGGCGCCCGCGCTGCACGACCGGGTCGAGCCGGCCGCCATCGCGGCGATCGCCGCGCTCGAGGAGTTCGTCGCGTGGCTGCGCACGGGCCTGGCGGCCGACGCCGGCCCCGGGCGTGACCCGCGCCTGGGCCGCCGCCGCTGGGAGGCGCGGCTCTGGCACACCCTCGACACCGAGCTGGGCGCCGCCGAGATCCAGCGCCGGGCCTGGGCCAACCTGGACCGGGTCACCGAGGAGATCCGCGCGGCGGCCGTCGAGCTGGTCGGCGGCCCGGCCGACGACGAGACCGTGCGCCGCGCGCTGGACATGCTGGCCGCCGAGCACCCCGACGACCACACCATCGTGGCGCTCGCCTCGGTCACCCTGGACGAGGCGACCGACTTCGTCCGCGCCCACGACCTGGTCACCCTCGTCGACGACCCCTGCGTGATCCAGGAGATGCCCGAGTTCGCCCGGGGCGTCGCGGTCGCCTACTGCGACTCGCCCGGCCCGCTGGAGACGGCGGCCGTGCCGACCTTCTACTGCATCGCGCCCACCCCGGCGGACTGGCCCGCGCACCGGGTCGAGTCGTTCTACCGGGAGTACAACGACCACATGATCCGCAACCTGACCGTGCACGAGGCGATGCCGGGGCACTTCCTCCAGCTCGCCCACGCCCGCCGGCACGTCGGGCCCACCCGGGTCCGGGCACTGACCGAGTCGGGGCCGTTCATCGAGGGCTGGGCGGTCTACACGGAGGAGCTGATGGCCGGCCTCGGCTTCGGTGGCCTGCCGGTGCGGTTGCAGCAGCTCAAGATGCAGCTCCGGATGACCATCAACGCGCTGCTGGACCAGCTCGTGCACTGCGAGGACCTGCCGGAGGCGGAGGCGATGGCGCTGATGACGGGGCGGGGCTTCCAGGAGGAGGGCGAGGCGGCCGGCAAGTGGCGGCGCGCGCTGCTCACCTCGACGCAGCTCTCGACGTACTTCGTCGGCTACAGCGAGGTGGCCGAGATCGCCGCCGCCCGGCCCGCCGGGGTGTCGGTGCGCGACTGGCACGACGCGATGCTCGCCCACGACTGCCCGCCCCCGCGCCACCTGCGCACCCTGCTCGGCGTGTGAGCGCGGCCGGCCGCCGCGCGGGTTCAGCGCCGCGCGGCGGTCGCCGTCGCGTCGATCAGCCACCGCGAGATGGAGTACGCGGGCGGCAGCTCCGCCGGCAGCCGGTCGAGCGGGAACCAGCGCGCCTGGGTCAGCTCCCGCCCGTCCACCACCGGCTCGGCGGTGGGGTCGGCGGCGGTGGCGGTGAAGCCGGCGAGCAGCACGCTCGGGCCGGACAGCGCCCACGGCTGGCTGCCGAAGTAGGCCGGCTCGGCCAGCTCCAGCCCGACCTCCTCGCCGACCTCGCGATGGGCGGCCGCCTCCAGCGTCTCGCCGGCCTCGACGAATCCGGCCACGAGCGCCCACAGCCCGGTCGGCCCGGACGAGTGCCGCACCAGCAGCAGCTCGTCGGGGCGATCCACCGGGCCGGGGCGGGTGACCGCCACCAGCACGGCGGCGGAGAACCGCATCGGCACGTACAGGTCACAGTCGGGGCAGCGCCGGGCCGACTCCCCGGGCACGTCGGCCAGTTCGGCCCGGCAGGCCCCGCACCACCGGTGCGTACGCCGCCAGTCGACCACCGTCAGCGCCCGGCCGGCCAGCGTGGCGAGCGGCTCGGGCGCCTCGGCGGTGAGTGACGCCCAGCCGCGCCAGCGGCCGGTCAGCTCCTCCTGCCCGGTCGGCTCGGCCGCCCAGGCGGGAACGCCGTCCAGGGTGCCCAGCGGCACCCACGCGGTGTCGGCCGGCAGGTCGGCGATCCGCAGGACGGTGCCGTCTGCGCCGGTCAGCAGCTTGCGCCCGGCCACCGGCAGGGCCAGGTCGGTCGGCGCGGGCGCGACGGAGCGGTCGGCCCCGGGGACGAACCCGCCCGGTCGTCCGCGACCCGACGCCGCGTGCCCACCGGCCGCACCGGACGGGGTGGCGGCCGTGCCGGCCGGGTTCGGGGCGGCGGCGCCCGGGCCGGCCGGGCCGGTCACGAGGTGGTCGACCGGCGGTCCACCACGCCGGCGCCGGACGGCAGGGCGAACGCGGTGGCGTCGACCGTCTCGCGGTAGTGGTGCAGGGCCAGCTCGACCGGCTTGCCGTCGACCTGGCCGGTGAAGCTGCCCAGCGCCCCCTCGGTGGTCACGCAGGCGATGAAGTCGCCGCTCGACCGCTCCACGTCGACGCAGGTGGCGTGGCGACCGGCGAGGGTGGTGTCGCTCTGCGTGATCACCGCGTCCGGATCGAGCGCGGCGGCGGTCAGCAGCCCCACCACGATCGGCGGCGTGACCAGGCCCTGCTGCTTGGCCTCGGTGAACAGGGCCACCGAGGGCTTCGCGTTGGGCGCGGGCGGGGCCTCCAGGGTGCAGGTGGCCCGGCCGGCGGCGGTCTCGCAGCGGGCGGTCGCCTCCGGGGTGACGGTGAGCTTGCCGCCCGGCCAGGTGTAGGCGGAGCGGGCCGGCTCCTGGGCCTGGACGATGGTGGCGGTCTGCCCGCCGGGAAGTTGGTAGTCGGCCGAGTACGTCAGCTCCAGCGCCCCGTCCAGCCGGGCGGCCATGTCGTTGACCAGGTCGGCCCGCCCGATCGCCCGGCCGGCGTCGTCCAGGGTCTGACAGCCGGTCACCGTGAGCGACGCGATGACCGACACGGCGAGCATGCGGAGAGTGGTCGAGGCGGCGGGCATGGCGAACAGCGTGGCCGATCGGGTCAACCGCGCGCAAACCCGTTGCCGGTTGAGGCCCGAGAATTCGGGAATGTCTGCGTAAAGCGCCGGCGGAGGGCAGGTTCCGGATCCGGTCCCCGTGCGCCCGGACCGCCCGCGTCCGACGGCCGCCCGATACGCTGCGTTCAACACCTGCCTCAGCCGCACCGTCGCGGCCCGAACCGGACCGGAACCACACAAACGAGGAGCGACTCAGTGGCAACCATCGAGGGAATCGTCGCGCGGGAGATTCTGGACTCGCGGGGCAACCCGACCGTCGAGGTCGAGGTCGGGCTCGACGACGGCACGATCGCCCGCGCGGCGGTGCCCTCCGGCGCCTCCACCGGCGCCTTTGAAGCGATCGAGCTGCGCGACGGTGACGCCGACCGCTACCAGGGCAAGGGTGTCGAGAAGGCGGTCTCGAACATCGAGGACAAGATCGTCGACGAGCTCATCGGCTACGAGGCCAGCGAGCAGCGGCTGATCGACCAGAAGATGCTCGACATCGACGGCACCGACAGCAAGTCCGAGCTGGGCGCGAACGCCATCCTCGGCGTCTCCCTGGCCGTGGCCAAGGCGGCGGCCGGCAGCGCGGAGCTGAGCCTCTTCCGCTACCTGGGCGGCCCGAACGCGCACCTGCTGCCGGTGCCGATGATGAACATCCTCAACGGCGGCGCGCACGCGGACTCCAACGTCGACATCCAGGAGTTCATGATCGCGCCGATCGGCGCGCCCAGCTTCCGCGAGGCGCTGCGCTCCGGCGCGGAGGTCTACCACGCGCTGAAGTCGGTGCTGAAGAAGAAGGACCTGTCCACCGGCCTCGGCGACGAGGGCGGCTTCGCGCCGAACCTGCCCACCAACTCCGCCGCGCTGGACCTGATCGCCGAGGCGGTCGAGAAGGCCGGCTACCGGCTCGGCACCGACATCGTCTTCGCGCTCGACGTGGCCGCCACCGAGTTCTTCGACAACGGCACCTACACCTTTGAGGGCGCCGCGAAGACCGCCGAGGAGATGAGCAACTACTACACCAAGCTCATCGGCGACTACCCGATCGTGTCGATCGAGGACCCGCTGTCCGAGGACGACTGGACCGGGTGGCAGACCCTCACCGCCTCCGTCGGCGACCGCATCCAGATCGTGGGCGACGACCTGTTCGTCACCAACCCGCAGCGGATCGCCCGCGGCATCGCCGAGAACGCCGCCAACGCGGTCCTGGTCAAGGTCAACCAGATCGGTTCGCTGACCGAGACCCTGGACGCGGTGGACCTCGCCCACCGGGCCGGCTTCAAGTGCATGATGAGCCACCGCTCCGGCGAGACCGAGGACACCACCATCGCCGACCTGGCGGTGGCCACCGGCTGCGGCCAGATCAAGACCGGTGCCCCGGCCCGCTCGGACCGGGTCGCGAAGTACAACCAGCTCCTGCGGATCGAGGAGGAGCTGGCCGACGCGGCGCGGTACGCCGGGGCGGGCGCGTTCCCGCGCTACCGTTCGGCCTGAGACCGCGAAGCCTCGGGGGAGGGGTGTGACGATGCAGCAGCGCCGCACACCGGGTGGTCAGCGTCCCGCCCGCCGGCCGGGTCACTCCGGCCGGCCGGGCGGGGCCCGGGGCGCCCGGGCCTCGGTCCGCGACGGCGGCGTCCGCGCCGAGCCGCGTGCCACCGCCGGTCGCGCACCGGGGACGGCCCGGGGCGCCGAGGGCGTACGCTCCGCGAACCGGCCCGCCGGGGCCCGTCGTACGGCGGCCGGCGGCACGGTCAAGCGGCTCACCGCACCCCACTCCCGGGGCCTCACCGGGCGGGCCACCGTGCTGTTCGCGGTGCTGATCGCGCTCGCCCTGGCCTACACCTACCCGGTGCGGGTCTACCTCGACCAGCAGGCCGACATCGAGCGGATGGAGGCCGCCCAGGCGGCCCAGCGCGAGGTGATCGAGGGCCTCTCCGCCGAGGCGGCCAAGTGGCAGGACAAGGCGTACATCGAGACGAAGGCCCGGGAGCGGTTCTTCATGGTCCGCCCCGACGAGACGCTGCTGGTCGTGCTCTCCGACCCCGAGGGCGCCGCGCGGGACGCCGGCGGGCCCGCCCAGCCGGCGAAGCCCGCCACGCCCGACCCCTGGTATGACACCCTCTGGTCCAGCGTGCGGGCCGCCAACGGCGACCAGCCCGACAAGTGAGCAGCACCCGAGCACCGAACGAGAGATGGGCACCGTGACAGTCGTACCACCGCAGGAGCCGGCGGCGGACTCCGTACCCCCGCCGAAGCGCGAGCCGGCCACGGAGGCCGACCTGGCCGCGGTGGCCGCGCAGCTCGGCCGCCCGCCCCGGGGCACCCGGGCGGTCGCCCACCGCTGCCCCTGCGGCCTGCCCGACGTGGTGGAGACGACGCCGCGCCTGGCCGACGGCACGCCCTTCCCGACGCTGTTCTACCTGACCTGTCCCCGCGCCACGGCGGCGTGCAGCCGGCTGGAGTCGGCCGGGCTGATGAAGGAGATGGCCGACCGGCTGGCCACCGACCCGGAGCTGGCCGCGCACTACCGCGCCGCGCACGAGGACTACCTGGCCCGCCGGGAGGCGATCGGCGACGTCCCGGAGATCGCCGGCATCTCCGCCGGCGGCATGCCCGGCCGGGTGAAGTGCCTGCACGTGCACCTCGGGCACGCGCTGGGGGCCGGGCCGGGGGTCAACCCGTTCGGCGACGAGACGCTGGAGTTGGTGGAGAAGTGGTGGGCGGCCGGCCCCTGCGTGGACGTGCCGGCGGCCGACTGACCATGGCGGACGCGGGCGGGGGCGTGGCGGGGGCCGACGAGATCGTGGTGCGGCGGGCCCGCACCTCCGACGTGCGCGGCATCCGGCGGCTGGTCGACACCTACACCGACGACCGGCGGCTGCTCAGCAAGGCCACCGTCACCCTCTACGAGGACGTGCAGGAGTTCCGGGTCGCGGTCCGGGCGGACGACGGCGCGGTGGTCGGCTGCGGCGCGCTGCACGTGATGTGGGAGGACCTGGCCGAGATCCGGACGGTGGCGGTCGACCCGTCCTGCCGGGGCCGGAAACTCGGCCACCGGATCGTCGCGGAGCTGATCGACGCCGCCCGCGAGCTGGGCGTGGCCCGGATCTTCGTGCTCACCTTCGAGACCCGGTTCTTCGGCTCGTTCGGGTTCACCGAGATCGACGGCGCGCCGGTACCGCAGCCCGTCTACGAGCAGTTGCTGCGCTCCTACGACGAGGGCGTCGCCGAGTTCCTGGACCTGGAGCGGGTCAAGCCGAACACCCTCGGCAACACCCGGATGCTGCTGCGCCTCTGACCGCCCGTGGCCTCGGCACCGGTGCGGGTGGGCGGCGAACAAGCCCCGGATCCTGCCGTAGGGTTGCTGCCGTGACGACGCGCGTGGCCGCCATCGACTGCGGGACCAACTCGATCCGACTGCTGGTCGCCGACCTGCCCGATCCCTCGGCGGGCCCGGACGCGCCGCTGGTCGACCTGAGCCGGCGGATGGAGATCGTCCGCCTCGGCCAGGGTGTCGACAAGACGGGCCGGCTGGCCCCGGAGGCCATCGAGCGCACCCGCGTCGCGCTGGCCTCCTACGCGGCCGAGATCGAGAAGCTCGGCGCGGAGCGGGTCCGGATGTGCGCCACGTCGGCGTCCCGGGACGCCTCCAACGCCGCCGACTTCCGGGAGATGGTCGAGCGGACCCTCGGGGTCGCGCCCGAGGTGGTGACGGGTGACGAGGAGGCGCGGCTCTCCTTCACCGGTGCGGTGCGCGGGCTGCCCGCCGGCACCGAGGAGCCGTTCCTGGTCATCGACATCGGCGGCGGCTCGACCGAGTTCGTCGTGGGCACCCGCGCCGGCGGCGTCGAGGCGGCCATCTCGATGGACATCGGCTGCGTCCGGATGACCGAGCGGCACCTGCACGGCGACCCGCCGGGCATGGCCGAGGTCGCCGCCGCGCAGGCAGACATCGCCGTCGCGGTCGACCGGGCGCTGGCGGCCGTGCCGGGCCGGCAGGCCGCCACCCTGGTCGGGCTCGCCGGGTCGGTCACCACCGTGGTCGCCATCGCCCAGGGCCTCCAGGAGTACGACCCGGGCCGCATCCACCACGCCCGGGTGTCGTACGAGGCGGTGGCCGACGTGACGGCCGACCTGCTCGGCAAGACCCGGGAGCAGCGGCTCGCGATCCCGGTGATGCACCCGGGCCGGGCGGACGTGATCGGCGCCGGCGCCCTGGTGCTCCGGGTGATCATGGAGCGGGCCGGGATGGCCTCGGTGGTCGCCTCCGAGCACGACATCCTCGACGGCATCGCCTGGTCGCTGGCCTGAGGTCGCGCGACCCGGAATCCGCTGGTCAGCAGCGGTATGATTTCCATATGGTCACCACGGTCAATCTCCCCGACGGTCTGCACGAGCGGCTGAAGGCTCTCGCCGAGCAGGAGCACAGGTCGATGAACGCCACCATCGTCGTGGCGGTGGAGGAGTACGTGGCTGCTCGCAGCCGTCGCGCCCGCGTACAGGGTCTTGCCCGCGAGGTCGCGGACCGTGACGCCGAGCTGCTGCGGCGACTTGCCGAGTGATCAACTACCTGGACGTCGACGACCTGATGGAGATCGCCTCGATCGTCCTCGGCGAGGCACCGCAGGTGCGTGATCCCGGCCTGCTCTCCTCCGCGGTGGTGCGGCCCGCCACGGTTGCGTTCGGCCAGGAGGCGTATCCCGAACTGTGGGGCAAGGCCGCCGCGCTGCTGCACTCGATCTGCATGAACCACGCGCTGATCGACGGGAACAAGCGTCTCGCCTGGTCGGCGGCGCGCGTCTTCCTGGCCCTCAACGAGGTCCCGATCCGGGATGTCGACGTCGACCAGGCCGAAGCTCTCGTGATGTCGGTGGCCAGCGGCGCGATGACCGAGGTCTCCGACATCGCCCGAGAACTCCGCAAGCTCTATGTCTGATCCATGCGTGGAGACCCGGTCCACGAATCCGGCTTGACCCTCACGCCGCGTAAGGCCGGAGGGTGGGGTGCATGAGCGACCACTACGACGCTTTCGAAATTAGTCCCGTGCCCGATCCCGGCCCGGATGCGGTTGCGCCGGAGCCGTTCCGGGGCATCTACGGAATGCCCGCGTTCGCGTCGATCCCCACGAGCGATCTGGCGGCGTCGGTGGACTTCTGGACTCGTGGGCTCGGGTTCTTCGAGCTGTTCAGCATCCCCGGCACGCTCGTGCACCTGCGGCGGTGGGCGTTCCAGGACGTGCTCCTCGTCTCGGCGGCGAGCGTTCCGGAGCAGGCGCCGGCGATGAGCGTCAGTTTCGCGTGCGTGCTCAACCAGATCGATTCCCTTGTCGAGGCATGTCGGGCGTTGAGCCCGGACTCGGTCGACGGCCCACGGGACACCCCCTGGAACACTCGCGACGTGGAAGTGGTCACCCCCGAGAACGCGCGGATCGTCTTCACTGCGGCGAAGCCCTTTGATCCGGCCAGTCAGGAGGCGCGGAACCTTGAAGCCATGGGGATCACCCCACCGGGCGGCGGTCGCGGCGACACTGAGGAGCATGCCTGATGCCACTGACGTCGATGGGTTGACCGTCGGTCAGGTTTCGACGCGTCTGGGCGTGACAGTCCGCGCGCTGCACCACTGGGACGACATCGGTCTGGCGCGACCGTCGCTGCGCACGACTGCCGGATACCGGCTCTACACCGCTGCTGACCTGCAACGCCTGTACCGCATCGTCGTCTACCGGGAGATCGGCCTCGATCTGGACGGGATTCGGGCCATCCTGGACGACGCGACCGTGGACGTGCCCGGCGCACTGCGCGCGCAGCGCACCCAGGTGGCCCAACGGATCGACCGCCTCCAGCAGCTCAGCGCCGGCCTGGATCGGATGATCGACGCCCACGAGCGCGGCCTGCTGCTGACCGTCGAGCAGCAGGCCGCGATCTTCGGCCCCAGGTGGAACACGGACTGGCCCGCCCAAGCCCGTCAACGCTACGGAGACACGACGCAATGGCAGCAGTACGCCGAACGCTCAGCCTCTCGCAGCCCGGAGGAATGGCAGGCCATCGCCGACGCCGTCGCTGACCTCGACCGTGCCCTCGGCGACGCGATGGACGCCGGTGTCGCCCCTGGCAGCCCCGAAGCGAATCAACTCGTCGAGCGGCACCATGAGGTTTTCACGTCGTACTTTCCCCTCACCCGGCAGATGCAGGTCTGCCTCGGCCGCATGTTCGAGGCCGATCCGGGGTTCGCCGCCCACTACGACGGCATCCGCGCCGGCCTTGCCACGTGGTTCCGGCAGAGCGTCGACGCCAGTGCACGCGTCCACGGCATCGACCCCGACACCGCCACCTGGCAGTAGAGCGCGGATCCGGTACGACCAGGGCTGTGTCGAAGTCGGTCACAGCCACTCGTTGATGGCCTGTAGCCGGCCCATGCGGGGGCAGTCATCCTGTCGTGCCGACAAGCGTCGGCGGCTGGGCCTCGCCTACCGGCCGCCGGCTACCCCCAGTTCCGGGCAGCGAGGGCGTAGGGGCCGAACCTGCCCCAGGCGACCAACACCGCCAACGCGAGCACCACCAGGTTGCCGATGCTGTGGGGGTATTCTCCCCGGCCGATGTGCACGATCCCGCCGCCGAGCATGACAACGGCGAGACCGGCGGCGGCGATCGGAGTGAGCACAGGCGCGATCAAGGTGAGGGCGGGAAGGATCAGCCCGACCGCGCCGAGCACCTCCAGGACGCCGATCACCTTCACCATTCCGGAAGAGAAGTCGACCACCCACGGCATCAACGGGACGAGCGAGTCCTTGGCCATGACGACCTTCATGCCGCCCGCCCCGGCGAACAGGACGGCGAGGAGGCCCTGGGCGACCCAGAGAACGATCTTCAACGTAACTCTCCAAAAACGAAGGGAGCCCTGCGGTTAAGCGGTGCGCTAACCGTACCAGAAGCGCAGGGCACCCTTCACTTCGTAGGATTGGGTCATGAGATCTGGTAAGGGGCTGCGGAGGGACGCCGAACTCAACCGGGGACGCGTCGTGGCGGCAGCCCGTGCCGTGTTCGGCGAGCGCGGGCTGGAGGCACCGCTCGAGGACGTGGCCCGGCGGGCCGAGGTCAACATCGCCACCCTCTACCGGCACTTCCCGAAGCGGGAGTCACTGATCGAGGCGGTACTGACCGATCGGCTGAACGAGCTGGCCGACCTCGCCGAGCAGGCCGTTCGGGCACCCGACCCCGGGGCCGCCTTTCGCGACTTCGTCGAGCGGGTGTGTGCGATGCAGGCCGCCGACCGAGCGGTGACCGAAGGCTTCACCGCCTGTTTCCCCAACTCCCCCGGCATGGAGGAACCCCGGACCCGGGCGCTGGGCGCACTGGATGCCCTGATCCGGCGCGCCCAGCAGGAGGGCCAGCTGCGCTCCGACGTGACGGGCGCCGATGTCATGCTGTTCCTGATGGCCAACGCCGGCGTGCTGCGCTCCACCCGGCAGTCGGCGCCGGGGGCGTGGCGGCGCCTGGTGGCGCTACTGCTCGATGCCTGTCATCCGGAGGGCTTCGCATCCGCACTGCCCCCCGTCCCCACTTCCGAGGAACTGCACGACGCCATGGTCGCCACCCGCCCCGGCCGCTGACCAGCGAACGGTCGGTCAGAGGGAGGCCACGCCCGTGGCGTCCACCAGCTGACCGGTGATCGGACCCAGGTGACCTATCCATGCGGTCATGGTTGTCGGCGCATGGGCGAGGACCCGCGCCGCGTTCCACCCCGTTAGCGCGGGTGACGCCCTGCGACGCCGGCGACGAAGTGGGACCAGGCGGTCGGGCCGAAGGTGAGCACGGGGCCGGAGCGGTCCTTGCTGTCGCGGACCAGCACCACGCCGGGCAGGTTGTCGGCGACCTCCACGCACGAGGCGCCGCCGTTTCCGCTGCGGGTGGACTTGCGCCACCGGGCGCCGGTCAGCTCCATGTCTTCGCCACTTCCTGCATCAGGGTCAGCGACTGCCGCCGGGGCAGCGCCTCTGAGCGGACACTTTCCCACCTGCGGTGCAGGCTGGCAATCTCCTCGGCGCGGTCCAGCACCTGGGCGCGCAGCGGGCTGTCGAGATGCGCCACCCAGCCTCCGTCGGCGTACCCCGCCAGGATGAACGGCCCGGCCACGCCAGCGTGCACGCCTACCTCGGCCGGGATCACGTGCAGGTGGATGTGCGGGTGGGCACCCAGCTCGATCAGGTGGTCGAGTTGCTCGCGCATCACCCCGAACCGGTCCGCCACCGGGCGACGAAGAATCGTCTCGTCGAGCACGGCCACCAGTTGCGGTGGCTGGGCGCGGTGCAGGATCTGCTGTCGCTGAATCCGTGCCGTCACCCGCTCTTCGACCTCGGAGTCGGGCACAAGGCCGCCGTCGGAAAGGACCGCGCGGGCGTAGCCCTCGGTCTGGAGGAGGCCGGGCAGGACGGAGATCTCGAACCACCACAGCGTGGCCGCCTCCTGCTCGACGGCCACCCAGGGCCGGAACCAGGCCGGCGCGGTCTCCACGCTGACCAGCGGCAGGATCCGTCCGAGCAGGCCGCCGCTGTCCAGCGCCTCGTCCGCGCGCCGGACGAAGTCGAGCGAGGGCGTACGCCGGCCGATCTCCACCATCCCGACGAGCGAGCCGGAGTAGTTGATCCGCCGGGCCAGTTCCTCCTGGCTCAGCCCGCGCTCGGTGCGCAGCCGCCGCAGCTCGCCGGCCAGGAGATCCAGCGTCGACAGTTGGGGTCTGGTCATCACACCTCTCTCACCGGGCTTCACATGTCGGGCCGGGCGGGCCACCGCCGGCCGGTGCCCGCCGCGTGACTTCCGACCGTAGTCGGATGGTCACGATGATGGGGGCGACCCGGGGCCCACAGTGCCCTCACAACCCGACGAGGGGCGATGACGTGACGATCCGACGCCTCCATCCGACGTGGTGCGTGCCCGAGAGCGGCTGCGGGACCAGCGCGCTGCACCTGTCCCGCCTGCGGCCGGTCGCGCCGCGTGGCGACGAGGTGATCCAGGTGCGTGCCGCGCTCTGGCAGATGGACGTCGGGCGGCTGGCTCCGGCCGGCGTCCTGCTGGAGTTGTCGGCCGGCGACGATCCGGAGCGCTGGCCGATCGACCTGGCGCAGGCTCGCGCGCTGGTGCACGTACTCCGGGATCTGCTGCGGATCGCGGAGGAGGCGGCGCGCCGCGCGGCCTGACCCGCCGCGCGGCGCGTTCCTTTGACACTACTTCGCAATGCGCAGTAGTGTGCGAAGCGTGGATACCACACAGCTCCTGAAGGGCGTGCTGGACCTCGCGGTTCTCGCCGTCCTGCGCGAGGAGGACGGCTACGGTTACGACATCCTGCGCCGCCTCCGCGAGGCCGGGCTGGAGGAGGTCGGCGACGCCTCGGTCTACGGCACGCTGCGCCGGCTCTACGCCGCCGGCCTGCTGACCACCTACGTCGTGCCGAGCGAGTCCGGCCCGCACCGCAAGTACTACTCCCTCAACGCCGCCGGCCGGGACCAGCTCACCCGCTACGGCAAGCTCTGGCGCTCGTTCGCCACCACCATGGACGCACTGCTCGACGAACGGGGGATGGCGGCATGACCGTCACGGAGCAGGAGATCGCGGACTACGTCGCACGGGTGCGGGCCGCGCTGGCCGACCTGCCGCCGGCGCACCGTGACGAGTTGACCGAGGACCTGCCGGAACACCTCGCCGAGGTCGCCGTCGAGGCCGGCGGCAGCCTGGTCGAGCGGCTCGGCGAGCCCGAGGCGTACGCGGCCGAGCTGCGCGCCGCCGCCGGGGTCGGCGCCGTCGCCGGTGGCCGCCGCCGCGATCGCCGCCTGGCCGCCGCCGTGGACCGGCTCCGCGCGCGGGCGCAGCGCTGGGACGTCCAACTCGGGCCGCCCCTGGGGTACGCCTCGGCGAGCGAGTTCCTCCGGCTGCTCCGGCCGGCCTGGTGGGTGCTGCGCGGCTACCTGGCCGCCATGCTCGTCACGGTGGCCACCACCGGTGACTCGTTCGGCGTGCTGCCCGAGCTGAACGGCAGCGTGCTGGCCGGCCTGGTGCTGCTCGCCGGCAGCGTGCTCGCCTCGATCTGGCTCGGCCACCACACGCCGAGCCTGACCCGGCCCAAGCGGCGGCTGCTGCACGCCGGCACGGCGGTGCTGGTGGTCTTCGGGCTGATCGGCCTGACCGACGTGAACGGCCGCGTCGGCTCGGGGGACTTCGGCTACGAGCACATCTCGGTCGACGACCGGTACTCCCACGTCCGGGACGTCTACGTCTACGACAGCGAGGGCCGGCTGGTGGAGAACGCCCGGCTCTTCGACCAGAACGGCGACCCGATCCGCCTCGGTTACCCGGACTGCCCGGACGGGTGGGACCCGAGAGGGGTCGGCAACCCGCTGCTGCGCCCGTACCCGTACTGCCCCGAGCGGGCGCCGTTCGCGCCGCGCCCGCCGGCGGCCACCTCGCCCACGCCCGGCCTGCCCCCGTTGGCGCCCACCGCGTCGGCCGACCCGTCCGGCCCGGTCCCGACGGGCGGCCCGACGGCCGGAGCGACCGCGGTCCCGACCGCGGAGGCCCCGGCCGCGACGGAGGCCCCGGCCGCGACGGAGGCCCCGGCCGCCACCCCGGCGCCGAGCCGGACGTGAACCGGATCGCGTCCGGGAAGCTGGGAAATAGCTGAACGGATGAGGTCGACGGGGCGGCGACCGTCGTACCTGATCGCTACGGTGTCGTCTGCTCATCCACCCCTCGGAAGGACAACCCGTGTCAGAGCAGGTCGCACCGCCCCCCGCGCCGGACGCCGCGCAGCCCCCGTCGGCCTTCCAGGCGCCCCCGGCGGAGCCGGAGACGAAGAAGTCCGGCTCCAGGAAGGTGCTCGGCATCGTGGGCGCGATCGTCGCGTTCCTGGTCATCGCGGGGCTCAAGTTCGGCGTCGGCTCGGCCATCGGCAACTTCCTCAACAAGGACGAGACCGCCGACGCCAAGGTCGGCGACTGCATCGCCGAGCTGCCCGAGGTGACCGGCACCAAGGAGGAGAAGGTCGACGGCGCGAAGGTCGTCGAGTGCACCTCCACCGACGCCGTGTACAACGTGGTCGGTCGGGTCGACGGGCAGACCGAGACGCAGGCCCGCTCCGGCGAGGCGTGCGAGCAGTACATCAAGGAAGACCAGGACGGTTACGTCTTCTACAGCATCGAGCCGGGCAAGAAGGGCTACCTGCTCTGCCTGACCAAGAAGGCCTGACCGGCCCCACGGCAGCACAGCACCGCCGACGGCGGCGCGGACGACGGTCCGCGCCGCCGTCGGTGTCTGCGCGTACGGCCGGCGAACGGGAGGTGAATGCCACTGTTCCGGCGTCTTCCCCGGGGCGCGCACGGCGTGGCAGGCTACCGGCACGTAGGACCACTGGGCGACCAGCCAACGATGACTGACCGCTAGGAGGACGGGCCGATGGGCGAAATGGTGAGCTTCACCAGCAACGGGGGTACGCGCGAGGGGTATCTCGCGATACCGTCCGGCGGTGCGGCCAGCCCAGCGGTCATCGTCATCCAGGACTGGTGGGGGCTCGTGCCCCACATCACCTCCGTCGCGGACCGGTTCGCCGAGGCCGGGTTCGTGGCCCTCGCCCCGGACTTCCGCCACGGCGGCCCGGCCAGCAAGCCCGACGAGCCGCGCCAGATGCTGAACAGCCCGCAGATGGACGAGGCGGCGGCGGACATCGCCGCCGCGGCGGACTACCTCGCCGGGCGTTCCGAGGTCACCGGCAAGGTCGGCTGCGCCGGCTTCTGCGCGGGCGCGAGCCTGGCCCTGTGGGCGGCCAGCCGCACCGAGCGGATCGTCGCCACCGCCGCCTTCTACCCCCGGCTGCCCTGGGACGGGATGCGCTCCGAGTGGGCCGACTACGCGGGCAAGGCCGCCCTCATCCACTGCTCCGAAGCCGACGGCACCTCCGCCGCCGACGGCGTGCAGACCGTCCGCCGCGCCGTCGAGACCGCCGGCGGCACGTGCCAGACCTACGACTACCCCGGCACCGCGCACGCCTTCTTCAACGAGGACCGGCCGGAGAACTTCGACCAGCGCGCCGCCGCCACCGCCTGGGCGCGCACCCTCGAACTCTTCCGGGCCAAGCTTGGCTGAGCCGCGTACGCCCGACGAGGTGGTCGCCCGCGCCGCGCGGGCGACCGACCTCGCCGACCTCGACGCCGCCGTCAGCGACTGCTTCGCCTGCCCCCGCCTGGTCGAGTGGCGCGAGGAGGTGGCCCGCACGCGCCGGGCGGCCTTCCGCGACCAGGAGTACTGGGGTCGGCCGGTGCCCGGCTTCGGCGCCCCCGACGCGCGCATCGCCATCCTCGGCCTGGCGCCCGCCGCGCACGGCGGGAACCGCACCGGCCGGATCTTCACCGGCGACCGCTCCGGCGACGTGCTCTTCGCCGCGCTGCACCGCGCCGGGCTGGCCAACCAGCCGACGAGCGTCGCCGCCGACGACGGTTTGTCCCTGCGGGACACCCGCATCTTCGCCGCCGTGCGCTGCGCGCCGCCGGACAACAAGCCCACCCCGGGCGAGCGGGACACCTGCGCACCGTGGCTGCACCGCGAGGTCGCGCTGATCCGGCCCACCCTGCGCGTCGTGGTCGCGCTGGGCGCCTTCGCCTGGTCCGCGTGGTGGCCGACGCTGCGTCAGGTGTACGGCCAGCGCCCGCCCGCCCCGCGACCGGCGTTCGGTCATGGGGCACACTGGTCCGGCACGGCCGCACCGCAGCTGCTGGGCTGCTACCACGTCAGCCAGCAGAACACCTTCACGGGACGGCTGACACCAGGGATGCTGGACGACGTGTTCGCCCGGGCGAAGCAGTTGGCCGGGGTGGACTGAGGCACGCGGGGGCGGTGGCGATGACGGACGGAACGCGTCGGCCCGCGACGCACCCCCCGGCGGCCCGGAGGTAACCCCGGATGGATCTGAGCGTGCTGCGCAGGTGGTGGCCGGTCGCCGCGGTCGGCGTCCTGCTCGCCGTCGCCGCGTTGGCGTCCGGCCACTCGTCGATCGGCGCCAGCCGGATCCCGCCCGCCGCCGACAACATCCCCTACGTGCCGGAATACCCGACCGGCGAGCCGGCCGCGTCGATCCCCGTCGAGCCCCGGGACGCCGGCGAGGCCACCCAGGCGAGCATCCCGCCGTGGCTCGGCACGGTCGCCCTCGTGCTGCTGGGGTCGGCCCTGCTCGCCGCGTTCGGCTACCTCGCCTGGACGCTGGTCCGGGGCGCGATGCGCCGCAGCACCCGGGCGCTGCCGAAGCAGCGGAACCGGCGTACGGCCGAGGGCACCGCCCGCGAGGTGGCCGCCGCCCTCGACGCCGGCCTGGTGGAGCTGGACGACGCGGACGCCGACCCGCGCGCCGCGGTCATCGCCTGCTGGGTGCGCCTCGAAGAGGCCGCAGCCGGCGCCGGTGTGCCCCGGCTGGCCGGGGACACCCCCACCGACCTGGTCACCCGCCTGCTGCGGGGCGACCCGTCGGCGGGGGTGCCGGCGATCGTCAGCGCCGACGTGTTGGCCGAGTTCGCGCACGTCTACCGCGAGGCCCGCTACGCCACCCGGCCCGTCGACGAGCGCACCCGCGACCAGGCCCGTGCGGCGCTGCGCCGGCTGCGCGCCGAGCTGACCGCCGTGGTCGCCGGCGACGCCGGAGTGCCGACGTGACCGGGTCGTGGCGGTCGCGCGCCCGGCGTGATGAGGTGGCGCGGTGAGCAGCACCAGCATCGACGACCTGCTGAGCTTCGAGGAGGAGCGCCCGGGGCGCGCCGGCCGCTCCCGGGGCGGGCGGGCCGGCCGGGTGTTCCGCGCCCTGGCCGGCATCGCGGCGGTCGTGGTGGTGCTGGTCGCCGGCCTGCGCGTGGTGGGGCTCCGGGTCTCCCTGCTGGTCCTGGTCGCCGGGGTGCTCGCGCTGTTCGTGGTGCGCCGGGTCGTCGCCGCCCTCGCGCCCCCGCCCCCGTCCCGGGCCGGTGCCCGGGCCCCGGCCGGCGACGACGACGGCACGTGGAACTGGGGCGCCCGGGACGCGCTGCGCACCGCGATCAACGGCTGGGAGCGCCCGCTGGACTGGTGCGGGAGCAGCCGGGAGCGGTTCGCCGCGCGGGTCCTGCCGCGGCTCGCCGAACTGGCCGACGAGCGGCTGCGTCAGCGTCACGGCCTGACCCGGGAGTCGGACCCGGCCCGCGCCCGCGCCCTGCTGGGCGACCAGCTCTGGACCTTCCTCAGCACGCCCTCCCGCCGCCCCCCGTCGCCGCGCGACCTCGCGGCGATCGTCGCCGAACTGGAGAAGATATGAACGACGTGGACCGCAGCATGCCCGCCGCGGAGGTCGGCCACCTCGCCCGGTCGGTGCTGGAGGCGGTCGGTCAGGTCGTGGTCGGCAAGCGGGACGCGCTGGAGCTGGTCCTCGCCGGCATCCTGGCCGGCGGGCACGTGCTGCTGGAGGACCTGCCGGGCCTGGGCAAGACGCTGACGGCGCGCTCCTTCGCACAGGCGCTCGGGCTGGACTTCCGCCGGCTCCAGTTCACTCCCGACCTGCTGCCGGCCGACGTCACCGGATCGTTCCTCTACGACCAGCGCAGCGGCGACTTCGCGTTCCGGGCCGGCCCGGTCTTCACCAACCTGCTCCTCGCCGACGAGATCAACCGGACCCCGCCGAAGACCCAGTCGGCCCTGCTGGAGGCGATGCAGGAGAAGCAGGTCTCGGTCGAGGGCGTCACCTACCGGCTGGACGAGCCGTTCCACGTGCTGGCCACCGCCAACCCCATCGAGTACGAGGGCACCTACCCGCTCCCCGAGGCGCAGCTCGACCGGTTCCTCCTCCGGGTCTCGTTCGGCTACCCCGAGCACGAGGAGGAGTGGGAGGTGCTGCGCCGGCGGATGGCCCGCCGCCGCGAGGAGGCGGACATCAAGCCCGTGGTCGACGCGGCCACCCTGCGGGCCATGCAGGCCGCGCTGGAGGACGTGGTGGTCGAGGACTCCGTCGGTCGCTACATCGTCGCGCTGACCGCCGCCACCCGGGAGCACCCGTCGGTGCTGGTGGGTGCCTCGCCGCGCGGCTCGCTGGCGCTGCTGCTGCTGGCCCGGGTGCGGGCCGTGATGGCCGGCCGCGACTACGTGGTGCCGGAGGACGTCAAGGAGGTCGCGGCGCCCGCGCTGGCGCACCGGATCACGCTGCGTCCCGAGATGTGGCTGCGCCGCGTCGACCCGTCCTTCGTGGTCGGCGAGGTGCTGGAGGCGACCCCGGCGCCGGCCAGCGGGGCGCTGCCCAGCTACGCCGCCGGCCGGCCCGGGCACTGATGGTCGCGCCCGCCGTGCCGCCCCGCACCGAGTCGCCGGAGCAGGGGCCGCAGCCCGCGACCGGCTGGGTGCCCACCTGGGCGCTCGGCCGGGCGGTGCTGCTCACCGGCCTGCTGCTGATCGCGGGGGTGCTGCTCGGCCGGGTCGACCTGATCGTGCTGGCCGCCCCGTTCGCGATCGGCACCGCGTATGCGCTGCGCCGCCGGCCGGCCGCCCTGCCGCAGGTCTGGATCTCCGCCGACGAGGGGCACCTGGTCGAGGGCGGCGAGCTGACCGGCACGGTCAGCGTCGGCAACCCGGACGTGCTCGACTACGACGTGGCGGTGGTCCGCAGCCGGGTCTCGCCGTGGCTGCGGGTGGAGCGGGCCACGATCGCCGGGGCGGTGGCCGCGTCCGGCGCCCCCTCGGCCGTCGTCCCGTCCGTCGCCGACCGGCCCTTCGTGACCGCCGTCCCGACCGAGGCGGCCGTCGACCTGGAGCTGGCCGGCACGGCGCTGCGCTGGGGCCGGCACCCGGTCGGCCCGGCCGGCGCCCGGGTCGCCGCCGCGCAGGGCCTGCTGGTCTCCCGCGCGGTGGTCACCGAGCCGGCCCGGGTCCGGGTCTACCCGAGGACCGAGCCGTTCGACGCGGTCGAGGCGATGCCCCGGGCCGCCGGCCTGGTCGGGGCGCACCACTCGCGCCGGCCCGGCGAGGGCGGGGAGCTGGCCGGCGTGCGGGTCTTCGCCCCGGGCGACCGGCTGCGCCGGATCGACTGGCGCGTGTCGCTGCGCGCCCGGCAGCTGCACGTCGCAGCCACCCTCTCCGACCGGGACGCCGAGGTGGTGGTGCTGCTCGACGTGCTCGCCGAGGCGGGCCGCTCCGGCGGCGTGTCCGGTGCCGCCTCCGTGCTGGACACCACCGTCCGGGCCGCCGCCGCGATCGCCGAGCACTACCTGCACCGCGGCGACCGGGTGTCGATGCTGGAGTACGGCCCGGCCGCCCGCCGGCTGCGCCCGGCCACCGGCCGCCGGCAGTACCTGACCGTCCTGGAGTGGCTGCTCGACGTGCGCGCCGAGGCCTCCCCGCACGAGCCGTACGACCAGGTCTTCGGGCCGCAGTTGCTCTCCGCGGACGCGCTGGTGGTGGTCCTCACCCCGCTGCTGGACGAGCGGTCGGCGCAGATGCTGGCCCGGCTGGCCCGCTCGGGGCGGTTCGTCGTCGCGGTGGACACCCTGCCGGCCGACCTCGCCCCGCCGAAGGACAGGGGCTGGGCCGAGGTGGCGTACCGGCTGTGGCGGCTGGACCGGGACACCATGATCGGGCAGTTGCGGGAGCACGGCGTGCCGGTGGTGCGCTGGGCCGGCGCGGGCAGCCTCGACCAGGTGCTGCGGGACGTGGCGCGGCTGGCCACCGCCCCGAGGGTGGGGGCCCGATGAATCCGGTCATCGAGCGGGTCCGGGCGGTGCGGTACGCGGCCGCCCGGGTCAGCCTGACGCCGCTGCTGGTCAGGGTCGGCATCTTCCTCACCACGCTGGTCGGGCTGGTGGTGGCGTACCCGTCGCAGGTGCTCCTCGGCCGGCCGCTGCTCGCCCTGGTGGTGGTGGCGCTGCTGCCGGCGTTCGGGCCGCGCCGGGTCTGGCCGACCTTCGCCGCGCTGGTCACGGTCGGCGGCTGGCTGGTCGCCACCGACGGGTACGGCCGGCCGATCGCGCTCTGGCGGCTGCTCGCCGTGGCGGCCGTGCTCTACCTCACGCACACCCTCTGCGCGCTGGCCGCCGTCCTGCCGTACGACGCGGTGGTCGACCCGGACGTGATCGTGCGCTGGCTCGCGCGGGCCGGCACGGTGCTGCTGGGGGCCTTCGTGCTCGGCGTCCTCCTCGTGGAGGTCGGCGGTCTCGGCGACGGTGCCGGGTCCCAACTCGCGACCGCGGCCGGACTGCTGGCGGCGGTCGCGTTGACAGCGTTGCTGGGGTGGCTGCTGCGCCGCCGTTAACCTGCCGGTAGCAGCAGTTGCGCAGGTCACAGGGGTTGTGCTCCGTCACAGAAGAGGGGCGCGATCGGGATTAGCCGGGCCGCGCCGGGAAAGATAGATGACGTGAATCCGAAGCGGATCCTTGTGGTGGGTGCCGGGCACGTTGGTCTCTACGCGGCCCTGCGCCTGTCGAAGAAGCTCAGCTCCCGTGAGGCTGAGGTCATCGTGGTGGACCCTCAGCCCCACATGACCTACCAGCCCTTCCTGCCCGAGGCGGCGGCCGGCAACATCTCGCCCCGGCACTCCGTGGTGCCGCTGCGACGGGAGTTGCGGCGGTGCAAGGTGGTGGCGGGCGCCGTGACGCGGATCGACCACGACCGCAAGACCGCCGTCGTGCAGCCGATCAGCGGCCCGACCCGGGAGATCCCGTACGACCACGTCGTCGTCGCCCCCGGCTCGGTCTCGCGGACGCTGCCGATTCCCGGCCTGCACGAGCACGGCATCGGCTTCAAGACCATCGGTGAGGCCATCTACCTGCGCAACCACGTGCTGGACCGGCTCGACGTGGCTGCCGTCACGCCGGACCCGGAGGTCCGCCGGTCCGCGCTGACCTTCACCTTCGTCGGCGGCGGCTACGCCGGCATCGAGGCGCTCGCCGAGATGGAGGACATGGCCCGGGACGCGCTGAGGTACTACCCGGAGCTCAAGCCGGAGGACATGCGCTGGGTGCTGGTCGAGGCGACCCAGCGGGTGCTGCCGGAGGTCGACCGGGACATGGGCGCCTACACGGTCCAGCAGCTGCTCAAGCGGAACATGGACATCCGGCTGGACACCCGCCTGGAGTCCTGCGTCGACGGGGTGGTGAAGCTCTCCGACGGCGACAGCTTCCGCTCCGACACCATCGTCTGGACGGCCGGTGTCAAGCCGTCCCCGATGCTGGACGCGACGGACTTCCCCCGCGACGAGCGGCGCCGGGTCACCTGCCTGCCGACCCTCCAGATCGTCGACGGCGACCGGGCGGTCGAGGGCGCCTGGAGCGCCGGTGACTGCGCGGCGGTGCCGGACCTGACCAAGGAGCCGGGCAACTACTGCTCGCCGAGCGCCCAGCACGCGGTCCGCCAGGCCGCCCGGATGGCCGACAACATCGCCAACGTGGTGCGCGGCCGGGAGCCGGTGGAGTACAAGCACAAGCACGCCGGCAGCGTGGCCAGCCTCGGCCTGCACAAGGGCGTCGCCCAGGTGTACGGGATCAAGATGACCGGCTGGCCGGCCTGGTTCATGCACCGGACGTACCACATGAGCCGGATCCCGTCGTTCAACCGGAAGGTCCGGGTCGTGGTCGACTGGTCCCTGGCGTTCTTCCTCAAGCGTGAGGTGGTCGCCCTGGGTCAGCTGCACGACCCGCGCGAGGAGTTCGCCGAGGCGTCCCAGCCCATCGGCGCCAGCCGGTCCTGACCGAGCAAGACACAGCAGGCCCCTCCGTCTCACGCGGAGGGGCCTGCTGTCTGTGCGGGCGGGTTCCCGCCGCGCCGCGACGGGCGGGCGTACGCGGTCAGACCCGCCAGATCCAGGCGTCGGCGATCCGGGTCGACGGCCCGTAGAGCTGCTCCAGCGTGCCGCGCAGGCTGTCGGCGTGCGGGGTGTCGACGGCCAGCGCGACGCAGGAGGCACCCCAGAAGTCGGCGTCCTTCGCGGCCTGCCGCCGCTGCTGGTCCCCGATCACCGGCTGCCCGCCGCGCCTGGCGACCTCGGTCAGCAGGGCGGACGTGGGCAGCTTGTAGGTGCCCATCGCCGCCGTGCCGTCCCGGCCGTACGGGCCGATGAAGAAGCCCTCCGGCATGCCGAACGCGGCGTCGGCGGCCGTGGCCCAGCGCATCGGCCACGGCTCCTGCGGCGTGGCGAGCGGCACCGGCACCAGCACCCCGCCCGGCTCGACGCACTGCCGCCAGTGGCCGGCCGTGACGAACTCCGGCACCGGTGGGCGCTCGGCGGTGGGCAGCGGGGCGGGCAGCAGCGGCAGCAGGGCCACGCCGACCGCCGCCGGGACCAGCCGCCGGGCCCGGCCCGCGCCGCGCAGCGCCCGGTCGGCCGCGAGCACCAGCAGCGTGGCGATCAGCGGGAGCGTCGCGAGGGCGAACCGCATCGGTAGCGCACCGTCCACCACGGGCAGCCCGGAGAGCAGTGTGTACGGCCCCGGCACGGCGGTGCGCTCGCCGTCGAGCACCACCCGGGGGCCGAGCGACAGCGCCCCCATCGCCAGCGCCCCGACCACGCACGCGACGGCCAGCGGGCGGCGACCCAGCCAGACCGCGCAGGCGGTGGTGACCAGCAGCAGGGGCCACCCGAGGAAGGTGTTGTACTCGGCCGGGCCGGTGGTCAGCCGGGCGGCCTCGTCGCTGCCGACCACCGACAGCGGCGACACCGTCCACCAACTGCGCAGGTCAGCCGAGAAGTAGTGCGGGCTGAACATGCCGTCCGCGACGCCCTGCGGCCCGGCGAACTGGAACCACAGCGGCCAGGCCAGCACGAGCAGGGCCAGCCCGGCGGCGAGCACCATCCCGCCGGCGAAGCCGGGCAGGGCGCGGCGGGCCAGGCCAGGGGCCGTCACGGCGTACGTGACCGCCATCACCAGCAGCGTCAGCGCGCAGAGGAAGAGCACCTCCTCGCCGATGAAGACCTGCGCCGTGACCGCCGCCGCCAGACCGACGGCGGAGCTGACCATCCGCCGGCGGTCCGGCCCGTCGGTGGTGGCCCGGCCGGCGGGGTCGGCGGCGCGCAGCAGCCGGACCACCAGCCAGACGATCACCGGGACCAGCCACTGGGCGGTCATGTGCAGGTGGCTGTTGGTCTGCGAGACCATGCCCGGGCCGAAGCCGCAGAGGGCGGCGCCCAGCGCGGCGGCGACCCGGTGGGCGCCCAGCGTCCGGGTGAAGAGCAGATACCAGGCGACGGCGGTGCCGGCCAGGTTCGCCAGCGCCAGCAGCGCGAAGGTGACCGGCGCCCCGAGCAGCAGGGTGACCGGGGCGAGGAGGATTCCCAGCGCGATGACCGTGGTGTTGGTCATCAGGTTCACCCCGTCCGGCGCGTTGAGCCGGTCGGTGAGCAGGTCGAAGTCGCCGAGCAGCGCCCGCGCGTCGACGGCGAGGAACCACTCGTAGAGGGCCTGGTCCGCCGGGTTCAGCGCGAGGACCCGGGTCGCCGGGTCGGGCCAGAGCCCGTGGGTGAGCCAGCCGGCCAGCGCGACGAAGAGGAGCCCGACCGTGACGCCCGCCCGGTGCCGGGAGACCGTGGTCAGCAGGCGGGCCGGCGAGAGCCGGCGCGGCAGCCGGTCGGCGGCGAATACGGCCTGGTCAGGGGCGGCGTCGGGGGCCGTGGGGGCTGCGCTGCTCACGGCCTTGACCCTAGTGTGACCCGGGCGTCGGGGTACGCCGGGTCGCCGCCGACCGGCTACCGTGACACTGCACCAGGCGTGTCGACGCGCCCGGTGTCACCCGCCCGGGTGGTGGAACGGCAGACACGGCCGCCTTAAAAGCGGCTGCCGCAAGGCGTGCGGGTTCGACCCCCGCCCCGGGCACCCCCCACCACTCTCAGCATCCGCTCAGCTTGGCGATCACCACGCGGCTGCCCTGGGCGTTTACTCTTGAGGGGCACGTTCACGTGCAACGACCCCCTGAGGGAGGCCTGACAGTGAAGACTTCGAACCCGGTGCTCGCCCGGCTCGGCCAGGCGGCCGAGCGGGAGCGCTCCGCCGGGTACGCCCCGACCGGGCCCTATGGACAGCCCGGCTACCCCCAGCAGTACCCGACGGAGGCCGGCTACCCGGCGGCTCCGCCGGCCGTCAACACCATGTCGGTCGACGACGTGGTGGTCAAGACCGTCACCCTCCTCGGCATCCTCGGCGTCTCCGCCGCGGCCGCCTGGGTGCTGGTGCCGGACGCCCTGCTCGGTGCCGCCTGGATCGGCGCGGCGGTGGTCGGCCTGGTGCTCGGCCTGATCATCTCGTTCTCCCGGATGGCGAACCCGGCGCTGGTGGTCGCGTACGCCGTCGTCGAGGGCGTCTTCGTCGGCATGGTGAGCAAGTTCTTCGACTCGCTCTACGACGGCATCGTGCTCCAGGCGGTGACCGCCACCTTCGGCGTCTTCTTCGTGATGGCGATGCTCTACAAGGCGAAGGTCATCCGGGCGACCCCGAAGTTCGTCAAGGGCATGATCGCCGTGATGGCGGGCCTCTTCGCCGTCATGCTGATCAACCTCGTGCTCGCGCTCTTCGACATCAACACCGGCCTGCGCGACGGCAGCCCGCTGGCGATCGGCTTCAGCCTGGTCTGCATCGTGGTCGCCTCGCTGAGCTTCGTGCTCAGCTTCAAGGAGATCGAGGACGGCGTCCGGATGGGCCTGCCGCAGCGCTACTCCTGGGTCGCCGCCTTCGGCATCCTGGTGAGCCTGGTCTGGCTCTACATCGAGATCCTGCGCCTGCTGAGCTACTTCCAGGGCGACGACTGACCGTCGCCCGCGACCGACCGGCGCCCGTCCCCGCTGCCGCGGGGGCGGGCGCCGTCGTATCCGCACCCGCGCCGGTCCCGGCGTTTCGCGCCGCCGCCCGGCCGCCCGGGGCAGAGTGACTGCGTGGGGGTACGCCGAGCAGGGAGGCGACGTGCGCAGCAGCAACCCGGTGCTCACCCGGTTCGACGAGACCGCCCGGGTGCAGAGCCGGGTGCTGGGCGTCGGCGACCCGGAGGCGATGACCGTCGACGACGTGGTGGCCCGTACGGTCGGGCTGCTGCTGCTCACCGGGGCCACCGGCGCCGCGGCCTGGGTGCTCGTGCCGCCGGCGGCGTGGCTCCCCGCCGCGCTGGCCGGCACCGCGCTGGCCGGGATCGCGCTGGTCGTCGTCATCTCCTGGCGCGGCATCACCAACCCGGTGCCGATGGTCGGCTACGCCCTGCTCCAGGGGCTGCTGCTCGGGGTGGCCAGCCGGGCCTTCGAGCTGGTCCACCCGGGCATCGTCGTCCAGGCGGTCACGGGCACCTTCGGGGTCTTCCTCGGCATGGCGCTGCTCTACCGGGCCCGCCTCGTCCGGGCCACGCCGCGGCTGGCCCGGCTGGTCGCCGGCACGCTGTTCGGGATCGTCGTGCTCAGCGTGGTGAACCTGCTGGCGTACCTGGTCTCCGGCCGGCAGGGCCTGGAGGTCTACGGACTGACCGACGAGGTCGGCTGGCTGCCGTACGCCTTCTCGGTGGTGGCGATCGTCGCCGGCGCGTTCAGCTTCGTCCTCGACTTCGACCTGGTCGAGCGCTCGGTACGCGACGGCCTGCCCCGCCGCTACGCCTGGCTCTGCGCGTTCGGCCTGCTGACCGGCCTGGTCTTCCTCTACTGGCAGCTCCTGCGCCTGCTCGGCTACCTGCGCCGCTGACCCGGCCGCCACCCGCCCGCCCCGCGCCCGGCGGGGTGGGTTCGTAGACTCGGGCGGTGAGCGCAGGGGAGCTGAGCCGGGCGGTGGATCTGCTGGTACGTCAGGTCGGGCACTGGCAGCAGCCGCGCTGGTCGGCCACGGCCGCCGGCGGCAACGTGTCGCGTGCCGACCTGGTGCACCGGCTGGTGCAGGAGGTCGCCAACCTGGCCGCCGACGCCGCGGGCGAGCCCCGGCGGGTGGTGCCCCGGCTCGACAACGACCTCGCGCTGCCCGACCAGCTCCGGGTGGTGGCCGCCGACCTGCTGGCCGCGGCCCCGCCGCCCGAGGCGCTGGCGCGGGCCGCCGCCGAGGTGACGGCGACCCGCGACGCGCTCTAGTTCCGTTCCCGCCGGTCCGCCCCACGGGCGGGAGTGCCGGCCGGCCTGCGGGGATCAGCTCAGCCGCTCGACCACCATGGCCATGCCCTGGCCGCCGCCGACGCACATGGTCTCCAGGCCGATGGTCCTGTCGTGCCAGTCCAGGGCGTTGAGCAGGGTGCCGGTGATCCGCGCGCCGGTCATGCCGAACGGGTGCCCGACGGCGATCGCGCCGCCCATCACGTTCAGCTTCTCCAGCGGGATGTCGAGCTGGCGGTACGAGGGGATCACCTGGGCGGCGAACGCCTCGTTGATCTCCACCAGGTCGACGTCGTCGATGGTCATGCCGGCCCGCCTGAGCGCCTGCCGGGTGGCCTCGACCGGGCCGAGGCCCATGATCTCCGGCGACAGGGCGGTCACGCCGGTGGAGACGATCCGGGCCAGCGGCGTGATCCCGAGGTCCTTCGCCTTCTGGGCGCTCATGACCACCACGGCGGCCGCGCCGTCGTTGAGCGGGCAGCAGTTGCCGGCGGTGATCCGGCCGTCCGGGCGGAACACCGGCTTCAGGCCGGAGACCGCCTCCAGGGTGACCCCGGGCCGGGGGCCGTCGTCGGTGCTGACCACCGTGCCGTCCGGCGTGGTGACCGGGGTGATCTCCCGGGCCCAGAAGCCGTCGGCGATGGCCTTCTCGGCGAGGTTCTGGCTGCGTACGCCGAACTCGTCCATGTCGGCGCGGGTCACGTCGTGGACCTGGGCCAGGTTCTCCGCGGTCTGCCCCATGGTCAGGTAGATGTCCGGCAGCGCGCCCTCCTCGCGCGGGTCGGTCCAGACCGGGGCGCCGCCCTGGGCGCGGGCCTTCGACCGCTCGGCCGCCGCGGCGAAGCGCGGGTTCTCCCAGCCGCCGCCGACCAGCGCCTGCGCCTCCGGCGGGAGGCCGTCGGAGTTGCCGCGGGCGTACCGGGAGACGGTCTCCACACCGGCGGAGACGAAGACGTCGCCCTCGCCGGCCCGGATCGCGTGCATCGCCATCCGGGTGGTCTGCAGCGAGGACGCGCAGTAGCGGGTGAGGGTCGCGCCGGGCAGGGTGTCCAGGCCCATCAGGGTGGCGACGACCCGGGCCATGTTGAAGCCCTGCTCGCCGCCGGGCAGGCCGCAGCCCAGGTAGAGGTCGTCGATCTCGGTCGGGTCGAGCTGGGGGACCTTGTCCAGGGCGGCCCGCACGATGGTCGCGGCGAGGTCGTCCGGGCGGACGTCGCGCAGGGACCCCTTGTGCGCCCGGCCGATGGGGGAGCGGGCGGTGGCGACGATGACGGCGTCGCGGGACGACTCAGTCGGCATGGAGCCAACGTTAACCCGTCGGTAACTTCGCGCGGAAGCTGGCGGCCGACCGGGAAATGTCACCTCCGGCGGGGCGCGACGCCCGGCGGGTCAGCGGCGGGACGCGACCGCGGCGCCCGGCGGGTCAGCGGCGGGACGCGACCGCGGCGGCCGCCGCGACGGCGGGCAGCAGGGCGTGCGCCCAGACCCGGTAGCCGTCGGCGGAGGGGTGGTAGCCGTCGTGGCACAGGGTGCCCGCGTCGGCGCGGAACACCGGACCCGTCTCGGCGGCCAGGTCGACCACCGTGCCCCCGGCGTCGAGCACCGCCGCCGTCTGCGCGCGGGCGACCCGCCGCCCGGACCAGCCGACCAGGTGCCGCAGCGGCGGCGCGATCGCGCGTACGGCGCCGAGGTCGGGGCAGGTGCCGACGACCACCTCCACCCGGGCCTCGCGGAGCCGGTGCACGGCCGCCGCGAGGTACGCGGCGGCCTCCGCCGGCCGACGCAGGGTGGTGGCGTCGTTGGCGCCGATCAGGATCACCGCCACGTCGGGGCGCTCGCCGAGCAGCGCCCGGGCCACCTGGGTGGCGAGGTCGGTCGAGCGGGAGCCGGAGACGCCGACGCTGGACAGGTGCACCTGCCGGCCGTTCGGGCCCTCGGCGAGCAGGTTGGCCAGCTGGCCGCCGATGGTGTCGTCGAGGCGTTCGACCCCGACGCCGAGGGCGGACGAGTCGCCGAGCAGCACCAGCCGCAGCGGTGGGGCGCCGGCCCGCCCGACCGTGGCGCGCAGCGCCAGCCCGAGCTCCGGCTGGGCGTACTGGCGGTGCCGGGCGACGAAGGCCTGGCCGGCGAGGACGGCGGCGCCGCCGACCGTGCCGGCGACCAGGGAGAGCGCCGCGGCCCGACCCAGCCGACCGGCGAGCCCCGAGGGGATGAAGCGCTCGCTCATGCCAGTCCCTCCAGAGTGGGTGAGTCGGCGGCGGGGCCGGGTTGCGGCACCGCGCCGACACCGAAGAAGGCCCGTCGGCGCAGCTGCGCCCACCGACCGGCGGGGCCACGGTCGCGCCCCCGCACCTGGGTGCCGCTGACCTCGGTGCCCGCGTGCCGAGCGGCCTCCTGGGCGGCCGCGGGGAGCGAGCGTACGCCTTCGCCCCGGGCGGGGGTAGTGCGCCGGTCCTGCCCGGCGCCCAGCGCGGACAGCACGGTCGGCAGCAGCGCGGCGGCGGCCACGGCGTAGCCCTCCGCCGAGGGGTGGAACCGGTCCCAGGCGAACATCCGGGTCGGCTCGGCGGTGAAGCGGGGGCCGAGCAGGTCACCGAGGGAGACCGTCCAGCCGCCGGCCTCGACCACGGCCACCGTCTGGGCGGCGGCGAGCTGCCGGCTCCAGCGCCGGGCCAGCCAGCGCAGCGGCGGCTGGATCGGGCGGATCGCGCCCAGGTCGGGGCAGGTGCCGACGACCACCTCGCAGCCGGCGGCGCGCAGCGTGCGGACCGCCTCGACCAGATAGCGCACCGCCAGGCCGGGCGGCGTGCGGTTGGTCACGTCGTTGCCGCCGATCAGGATCACGGCGACGTCGGGCCGGCACTCCAGCGCCGCCTCCACCTGGTGCTTCAGCACGGCCGAGATGGCGCCGACCACCGCGAACCGGTGCAGCCGGACGGGCCGCTGGAGGCGGCGGGACAGGCCGGTGGCGAGCAGGGCGCCCGGCGTCTCCCGGCGGCGGTGCACGCCGTAGCCGGCGGCCGACGAGTCGCCCAGCACGACCATGGTGACCGGCGGGCCGGGCAGCTTCGCGCCGTAGACCCCGTCGCAGCGGGGCGGCGGCGCCTCGGCCATCGGGATCGTGCGGCGGGCCTGCCGGGCCTGCCCGAGGAGCACGCCGCCGGTCGCCACCGCGGCGGCCGCCGTGGCACCCGTGCCGATCGCCGCCAGGCGGGCGATCTGCCGAGCGCGCTGCCAGCGCGAACCAACCGGGACGGCGGAACCAACAACCCCCATGCAGCGACATTATCGCGCCGGAACGACACGCCGCCGTCGTCGTGTCTGCTCGCGGGTGGCTGGAAGGCGACCGTCCTGGGTACCTGTTGCGGTGACCGGGCGACAGTTGCGCCGGCACGTCACCCTGGCACGCGGAGAGGGGCCGAACATGGGGAAGACATTGAAGCGGAGCGCCGCGTTCACCGCGCTGGCGAGGGCGCTCGCGGCGGGGTCGCGGGGCGGGCCGTCGCTCGGGGCGCGGCTCGCGGCGCTGCCCCGGATGATCCGGGCGACCACCCGGGGGGAGTACGACGGCGGCCTGCGGCTGGCCCTGATGACCGCCGCGACGGCGTACATCGTCTCGCCGATCGACCTGCTGCCGGAGATCCCGCTGGCGATCTTCGGGCTGGCCGACGACGCGGTCATGGTGACCTGGCTGGCCGGCAGCGTGCTCGCGGAGACCGAGCGGTTCCTGGAGTGGGAGGCCCGCCGCAGCTCCGTGATCCCCGGGCACGTGGTGTCCTGAACCGACGTACCCTGGGGCGTCGAGAAAACGTCTGCCCGGCCGCCGCCGGCGGCGCCGGAGGAGAAGGGCAACAACGAGGTGCGGTACTACGACAACGTCGTCGAGCTGATCGGCAACACCCCGCTGGTACGGCTGCGCAACGTCACGGCCGGCATCCAGGCCACCGTGCTGGCGAAGGTGGAGTACCTCAACCCGGGCGGGTCGGTGAAGGACCGGATCGCGCTGCGGATGGTGGAGGACGCGGAGAAGGCGGGCATCCTCCAGCCCGGCGGCACGATCGTCGAGCCGACCAGCGGCAACACGGGCGTCGGCCTGGCCCTGGTGGCCCAGCTCAAGGGCTACAAGTGCGTCTTCGTCTGCCCCGACAAGGTCAGCCAGGACAAGCAGGACGTGCTGCGGGCGTACGGCGCGGAGGTGGTGGTCTGCCCGACCGCCGTGGCGCCGGAGGACCCGCGCTCCTACTACAACGTCTCCGACCGGCTGGCCCGGGAGATCCCCGGCGCCTGGAAGCCCAACCAGTACAGCAACCCGGCCAACCCGCGCTCGCACTACGAGACCACCGGCCCGGAGCTGTGGGAGCAGACCGGGGGCGGGCTCACCCACTTCGTGGCGGGCGTCGGCACCGGCGGCACCATCTCCGGCATCGGCCGCTACCTGAAGGAGGCGTCGGAGGGCCGGGTCAAGGTCATCGGCGCGGACCCGGAGGGCTCGGTCTACTCGGGCGGCACCGGCCGGCCGTACCTGGTCGAGGGCGTCGGCGAGGACTTCTGGCCGGAGACGTACGACCGGGGCCTCGCCGACGAGATCATCGAGGTCTCCGACAAGGCGTCGTTCGAGATGACCCGGCGGCTGGCCCGCGAGGAGGGCCTGCTGGTCGGCGGCTCCTGCGGCATGGCCGTGGTGGCCGCCCTGGAGGTGGCCCGCAAGGCCGGCCCGGACGACGTGGTCGTGGTGCTGCTGCCGGACAGCGGCAAGGGCTACCTGTCGAAGATCTTCAACGACACCTGGATGGCCCGGTACGGCTTCCTGGACAACTCCGGCACGGAGCCGACGGTCGCCGACGCGCTGGCCAACAAGCCGGGCGGCCTGCCCGAACTGGTGCACGTGCACCCGACCGAGACGGTCCGCGACGCGATCGACTACATGCGCGAGTACGGCGTCTCGCAGCTGCCGGTGCTCAAGGCCGAGCCCCCGGTGGTGACCGGCGAGGTGGCCGGCTCGATCGCCGAGAAGGACCTGCTCGACGCGCTGTTCACCGGTCAGGCGCACCTGCACGACACCATCGAGCGGCACATGGCCGAGCCGCTGCCGATGATCGGCGGCGGGCAGCCGGTGAGCGAGGCGGTCGGCCTGCTGGAGAAGTCCGACGCCGCCCTGGTGCTGGTCGACGGCAAGCCGAAGGGCGTCCTCACCCGGCAGGACCTGCTCGCCCACCTCGGCGCCCGCTGACCCGGACGACCCCGCGAGGGCCCTTCCCCCGCAGGGGGAGGGCCCTCGCCGTGTCTGCCGCGCCGGACCGGGACGGGCAGTGCCGCCGGCCGGCGGTCAGAGCGGTCGGTCGTACCGGAGCTGGGGCACGACCACCGGGCCGAGGTGCTCGTCCCGTGCGGTGCCGGTGCGGACCCAGCCGCCGCGCTCGTAGAAGCGCCGGGCGTGCGCGTTCGACGCCAGCACCCACAGCACCGCCCGCGACCAGCCGCGCGAGCGCATGGCGTCCAGCGCGTCGACCATGAGGGCCCGCCCGGTGCCCCGGCCGCGCTCGGGCGGGTCGAGGTGGAGGGCGTTGAGCAGGCCCGTCGCCGGGTCGCCCTCGTCGTCGGGGCCGAGGTAGCTGAAGCCGACCAGCCGGCCGTCGCGTTCGGCGACGGTCATCCGGTGGTCGTCGCGCTCCCACCCCCACCGCTCGGCCCAGTACCGCCCCATCGCCTCCGGCCCCGGCTCGGCCAGCGCCTCGGGCGGGACGAACGACGCGTACGCCGCGACCCGGGACCGCTGGTGCAGGGCGCCGACCGGCATCAGGTCGGCCTCGGTGGCGGGGCGGAGGGTGACCGTCACCCGGCCGAGGCTACCCGCCGGGGCGGGACCTGCACGGTGGTCAGGTCCTCGGCGATCACCAGGTCGCCGTCGAAGTGCGCGCGGGCCTCGTCGGCGAAGCGGGTCGCGTCCGCGTACCGCTGCGAGAAGTGGGTGAGCACGAGCCGGCGTACGCCCGACTCGGCCGCCACCCGCGCGGCCTGGCCCGCCGTGAGGTGGCCGACCTCGGCGGCGAGCGCGGCCTCCGAGTCGAGGAAGGTCGACTCGATGACCAGCAGGTCGGCGTGCTCGGCGAGGGCGTAGACCTCGTCGCAGAGCCCGGTGTCCATCACGAACGCGAACCGCTGCCCGGGCCGGGGGACGCTCACCTCCTCCCGGGTGACGCGGCGCCCGTCGAGGTCGAGGTGGCCGACCCGGATCAGCTCCCCGACGGCCGGCCCGGCGATGCCGTACGCGGCCAGCTTCTCCGGCAGCATCCGGCAGCCGTCCGGCTCGACGAGCCGGTAGCCGTACGTCTCGATCGGGTGCCGCAGCCGGCGGGCCTCCAGCGTGCCGACGCGCAGGCTGATCCGCTGCCCGTCGGCCTCGATCGGCTCGACGCGCAGCTCGGCGGTCTCGTGGAAGGAGCTGGCGTGCCGCAGCCGGGCGAAGTATTCCGCGCCGCCGGCCGGGAAGTGCACCGCCACCGGGTGCGACACCCGGTCCAGCGAGAGCCGCTGGATGGTGCCGGGCAGGCCGAGGCAGTGGTCGCCGTGGAAGTGGGTGACGCAGATCCGGGTCAGGTCGGTGGCGGTGACCGTGGAGTGCAGGAGCTGCCGCTGGCTGCCCTCGCCCGGGTCGAAGAGGATCACCTCGTCGTCCCAGCGCAGCACGTACCCGTTGTGGTTGCGCTGCCGGGTCGGGGCCTGGCTGGCCGTTCCGAGCACCACCAGCTCGCGCATCGACACGGTTGACCTCCGGCTGCGTCGACCACCCGGCCCGGAAACGGGTCGACCCCCGGGGCTTCCGCGCTGGCGCGCGGGCCGGCTGGACTGGGCCGGCACCCCGGGGGTCGGGTGGCTGTCGTGGATTCGCCGCACCGCTGCCACACGGTCTCGACGATGGTGCCTGTGCCCGCCTCGCGGCGGACGGGATTACTGTCGAGGACAGCGGCTAGCGGACAGCCACCTCACGAGTCCGATTGCTATACAAGTCTGGACCACCTCCTTTCCCGTGTACGGCCACGCTATCCAGCGACCGGGCCGCCGGCAACGGATTTCGATCACAGGCTCCCGGGGAATACGTCTAGGCGGTTTCCGCGATGCCGATGGGTCCCTCGCGGGGGCCCTCCGCGCTGGCCGGCTGCACGGCCAGCGACGGGAAGTCGGCCAGGTCGCCCTCCGGCTCGGCGTCCCACTCGGGGAAGACCAGGTCGCTCTGGAGGTAGAGGCAGAGCAGCTGGGTGAGCTGGCGCAGCCCGTCGAGGTGGGTGCGCTCGTGCCCGTGGGTGGCGTCCACGCCGAAGCCGAGCAGCGCCACCCGGGCGTGCGCCCCGGCCTCCACCGCCGCCGCCACGTCCGAGCGGTAGTAGTCGAAGACGTCCCGGACCAGGCGCACCCCGTGCTCGGCGGCGATCGAGGCCAGGTTGCGGGTCAGGTGGTAGTCGAACGGCCCGACGCCGTCGCCCATCGCTAGGGTGGCCGCGTCCTCCCGGGACTGCTGGCCGGGGGCGACCACCGCCGCGTCCACGGAGACGATCTCC
Organism: Micromonospora sp. NPDC002717; assembly: GCF_040295705.1. Taxonomy (NCBI): domain Bacteria; kingdom Bacillati; phylum Actinomycetota; class Actinomycetes; order Micromonosporales; family Micromonosporaceae; genus Micromonospora; species Micromonospora sp. NPDC002717. The sequence goes on along the minus strand of NZ_JBEOVW010000002.1, from coordinate 361,659 downwards.
GCGACGTCCGGGTCCAGCCCGTGGCTGGCCCCGTGCCCGATCTCCTCCGTCACGGTGACCAGCAGGTGCGCGGTGACCGCCGGGCGTACGCCGGCGTCGACCATCGCCTTGAACGCGGTCAGCACCGCCGCCACGCCCGCCTTGTCGTCCAGGTGCCGGGACTTGACGTACCCGGAGGGGGTGACCGTCGGGTTCGGCAGGAACGCGACGAAGTCCCCGGCGTCGACGCCCAGCGCGCGGAGGCCGGCGATGTCGTCGACCGGCTCGTCGACCCGCACCTCGACCTGCTCCCAGCCGATGCCCTGGGAGTCGACGGCCTCGTTGTAGCGGTGCCCGCTGGCCTTCAGGGGGAGCACCTGCCCGGTGATCACCCGGTCCAGGTCGTCGGTGAAGATCCGCACGTGCGCGCCCTCGGCGAACCGGGCGCTGTGCGTGCCGATCGGCTTCAGCTCCAGCCGGCCGTTCTCCTTCAGCCGCTTGACCATGCCGCCGATGGTGTCGGTGTGCACCACGATCGCCCGGTCGGCGCCGGTGGAGCGGGGGCCGGGCAGGAAGGCGCTCAGCGCGCCGCGCCGGGTCAGCGTGGAGCCGATGCCGAGCGCGGAGAGCCGCTCGCCCACGTACTGCTGCACGTGGTCCGTACGCCCCGACGGGCTCGGGATCTCCAGCAGCTCCACCAGCACCTGGCGCAGGTAGTCCAGGTCGATCTCCAGGGGTCGCGGGCTCACGCGGCGCCTCCCGGGCCGACCGGGGACCAGAGCCGCTGCGGCGCGCGGGTGCCCGGGAAGAGCAGGTCGACGAAGCGCTCGGCGGTCGGCTGCGGCTCGTGGTTGGCCAGGCCGGGCCGCTCGTTGGCCTCGATGAAGACGTGCTCGGGCCCGTCCGGCGCGGGGACCAGCAGGTCCAGCCCGGTGACCGGGATGTCCAGCGCGCGGCTGGCCGTCACGCACGCCTCGGCGATCGCCGGGTGCAGCTCGGCGGTGACGTCGTGGATGGTGCCGCCGGTGTGCAGGTTGGCGGTCTTGCGTACGGCCAGCACCTGCCCCTCGGGCAGCACGTCGTGCAGCTCGTGGCCGGCCTCGGCCAGCACGTCCCGGGTCATGTCGTCGATCGGGATCGTGGACTCGCCGCCCGTGGCGGCGGCCCGGCGGCGGCTCTGCCGCTCGATCAGCTCGGCGATGTCGTGCACCCCGTCGCCGGTGATCGAGGCGGGCCGACGGACCGCGGCGGCCACCACCTCGTGGTCGATGACGACGACCCGCAGGTCCTCGCCGGCACGCATCTCCTCGATCAGCACGTCCGGGCAGAACCGGGCGGCCAGCTCGACGGCGGCGGCCAGCGCCTCGGGGGTGCGTACGCCCACCGTGATGCCGTTGCCCTGCTCGCCCCGCGCCGGCTTGACCACCACCCGGCCGGCCTCGGCGAGGAAGGCGGCGTCGCCGTCGTCGCCCGTGGCGGTCCGTCCGCGCGGCACCGACAGGCCCGCCTCGGCGAGGATCCGGCGGGTCACCCGCTTGTCGTCGCAGCGGCTCATCGCCACCGCCGAGGTCAGCTCCGACAGCGACTCGCGGGTCCGGACGGTGCGCCCGCCGCTGGTCAGCCGCAGCTCGCCCCAGGCCGGGTCGGTCACCTCCACCCGGATGCCGCGGCGCATCGCCTCGTCGGCGACGATCGTCGCGTACGGGTTGAGCTGTTCGTACCCCTCGGGCGTGGCGGGCAGGAAGAGCCGCTCGTTGATCGGGTTCTTCCGCTTCACGCAGAGCGTCGACGTCCGGTAGAAGCCGAGCCGCTCGTAGAGCCGGATCGCCCCGGCGTTCTCCGCGAGCACGGACAGGTCCACGTACGCCCGGCCGCGCGCGACCAGCCGGGCGGCCAGCGCGGTGATCAGGGCCTGGCCGGTGCCGGGCGGCGCGGTGTTGAAGTCGACGGTGAGGCACCACAGGCTGGCCCCGTTGTCCGGGTCGTCGAAGACCGCGACGTGGTCCACGCCGGTGATGGTGCCGACGACCTCGCCGGTGGCGTCCTCGGCGACCAGGTGCAGGAAGCGGTCGGTGCGGGCGTTGGCCACGAGCACGTCGACCGGGGCGGTGACCATGCCGTTGCGGGCGTAGATCCGGTTCACCGCGTCCGCGTCGGCGGCGTCGGCCAGCGGGCGGATCGCCAGCCCCGGGACGTCGTCGTCGGCCGGCCGGTCGCCGCCCAGCGGCAGCCGGTAGGTCAGCGACGGGTCGATGAACAGCTCGTCGGGCAGCCGGGACACCAGCACGTGCGGGTCGCGCAGGTAGATGCAGATGTCCCGGGAGCCGGCGGCCTCGGAACGCAGCACGGCGGCGACGGCGGCCTGGTCGGTGAAGGTCTGCCCGAAGACGAGCCGGCCCCAGCCGCAGTCCAGCACCACGTCGGTGTCGCCCTCGCGGGCGGGCGTCTCCGGGGCGCCCGGGGCCATCGGGTCGCCGCCGGGCCCGACCCGCTCCCGTCGCCGGCCGCCACGGGACCGGTCGGACCGGGCCGTGCCGGTCGCCAGGGTGTCGGTCACCGTCAGTCGATTCCGTGGCTCTGGAGCCACATTTCCAGGAGTCCGAGTTGCCACAGCTTGTTTCCGTTCAGCGGGGTCAGTTCGGCGTTCGGGTCGGCGAGCAGCGCGTCGACGTAGTCGGCGCGGAACAGGTCGCGGCGGCGGGCCTCGGGCGCGGAGAGCGCGTCGCGTACCCGGTCGAGCAGCTTGCCCTCCAGGTGGGTGAGGCCGGGGACCGGGAAGTAGCCCTTCGGCCGGTCGATGACCTCGTGCGGCAGCACCCGGCGGCCGATCTCCTTGAGCACCCCCTTGCCGCCCTGCGCCAGCTTGAGTTCCGGCGGGCAGCTCGCGGCCAGCTCGACGAACTCGTGGTCGAGGAACGGCACCCGGGCCTCCAGCCCGTGCGCCATGGTCATGTTGTCCACCCGCTTGACCGGGTCGTCGGTCAGCATGACCTGGGTGTCGATCCGCAGCCCGGCGTCGACCGCGGTCTCCGCGCCGGCCCGGCCGAGGTGCGCGGCCACGAACTCCCGGGCCGGGTCGCCGTCGGCCAGCCAGGCCGGGTTCAGCACCCGGGCCAGCCCGGCCGCGTCCCGGTCGAAGAACGCCCGGGCGTACGTGTCGAGCGCCTGGTCCCGGCCGACGCGGGCGAGCGGCGGATACCAGTGGTAGCCGCCGAGGATCTCGTCCGCGCCCTGGCCGGACTGGACCACCTTGACGTGCTGAGACACCACCTCGCTGAGCAGGTAGAACGCCACGCAGTCGTGGCTGACCATCGGCTCGGACATAGCGGCGACGGCCGCTTCCAGCGGCGGCACCAGGTCGGCGGCGGCCACCCGGATCTGGTGGTGGTCGGTGTCGAACGTCCTCGCGACGAGGTCGGAGTAGCGGAACTCGTCGCCCTCCCGGCCGCCCACGGAGTCGAAGCCGATGGAGAAGGTGGAGAGTCCGCGCTGGCCCTCGCCGGCGAGCAGGGCGACCACCAGGCTGGAGTCCAGGCCACCGGAGAGCAGCACACCGACCGGCACGTCGGCGACCATCCGCCGGCGCACGGCGGTGGTCAGCGACTCGAGCAGGGCGTCCTGCCAGTCCTTCTCGGACCAGCCGGCCCGCTCGGCGGCGCGGGTGAAGGCCGGGTCCCAGTAGACCCGCTCGGAGGTGCGCCCGTCGGCCTCGTAGACCCGTACGGTCGCCGGGGGCAGCTTGGCGACGCCGCGCAGGATGGTGCGCGGCGGCGGCACGATGCTGTGGAAGCTCAGGTAGTGCGCGAGCGCGACCGGGTCGATGGTCGTGTCGATCCCGCCGCCGGCCAGCAGCGCGGGCAGGGTGCTGGCGAAGCGCACCACGCCCGGCGTCTCGGCCACGTAGAGCGGCTTGATGCCGAGCCGGTCCCGGGCCAGCACCAGCCGGCCGGTGTCCCGCTCGCTGATCGCCACGGCGAACATGCCGACCAGGTGGTCGACGAAGTCGAGCCCCCACTCCGCGTACGCCTTGAGCACGACCTCGCTGTCGCCGGAGGAGAAGAAGCGGTGGCCCTTGGCCTGGAGCTCCTCGCGCAGCTCGCGGTAGTTGTAGACGCACCCGTTGAAGACTCCGGTCAGCCCCGCGCCCGGGTCGACCAGCGGCTGCCCGCTCGCGGCGGAGAGGTCGATGATCTTCAGTCGTCGGTGTCCGAGGGCCGTCGGGCCCTGGGCCCAGACGCCGCTGTCGTCGGGCCCCCGGTCGCTCATCGTGGCCGCCATGCGCTCCACCGCCGACACGTCGGCGCGCGAGCCGTCACGGCGGAACTCTCCCGCAAGTCCGCACATGCGAGGCAATGCTGCCAGAGGCCGGTGCGGTTCGCCCGTTGAGCTGATGCCAGCGGTGTTCGTGGTTGCTAGGATGCTCGACCCCGTCGGCCCGGCCCGTGGTGGCGGGGGCATTTCCGGCCTGGCCCCGCCCCGGTGCCCGAATCGAAACGGGTCTGCGGTGTGACAAACACCGCAGACCCGTTCGCGGGCGTCGCGCGGGCTCAGCCGCCGGTGCGGGCGATGCCCACCGGGCAGCTCAGCCCGTTCGGGCCGTGGTTGCAGTACCCGTTCGGGTTCTTCGTCGGTGCGAGGTACTGCTGGTGGTGGTCCTCGGCGAAGTAGTAGGCGCCGAGCCGGTCGATCTCCGTGGTGATCTCGCCCTTGCCGGCGCGCGCCACGATCGGCGCGAACGCGTCCCGCGACGCCTGCGCGGTGGCGAGCTGCTCGTCGGTGGTGGCGTAGATCGTCGACCGGTACTGGGTGCCCACGTCGTTGCCCTGGCGCATGCCCTGGGTCGGGTCGTGGTTCTCCCAGAAGACCTTGAGCAGGTCCTCGTAGCTGATCCTGCTGGGGTCGTAGACCACCTGGACCACCTCGGCGTGCCCCGTCATGCCCGAGCGCACCTCCTCGTACGTCGGGTTCGGCGTGATGCCGCCCGCGTAGCCGGCCGACGTGGTGAGCACGCCGGGCAGGGTCCAGAACAGCCGCTCGGCGCCCCAGAAACAGCCCATGCCGAACACGGCCACCTGCGAGCCCTCCGGGAACGGACCCTTGAGGGGGGTGCCCAGCACCTCGTGCCGGTCCGCGACGGGCATCGCGATCAGACGACCCGGCAGGGCCTGGTCGGGGGTGGGCAGCTCGGCCTTCATACGGCGCAGGAACACGATGGGACTCCTCTCGTACCTCTCCCAGCGTGCAACACCGCCGGACCCGCCTTCCTTACCCGCCGTCGGCCGGGACAGACCCGGCAGGTCCGGTGGGGCGGACGGGGCAGGCGTGACCGTCGGGGACCGGGTCCAGGCCGAGGGTGAGGTCGGTCATGACGCCTCCTCAGGACGACACTCCGGCTGCCGGAGGCGGGGGCATCACGTGCGGCTCACCCCGCGGCAGCTATCCGATCCGCGTACTCCCGGGCCTCGGTGTCGTCGGCATAGCGGGTGCGCGGCCAGAAGAAGCCACGCAGCCCGTCGCCCCTGGTCCGGGGCACGACGTGGGTGTGCAGGTGCGGAACCGACTGGGAGACCTTGTTGTTCACCGCGACGAACGTGCCGCCGGCACCCAGACCGGTCTCGACGGCCACCGCCATCCGGCGGACCAGGCCGAAGTAGCGGCCGACCTCCTCGGCCGGCAGGTCGGCTAGGGTGACCACGTGCTGGCGGGGCACCACCAGCACGTGGCCCCGGAAGACCGGCCGGGTGTCCAGGAACGCCACCCCGGCCGGCTCGTCCGCCACCCGGAACGCGGTGGTCCCGCCCGCCACGATGCCGCAGAACACGCACCCGCTCATCCGGTCAGGTTAGAGCGAGTCCCCGCCCGGCACGTTGCACCAGTCCGACCCCCCGGCGTACGCCGTCCGGCCGGCGCTGTCGGTCACGCGGAGGCTGACGTTCGCCCAGCTCCCCGGGTTGCAGCCGATGCGGACCGAATCGCCGGTCACCGGCCACTGGCTGTAGGGGTAGTAGTCGGGTGTCCAGACGAACGTGTACGGCGCGGTGCCGCCGGTGGCGATCGCCCCGCAGTCCAGCCCGCCGGCGTACGGGCCGGTGGTGGCCACGCACCAGGACTGGGGGACGGTCAGCGGGCTCGACGCCGCGGAGGGTCCGGCCGTGGCCACGCCGGCGACGGCGGCCAGCGCCAGGCCCAGCATCGCTCCGGCGGCGGTTCGAGTGGTTCTGCGCACGGATCCTCCATCGAAATCAAGGAATGCGATGGCGGTCAACATAACAGAAGGTCAATGAGTGGACGCGAAGCGTGTAACGGATTGAGGATGTTGCGAGATCGGTGGTCGGCGACAATCCGGGGAGCAACGGTGGGAAATGCGCGCGGTGCCACGTCCGTGCCCGTCGGACGGAACCGCGGACTAACGTCTCGGGAATGAGTCACGGCTTCGAGACGCTCGCCATCCACGCCGGCCAGGACCCGGAAGCCCGCACCGGCGCGGTGATCCCTCCGATCTACCAGACCAGCACGTACGCCCAGGACGCCGTCGGCGCGCCCCGGCTGGGCTACGAGTACAGCCGCTCCGGCAACCCGACCCGGGACGCGCTCCAGGAGTGCCTCGCCGCGCTGGAGGGCGGGTCGGTCGGCCTCGCCTTCGCCAGCGGGCTTGCCGCCGAGGACACCCTGCTGCGCACCGTCTGCAAGCCGGGCGACCACGTGGTGATCCCCGACGACGCCTACGGCGGCACGTACCGGCTCTTCGCCCGGGTCGCCGAGCGCTGGGGCCTGGACTACACCCCGGCGCGGGTCTCCGACCCGGACGCGATCCGGGCCGCCGTCGAGCCGGGCCGGACGAGGATCGTCTGGGTGGAGACGCCCACCAACCCGCTGCTCGGCATCGCCGACATCGCCGCGCTGGCCGGGGTCGCGCACGACGCGGGCGCCCTGCTGGTGGTCGACAACACCTTCGCCTCGCCGTACCTCCAGCAGCCGATCGCGCACGGCGCGGACGTGGTGGTGCACTCCACCACCAAGTACGTCGGCGGTCACTCCGACGTGGTCGGTGGCGCGCTGGTCACGGCGGACGCCGGGCTCGGCGAGGAACTGCGCTACCACCAGAACGCGATGGGCGCGATCAACGGCCCCTTCGACGCGTGGCTCACCCTGCGCGGCATCAAGACCCTCGGCGTACGCATGGACCGGCACTGCGACAACGCCGAGCGGATCGCGGCCTACCTGGACGGGCACGCCAAGGTCGGTCAGGTCATCTACCCGGGACTGCCCTCGCACCCCGGCCACGAGGTCGCCGCGAAGCAGATGCGCCGGTTCGGCGGCATGATCTCGTTCCGGGCCGCCGGCGGCGAGGAGCACGCCGTGGAGATCTGCAACCGGGCGAAGCTGTTCGTGCTCGCCGAGTCGCTGGGCGGCGTGGAATCCCTGATCGAGCACCCGGGCCGGATGACACACGCAAGTGCTGCCGGCTCGCCGCTTGAAGTTCCCGGCGATCTCGTGCGACTGTCTGTCGGCATCGAGACGGTCGACGACCTGCTCGCCGATCTGGAGCAGGCGCTGGGCTGACCGCTGGCTGGGAGGGTGGCCGTGCAGGACATCATGCCGACCTGGGTGGGGGCGACCGCCAAGCAGATCGCCCGGGGCGTACGCCGGGGCGACGTCACGGCCACCCAGGTCGTCGCGGACCACCTCGACCACATCGCCCGGGTCGACGCCGACCTCGCCGCGTTCCGCACGGTACGCGGCGGGGAGGCGATCACCGAGGCGGAGAAGGTCGACGAGCAGGAGGACCTGGCCAACCTGCCGCTGGCCGGGGTGCCGGTGGCGGTCAAGGAGAACACCCCCGTCGCCGGCCTGCCCACCTGGAACGGGTCGGCCGCGGTCCGTACGCCCGTCGCCGAGGCCGACCACGAGGTGGTCCGTCGGCTGCGCGGCGCCGGCGCGGTGATCCTCGGGGTGACCCGGATGCCGGAGCTGGGCCTCTGGGGGATCACCGACGACGAGACCGCGGTCACCCGCAACCCCTGGGACGCCGGGCGTACCCCCGGCGGCTCCTCCGGCGGCGCGGCCGCCGCGGTCGCCGCCGGGCTGGTGCCGATCGCCCACGGCAACGACGGCCTCGGCTCGATCCGCATCCCGGCGGCCTGCTGCGGCCTGGTCGGGCTCAAGCCGGGGCGGGGCGTGGTCCCGTGCCAGCTCGGCGCGGAGGACTGGTTCGGCCTCACGGAGCACGGCATGCTCACCAGCACGGTCGCCGACGCGGCCGTCGGCTTCTCCGTGCTGGCCGGCCGCCGCCCGGAGACGCTGGTCCCGCCGCAGCGGCTGCGGGTGGGCGTCTCGCTTCGCTCGCCGGTGCGGGGCGTGCACCCCGACCAGCCCAACCGGGACGCGGTCGCCGCCGCCGGCCGGCTGCTCGCCGCCGCCGGTCACGACACGGTGCCGGCCGATCCGGTCTACCCGACCGCGCTGGGCCTCCAGGGGATCGCGACCTGGTTCGCCGCGGCGGCCGCCGACGTGCGCGCCGCCGGGCTGGACCGGCGCGGCCTCCAACGGCGCAGCCGCCGGCACGTCGCCCTCGGCGAGTGGGCGCAGCGGCGGGGGTACGTCCGGGAGGCCGACCGGGCCGCCTGGCGCGAACGCTCGATCGGCTTCTTCGCCGACCACTCGGTCGACCTGCTGCTCACCCCGGCCCTGGCCACCGTGCCGCCGGAGGCCGCCGGCTGGTCCGGCCGCTCCTGGCGGGCCAACATGCTGGCCAACATCCGGTACGCCCCGTTCGCCGCGCCGTGGAACATCGCCGGCCTGCCCGCCCTGGTGGTGCCGGTCGGCCGCCGCCCGGACGGGCTGCCGGTCGGCGTGCAGCTCATCGGCCCGCCCGGCTCCGAGCTGCTGCTGCTCGGCGTCGCCGGCCAGTTCGAGATGCAGGCCCCCTGGTCCCGCCACGCCCCCGGCTATCCCCGCATCCCGGCCGCGGTCTGATCCCGCCGGCCTCAGGTCTGCCGCGACCGTGCGGATCATGACCGGGCAAACCGGTGTGAACCGGCGCGCGCCTCGCGGGCCGAGAAGTGCAGGATCGCGGACAGTCGTGGTGCGGGCGTCGGTGCGGGCGGCGGGGGCGGCGGGTGGCACGATCAGGGCATGACGGAACTGGTCGGCCTCGCCGACGTACGCGCCGCGCGGGAACTGCTCGCGGGCGTCACCCGGACGACCCCGCTGGAGCCCTCCCGGCCGCTCAGCGCGGCGCTGGGCGGGCCGACGTGGCTCAAGTGCGAGAACCTGCAGCGCGCCGGCTCGTACAAGGTGCGCGGCGCGTACGTGCGGATCTCCCGGCTGTCCGAGGCGGAGCGGGCCAACGGCGTGGTCGCGGCGAGCGCCGGCAACCACGCCCAGGGGGTGGCGCTCGCCGCTGGCCTCGTCGGCACGCACGCCACGGTCTTCATGCCGGTGAACGCGCCGCTGCCGAAGGTCGCCGCCACCAAGGGGTACGGCGCCCAGGTCGAACTCGTCGGCAACACCGTCGACGAGTCCCTGGTCGCGGCGCAGACCTTCGCCGAGCGGACCGGGGCGACGCTCATCCACCCGTTCGACCACCGGGACGTGATCGCCGGCCAGGGCACGGTGGCCCTGGAGATCCTCGAACAGTGCCCCGAGGTCAGGACGATCGTCACCGGGGTGGGCGGCGGTGGGCTGGTCTCCGGCATGGCGGTGGCCGCCAAGGCGCTGCGGCCCGACGTGCGCGTCATCGGCGTGCAGGCGGCCAGCGCGGCGGCCTTCCCGCCCTCCCTGGTGGCCGGCGAGCCGGTACGCCTCCCGTCGTTCAGCACGATCGCGGACGGCATCGCCGTCGGCCGGCCGGGGGAGATCACCTTCACCCACGTCCGCAAGCTGGTCGACGAGATCGTCACGGTCTCGGAGGAGGACATCTCCCGGGCGCTGCTGATGCTGCTGGAGCGCGGCAAGCAGGTGGTGGAGCCGGCCGGCGCGGTGGGCGTGGCGGCGCTGCTGGCGCGCGTGGTCGAGGTGGAGCCGCCGGTCGTGGCGGTGCTCTCCGGCGGCAACATCGACCCGCTGCTGATGCTCCGGGTGATCGAGCACGGCCTCGCCGCGGCCGGCCGCTACCTGCGGGTGACCGTGCGCTGCACGGACCGCCCGGGGCAGCTCGCCTCGCTGCTCAGCGAGATCGCCGAGCACCGGGCGAACGTGGTGGACGTGGAGCACCAGCGGGCCAACCCGCGCCTGCGTCTGGGCGAGGTGGAGGTGGCGCTGTCGGTGGAGACCCGGGGCGTCGAGCACTCCGACACGCTGATCAGCGCGTTGCGGGCCAGCGGCTACCAGGTGGTCTTCGCGGCTGAGGCGTGACACCGGTCGGTGTCACGCCTCAGCGGGGTGTGCGGAGCGTCGCCCGGCTCTCACCGCCGCGTGGCGGCGTGCGAGTGCCGGGCGGTGCGGATCAGCCGGAGAACGGCTCGAAACCGACCACGGTCACCTTGATGTCGGCGCCGCTGGGGGCCGTGTAGGTGCAGGTCTGACCGGCCCGGCCGCCCAGGATCGCCTTGCCCAGCGCCGACTCCGGGCTGTAGACCGTCAGGTCGGTGGTGGACGCGATCTCCCGGGAGCCGAGCAGGAACGTCTCGGTGTCGTCCTTGTCGTCGTCGAAGTAGATCGTGACGACCATGCCGGGGGACACCACGTCGGCGGTCGGCGCCTCGCCGACCTGCGCGGTGCGGAGCAGCTCCTTCAGGTAGAGGATGCGCCCCTCGGCCTTGCCCTGCTCCTCGCGGGCGGCGTGGTAGCCACCGTTCTCCCGCAGGTCGCCCTCCTCGCGCCGGGCGTTGATCTCGGCGGCGATGACCGGCCGGTTGGCGATCAGCTCGTCGAGCTCGGCCTGGAGCCGGTCGTATGCGTCCCGGGACAGCCAGGTGGCGGGCGCCTCGTTGCCAGTGGACACAGGCGGTCTCCTCAGATGTGCGTGCTGGCTGACAGGTGAACCTCCAAGCTACCAGTGCGGTACGACACGGGGGTGTCGACGATCACCGGCGGCACCCCGTCCGGCGCCGCCGTGTCGCCTGTGCCGGCGCGTCCGGCCCGCGTCGTGGCTGCTCAGGCCGGGGGCCGGCAGCGCACCACCTCGCCGATGAAGGGGCGGGCACTGGTGACCAGCCGGTGCTGCGCCGTCACCTGCCGCTGGCCCGGCGGGGCGGTCACCGTGACCTCTTCCCTGGCCACCTCGGCGCCGTCACGGTTCCGGGCGCGCAGCAGGCACACCGCCGACCCGCCCTCGGGCACGGTGACCCGGAAGTCGACCAGCACCTGGCTGTCGGTTATGCCGGTGTAGGTGATCACCTGGGCGTCGTAGTTCGGGTCGCCGTACTGCCGGTAGAGCCGGACCGTGACCAGGCTCAGGCCCGCGACGACGGCGATCGCGAGCAGCGCCGCCAGCAGCGGCCGGCGGCGGCCGGGTTCCCGGCGGCGGCCGTACCGGCCGGGCGGGAAGGCCGGCGCGCCCGGCGGAAGTGTGGCGTGCGTCTCGGTCACCGGCGGGTATCTCCTGGCGTTGTTGTCGGCGGCATCGGCAAGAATGGCAGAGTTCCATCTTCCCAGCCCGTCCCGTCGTCAAGAATGACACGTCGGCACCGTCAGGTCCCGGCGCGGGGGGAGGATGCCGGCAGGTCAGCCGGGCGGTCCCGCGGGGGGTCCGCCGGCCGCCAGAGACGAGGAGCGCCGACGTTGGCAGAGCGACTGCGACTGATGGCCGTTCACGCACACCCTGACGACGAGTCGAGCAAGGGTGCCGCGACCACCGCGAAGTACGTGGCCGAGGGGGTCGACGTCCTGGTGGTCACGTGCACCGGCGGCGAGCGCGGCAGCGTGCTCAACCCGAAGATGGACCGGCCCGACGTCTGGGCCAACATCGCCGAGATCCGCCGGGGCGAGATGGACGCCGCGCGGGCCATCCTCGGCGTCGAGCAGGCGTGGCTCGGCTTCGTCGACTCCGGTCTGCCCGAGGGCGACCCGCTGCCGCCGCTGCCGGAGGGCTGCTTCGCCCTCCAGGACGTCGAGGTGGCGGCCGGCCCGCTGGTGCGGCTGATGCGCCAGTTCCGCCCGCACGTCGTCACCACGTACGACGAGCAGGGCGGCTACCCGCACCCCGACCACATCATGACGCACAAGATCAGCGTGGCGGCCTTCGACGCCGCCGGTGATCCGGAGCGCTACCCGGAGCTGGGCGAGCCGTGGCAGCCGCTCAAGCTCTACTACGACATCGGCTTCTCGAAGGGCAAGATCCTGGCCCTGCACGAGGCGATCCTCGCCACCGGTCGGGAGTCGCCCTACGAGGAGTGGCTCACCCGCTGGGAGGACCGGCCCGACAAGGGCCCCCGGATCACCACCCGCGTGGAGTGCGCCGACTACTTCCCGGTCCGCGACGACGCGCTGCGGGCCCACGCCACCCAGATCGACCCGGACGGCTTCTGGTTCCACGTGCCGATGGAGGTGCAGCGGCGCGCCTGGCCCACTGAGGACTTCGAGCTGGTCCGCTCGCTGGTCGACAGCCCGCTGCCCGAGTCCGACCTTTTCGCCGGGGTGCGCGAGACGGTCCATGCCCGCTGATCCGGCAGGCGGCTACGCTGGTCACCAACCGCACACCGGAGGAACGCCATGCTGACCGCTGCACAGGTGCTCGCCCAGAACAACTTCGGGGACACCCGCTCGGGTGGCCTGGCGGGGCCGATGGGCCTTTTCCTCATCCTGATCCTGGGGACGGCGACCGTCCTGCTGATCCGCAACATGAACGCCCGGCTGCGCCGGCTGCCCGACCGGTTCCCCCAGCAGGGGCCGTCCGTCGACGCGCACCGGGCGGACGCGGCGGTCGTCGATCCGACAGACGGGACGCCGGCGCAGGATTCATCCTCGGACTCCCCCAAGGGGCGTCAGCAGCGCCGCAACGGGTAGTCCACGCATGATTCACGTCGAACCAGGTCGTCGCCCCCTGTTGCGGCCACCGGGTTTGCCTTAGCCTTCCGCCGGGGGACCAAGAGTTCCCGAGCCGTGCGCGGAAGGGGGCGCCGATGACCACCACAGCAGCGGCCGCCCGGCGTACCGGCGATCGGCCCGTGGGCGGAGGGGATCGGTGACGTCCGGCAGGGCCGGCGAGTCGCCCGACCGGCTCGAAGACCGCGGCACCCCGCCGCGGCTGCTCCTGCTCACCGTCGCCGTCGCGCTGACCGCCCTGGTCGCCGCCGCGGTGGGGTGGACCCTGCCGACGCGCCTCCCCGCCGACGACGCGCTCGGCGGGCCGGCCCGGTTCGGCATCGCCGTCGTCGTGTTCGCCGTCGCCCAGCTGGCCCGGCTGCGGTTCCGCACCGCCGCCGGAATGGTGAGCATCACCTGGGGCGAAGCCGCGCTGATCATCTGCCTCTACCTCGCGCCCGCCGGCTGGCTGCCCTCCGCCACGCTCCTCGGCGCCGGGCTCGCCTGGTCGGCGATGTCGCTGCTCGGCGACCGCCGGCCGGTGCTTGAGGTCGTCCGGATCACGGCCTCGCTGACCGCCGCCACCGCGCTGGCCGTCGCGGTCACCACCGCGCTCGGCCGGCCGCTGCTGGCCGCGCCGACGCCGGGGCTCGCCCTGGCCGTGGTCGCCGGGTCGGTCACCTACCTGCTCGCGACCGCCTGGCTGGGCGGGGCCACCCTGGCGCTCCGGCACGGCATCCCGGTCGCCCCACCGCTGCTCGCCGCGCTCCGCGGCAAGCTGCTGATGTTCGTCGGCAACGTCGCCGTCGGGCTGGTCGTGGTGGCGCTGCTGGAACTCGACGCGCGCTGGCTGCTGCTGCTCCCGCCGCCGCTCTGGCTGCTCCAGCAGACCTACCGGCACCGGCTCCGCGCCGACCAGGAGCGCCGCGCCTGGCGGGCCTTCGCCGAGGCCACCGCCGCGCTCAACCAGCTCGACGAGCGGGGGGTCGCCACCGCCGCGGTGACCGGGGCGCTGGCGCTGTTCAACGCCGAACTCGTCGACGTCGACGTCGCCCGGGGCGACGGCCGGTGGCGGCGCTACCGGGGCGACCCGGGCGGTCACCTGGTCGACCGGGAGGTCGCGCCGCCGGGCCGGACCGAACCGGAGGAGCACGAGCTGGTCCGCGCCCTCACCGTGGGCGCTGCCCGGGTGGGCGAGCTGCGGGTCCGCTTCCCGCGCTCGGCCCCGCCCAGCGCCCGGGAGCGCGACGCCGTGGCAGCGTTCGGCGACGCCCTCGCCGCCGCCCTGCACGACGCCGCCACCCACCGGGAGCTGCGTCTGGTGACCGCCCGCTCGTCGTACGAGGCGGTGCACGACCAGCTCACCGGGCTGGTGAACCGGTCGGCCATGCTCAGCAAGGGCGACCAGGCGCTGCGGCAGCTCGCCCACGACCATCCGGTGGCGCTGCTGCTGCTCGACATCAACCAGTTCAAGGAGGTCAACGACACCCTCGGGCACGCCGCCGGCGACCAGTTGCTGCGCTTGACCGCCAACCGGCTGGGCACCCTCGCCCGCCCCGGGGACCTGCTCGCGCGGCTCGGCGGCGACGAGTTCGCCCTGCTGCTGACGTCGGTCCCGGTGCTCGGCGACCGCGCCGCCCCGATGGCGTACGCGCTGCGGCAGGCCCGCGAGATCGCCGAGCGGCTCGCCGCGCCGACCGAGGTGGCGGGGGTCCGGATGTCCGTCGAGGCCTCCGTCGGGGTGGTGGTCGCCGACGCCGGCACCGCCGACCTGACCGAGCTGCTGCGCCGGGCCGACATCGCGATGTACCAGGCCAAGGAGGGCGGCGGCAGCGTCGCCGCGTACGACGCCACCAGGGACGCCGCCAGCACCGACCAGTTGGCCCTGCTGGCCGAGCTGCGCGAGGCGCTGAAGGCCGACGACCAGCTGGTGCTGGCGTTGCAGCCCGCGGTCGACCTGGCCACCGGCGCGCCGACCGGGGTGGAGGCGCTGATCCGCTGGCGGCACCCGCGCCGGGGCTGGCTCGGCCCGCACGACTTCATCCGGCCGGTGGAGAACAGCGAGCAGCTCGGCAGCTTCACCCGCTACGTGCTGGACAAGGCGCTCGCCGTCGCCGCCGGCTGGGCCCGGGACGGGGTCGACGTGCCGATCTCGGTCAACCTGTCGGCGCGCAGCCTGCTCGACCCCCGCCTGCCCGCCGAGATCGCCGAGGCGCTGCGGCGGCACGAGGTGCCGCCGGACCGGCTGGTCCTGGAGATCACCGAGACGGTGGTGATGAGCGAGCTGGAGGTCATCGACGAGGTGCTCACCACGCTGCGGTCGATGGGCGTGCAGCTCGCGGTGGACGACTTCGGCACCGGCTTCTCCTCGCTGACGTTCCTCACCCGGATCGCCGTGGACGAGCTGAAGGTGGACCGTTCCTTCGTGATCCGGATGGCCGACTCGCCGGAGGCGGCGGCGATCGTGCGGACGACCGTCGGCCTGGCCCACGAGCTGGGGCTGCGGGTGGTCGCCGAGGGTGTGGAGACGGCCGAGCAGCGGTCCGCCCTGGCCGAGCTGGGCTGCACGGCCGCGCAGGGTTACCACTTCTTCAAGCCGATGCCGGCCGACAAGATCGGCGCGGTGCTGGGCACCCTGCTCGACGAGGCCCGGCCGAACGTCTTCCCGCTGCGCGCCGACGGCGCCTCCTGACCCGGCCCGGCGCACCGCACCAGCGGGCGGGCGCGGAGCGCGGGCGGGCGGGGGCACCGGCTCGTTATGGTCGTCGGGTGAACCGACTCGCTGACGCCACGAGCCCGTACCTCCTCCAGCACGCCGACAACCCGGTCGACTGGTGGCCGTGGTGCGCCGAGGCGTTCGCCGAGGCGAAGCGCCGGGACGTGCCGGTGATCATCTCGGTCGGCTACGCCGCCTGCCACTGGTGCCACGTGATGGCCCACGAGTCGTTCGAGGACGAGCAGGTCGGCGCCCTGATGAACGACGACTTCGTCTCGATCAAGGTGGACCGCGAGGAGCGCCCCGACGTCGACGCCGTCTACATGACCGCCACCCAGGCGATGACCGGGCAGGGCGGTTGGCCGATGACCGTCTTCGCCACCCCGGACGGCACCCCGTTCTTCTGCGGCACCTACTTCCCCCGGCCGAACTTCGTCCGGCTGCTCCAGTCGGTCGCCACCGCCTGGCGGGACCAGCGGGACGCCGTGATCACGCAGGGTGCCGCCGTGGTCGAGGCCATCGGCGGAGCCCAGGCCGTCGGCGGCCCCACCGCGCCGCTGGACGCCGCGCTGCTCGACGCCGCGGCCGAGCAGCTCGGCAGGGAGTACGACGAGGTGAACGGCGGCTTCGGCGGCGCGCCGAAGTTCCCGCCGCACATGAACCTGCTCTTCCTGCTCCGGCACCACCAGCGCACCGGCTCGGCGCGGAGCCTGGAGGTCGCCCGGCACACCTGCGAGGCGATGGCCCGGGGCGGCATCTACGACCAGCTCGCCGGCGGCTTCGCCCGCTACTCGGTCGACGCGCACTGGACCGTGCCGCACTTCGAGAAGATGCTCTACGACAACGCGCTGCTGCTGCGGACGTACACCCAGCTCTGGCGGCTGACCGGCGACCCGCTGGCCGCCCGGGTCGCGGCCGAGACCGCCGCCTTCATGATCGACGACCTGGGCACGCCCGAGGGCGGCCTGGCCTCCGCGCTGGACGCGGACACCGAGGGCGTCGAGGGGCTCACCTACGCCTGGACGCCGGCCCAGCTCGTGGAGGCGCTGGGGGAGGACGACGGCCGCTTCGCCGCCGACCTGTTCGCGGTCACCGAGCAGGGCACGTTCGCCCCTCATTCCGCCTCCGCGCCGCAAGACGGCGCTCCGGACGGAAGGAGGGGCGTCGAGCACGGCACGAGCGTGCTGCGGCTGGCCCGGGACGTGGACGACGCCGCCCCGGAGGTGGCCGCCCGGTGGGAGCGGATCCGGGCCCGGCTGCGCGAGGTCCGCGACACCCGGCCCCAGCCGGCCCGGGACGACAAGGTGGTCGCCTCCTGGAACGGGCTCGCGGTCACCGCGCTGGTCGAGCACACCGCGCTCACCGGCGACCCGGTCACCGCCGCCGCCGCGATCCGGATCGGCGAGGTGCTCGCCGAGCGGCACATCGTGGACGGGCGGCTGCGCCGGGTCTCCCGGGCCGGCGTGGTGGGCGAGCCGGCCGGCGTGCTCGAGGACCACGGCTGCGTGGCCGAGGCGTTCTGCGCGCTGCACCAGCTCACCGGGGAGGGTCGCTGGCTGACGCTGGCCGGTCGGCTGCTCGACGTCGCGCTGGAGCGGTTCGCCGCCCCCGGCGGCGGGTTCTACGACACCGCCGACGACGCCGAGCGGCTGGTCGCCCGCCCCGCCGACCCCACCGACAACGCCACCCCGTCCGGGCGCTCGGCGATCGTCGCGGCGTTGGTCGCGTACGCGGCCCTGACCGGTGAGACCCGCTACCGGGAGGCCGCCGAGGCCGCGCTGTCGACCGTGGCGCCGATCGTCGGCCGGCACGCCCGGTTCACCGGCTACGCGGCCACCGTCGGCGAGGCGCTGCTCTCCGGGCCGTACGAGATCGCGGTGGTCACCGACGAGCCGACCGGCGACCCGTTGGTGGCGGCGGCGCACCGGCACGCCCCGCCCGGCGCGGTGATCGTGGCGGGCCGCCCGGGACAGGCCGGGGTGCCGCTGCTCGCCGACCGGCCGATGGTCGACGGGCGGCCCACCGCGTACGCCTGCCGGGGTTTCGTCTGCGAGCGCCCGGTGACGACGGTGGAGGACCTGGTCGGCCAGCTCGGCCGGCGCTGAGGCCCACGGCCGCGGCGGTGTGCGATCGGCCATCCGGCGGGGCGGGGGACGGGTCGCCCGGTTAGGCTGGCGCCGCTATGGATTCCCGTACCGGTCTGCCTGTTGTCGGCATGGTGGGTGGTGGCCAGCTGGCCCGGATGACCCACCAGGCCGCGATCGCCCTCGGCCAGTCGCTGCGCGTGCTCGCACTGGCCCCCGACGACGGCGCCGCGCTGGTCGCCGCCGACGTCCAGTACGGCGACCACACCGACCTCGCCGCGCTGCGCACCTTCGCCAAGGGCTGCGACGTGGTCACCTTCGACCACGAGCACGTCCCCACCGAGCACATCCGGGCGCTGGCCGCCGAGGGCGTGAAGCTCTTCCCGCCGGCCGACGCGCTGCTGCACGCGCAGGACAAGCGGGTGATGCGGGAGCGGCTCGGCGAGCTGGGCGCGCCGAACCCGGCGTGGCGACCGGTGGCCGAGCCCGCCGACCTGGTGGCCTTCGGCGACGAGACCGGCTGGCCGGTCGTGCTCAAGGCGGCCCGCGGCGGGTACGACGGCCGGGGCGTGTGGCTGGTCGGCGACGCGGCGCAGGCCACCGAGCTGGCCGCGACGCTGCTCGCCGGCGGCACCCGGCTGATCGTCGAGGAGCGGGTGCCGCTGCGCCGGGAACTCGCCGTGCAGGTGGCCCGCTCGCCGTTCGGGCAGGTCGCCGCGTACCCGGTGGTCGAGACGGTGCAGCGGGACGGCATCTGCGTCGAGGTGCTCGCCCCCGCGCCGGGCCTGCCGGAGGAGCTGGCGGTCGCCGCCCAGCAGCTCGCCATCGATCTGGCCACCGCGCTCGGCGTGGTCGGCCTGCTCGCGGTGGAGCTGTTCGAGGTCGCCGACCCGGCCGCGCCCGCCGGCAGCCGGATCGTGGTGAACGAGCTGGCGATGCGGCCGCACAACTCCGGGCACTGGACCATCGAGGGCGCGCGCACGTCGCAGTTCGAGCAGCACCTGCGGGCGGTGCTCGACTACCCGATGGGGGACACCTCGCTGACCGCACCCGCCGTGGTGATGGCGAACGTGCTCGGCGGCGAGCCGGGCGGGATGTCGATCGACGAGCGGTTGCACCACCTCTTCGCGGCGGAGCCGGGCGCCAAGGTGCACCTCTACGGCAAGCAGGTGCGACCCGGCCGCAAGATCGGGCACGTCACGGTGCTCGGCGACGACCTGGACGACGTACGGACGCGGGCCGCGCGGGCCGCCCGCTGGCTGCGGGAGGGACACCAGTGAGCGGGACCGGTGAACGTGCGGACGCCGCTGTCGGCGCCGTCGGGCTGATCATGGGCAGCGACTCGGACTGGCCGACCATGAAGGCCGCCGCCGAGGTGCTGGACGAGTTCGAGGTGTCGTACGAGGTCGGCGTGGTCTCCGCGCACCGTACGCCGACCAAGATGATCGAGTACGGCCGCGCCGCCGTCGACCGGGGCCTGAAGGTCATCATCGCCGGGGCCGGGGGCGCCGCGCACCTGCCCGGCATGGTCGCCTCGGTGACGCCGTTGCCGGTGATCGGCGTGCCGGTGCCGCTCAAGCACCTCGACGGCATGGACTCGCTGCTCTCCATCGTGCAGATGCCGGCCGGCATCCCGGTCGCCACCGTGTCGATCGGCAACGCCCGCAACGCCGGGCTGTTGGCCGTACGGATCCTGGCGGCCGGCGATCCCGCCCTGCTCGACCGGATGGCGGCCTACCAGGCGGACCTGGAGCAGTTGGTGGCCGAGAAGGACGCCGCGCTGCGCGCCTCGCTCGCCTGACCTGCGCGCCCGGCCCCGACCTAGGCGTCCCTCCGGCCGGGCGTGCGCGACCCGTACGCCGGGCCGAACACCACCAGCAGTGCCAGGTCCTCGGTCACGTCCTCGAACCGGTGCTCCTCGCCCGCGGGCACGAAGATCACCGAGCCGGGGCCGACCTCGGCGGTGGCGTCCGGGGTCACGATCCTGGCCCGCCCCGAGGTCACCACGTAGATCTCGTCCTCGGTGTGCGGGCTCTGATCGTCGAGCCCACCGGCCGGAATGCAGTACGTCCCCACCGACAGGTCCGGCACGCGCAGGTGCTCCACCCAGTCGTTGGCCGCCCCCACGGGCCGGGTCCACGCCCCGGCGCCTTCGATGATCCGCATGGCCGGAGCGTAGTCAACCCCCGCCCGGGCCCGGGAGTGCCCGGATGCCTCATCTCATGCCGCGCAGGGCGGTCTGCAGGCGCTCCTGGGCTCGGCGGCGGCGCTCGTTGCTCGCGCCGAGCACCAGCAGCAGGAGCCCGACCGGGATCAGCGCCAGCCACGGCCCGAGGCTGAACAGCGCGTGCACCGCCGCGATCGCGGTGACGGCGGCACCGACGATCACCGGCGCCTGCTGCTGGCTCGTCGAGCCGAAGACGAGCACCGCGACCGCGCCGAGCAGCAGCAGCACCTGGCGCAGCGTGCTGGAGTCGGTGGCCAGCACGATCGCCAGGGTCGGCACGAACGCGGTTACCAGCGCCGGCCCGTACGCGACCCAGCTGCTCAGGTCGGGCCGGTGCCGCAGCTCCAGCACCCCGACGAGCAGGGCGAGCGCCGCGAAGGGCAGCGTGTACGCCTCCGGCAGCGCCACGTCGGCCACCCGCATCAGGATCCACCAGGCGGCGATCTCGCAGACCACCACCGCCCAGAACAGGATGCGCCGCTCCACCGGCCGGCGGCCCGGCCGGGTGGCCGCGACGCCGAGGACCGCGCCCCAGGCGGCCAGCAGCGCCGCGATGTGCCGGGGCGAGTCGAAGGCCAGGGCCAGGGCGATCAGGGCGGCGGCGTGCCCGCTCCACTCCACGGTGGCCGCCTCGCGCTGGGCCTCGGGACGGCGGAGCCGGGGCAGGGTCGCGGCGAACACCTGTAGGGCCGCGCCGACCGCCAGCACGCCGAAGGCGGACCAGACCGCCGCGAGCCCGGCCACCAGCCCGGCGGTGAGCACGAACAGCTGCGCCATCAGCGAGGCGAAGAGCCAGCCGAGGATGCGTGCCCGCTGGGTGGTGCCGAACAGCGCCGCCACGGTGCCGACGCCGACCGCGCCGCCGAGCGTGAAGAGCGTCAGCTCTCGGGTGGCGAGGCTGCCGGCCAGCCCCGCGCCCCCGGCGGCCAGCCCGATGGCGAAGACCAGCACCCGGGTCAGCCGCAGGGAACGGGCCGGCTCGACCAGCGGCGGGGGCAGGGTCAGCGCCAGGCCCAGCATCGAGATGGTGAACACGGCCAGCGCCGCGAGGGTGCTCGCCGGCCAGCCGTTGCCCAGCGCCACCGGGGTGATCAGCAGGGTCACGGCCGCGCCGGGCAGCACCACGGGCACCGCCCGGGAGCGCCGGCCGCCGCTGAACCCGATGGCGGCCAGCGCGGCGGTCGCGGTGAGCAGCAGCGCGGTCAGCACGTGGGTCGGGTCGACCGCGCCGGGCGGCGGGGTGAGCAGCTCCGGCGGTGGCCCCTGCCAGACCCGGGCGAGGCTGCGGTGCGGCTCCACCAGGGCGACGACCAGGGCCGGTGCGATCGACACCAGCGCCAGGACGGTGGGCAGCGCGGCGACGGCGAGCGCGCCGGCGGCCGGGCTGAGCCGCCAGCGCCGCGTGCCGTCGTCCGGCAGCCGCCGCAGCGCCCCGTCGAGCAGCACCGACCAGCGCCGTACCGGCTGGGCCGAGCCGGCCGGCGGTTCGGTCGCGCCGCGGGCCAGCTCGGCGAGCACCCCGAGCAGGGCCGCGGCGGCGGCGTAGACCCCGACGGGCAGCCCGGCGGGGACGGCGGCCAGCGCGGTCACGGTGGCGCCGCCGGCCACCGTCGCGCTCGCCCAGGGCAGGTACTGCGGAACCCGTCGCCGGGCGGCGGCCATCGCCGCCAGGCCCAGGCTGGACGCGGCCAGCGCGGCGGTGAGCACCACCTCCGGCGAGTGGCCGAACTCGGCCGCCAGCGCCGCGACCGCGCCCGGGGACGCGAGCAGGGCGGCGCCGGCGGCGGCGCCTCCGATCTGCGCCAGGTGCGGCGGCATCCCCTCGGCCTTGATGTCGTCGACCAGCGGCACGGCCAGCGTCCGGGCCAGCGCCGCCACCGCCACGCCGATCAGCGCGATGCTGCCCAGCGCCAGCGCGGTGGTCCACGGCCGGACCAGGCCGGCCCCGGCGGCGTGCAGGGCCACCACGCCCGCCACGACCGCCCGGGACAGCCCGGCGCGCGGGTCGGTCGCCGCCACGGCGGCCATCCCGAAGAGCGTGGCGACCATGCCGCCGACCAGGACCGGCGACCACCACGGCAGGTCGAACGCGGCCGGTGCGCCGATCGTGGCGAGCACGGCCGCCGCCCCCGACACGTCGTACTTCCACGGTGGCGGCAGCAGGACCGCGGCGGCGACGCCGAGCAGGGCCAGCGCGACCGGCGCCTGCCACGCCGACCCGCCGGTCGGCGCGGCCGGCCAGCCGGTCAGGTCGCCGGCCCAGATCGGGCCGGGGGTGGCGAGCACCCCCAGCCCGCCGCGCAGCGCGCTCCAGCCGGCCAGCACGCCGATGAGCACGCCGCCGACGGTGAGGCCGAGGATCGGCCCGCGCCGCCACTCCTCGGGCATCGCGCGGGCGGCCACCGCGACCACCAGCACCAGCCCGGCGGCGACGGCGAGCTGGCCGCCGGGGGCGAGCACCGCCGCGATCCGGGCGAGGGTGGCGATCAGGGCGGCGGTCACCGCCGCGGCGGCGAGGTCGGAGCCGTCCAGGGAGAGGTCGGAGCGCCGGCCCGCGTCGATGGGGCCGGCGAACACCACCATCGCGGCGGCGACGAGCAGCAGCCCGCCGACCCAGGCGTCGGCGGCGGTGGCGCCGGGGGCCCCGAACGCGGCGGCGGTGACCACGACCGTGCCCAGGGCGGTGCCCACCGCCAGCGGCGCCGGGACGTGTCGCTGGGACACCTGCACGATGGCGGCGTAGCCGAGGGTGACGCAGACCGCCAGGAAGCTGGCCGCCAGCACCGGGACGGTGGCCTCGCGCAGGCTCGCCGGGGTGGGTGTCGGGTCGGTCGGCACGGTGGCGGCGACGAAGGCGGCCACCGCGCCCGGCAGCGCGAACGCCGCGCCGCCGGCGGCCCAGGCCGAGACGGTGTCGGCCGCGGCCGGGGCGAGCCGCATCCGGGGCGCCACGGCGACCAGCACCCCGGCGGCGAAGAGCGCGAGCAGGGCCGCGGTCGTCAGCGCCGGCCGGGCCAGGGCGGCGCCCGCCCCGAACAGCCCGACGCCGGCCGCGGCGGCCGCGTGCGCCACCGCCGCCCGTCCGGTCCGGGCGGAGAGCCCGACGACCCCGATGCCGATCGCGGTCAGCACCATCGGCCAGGGCGCCACCGCCCACCCGAGACCGAACGACGCCGGTACGGCGAGGGCGGTCAGCGCCGCGCCGACCACCGCGAACTCCCGGCGGATCTCCGGCGGCAGGGCCAGCACCGCGGCCACGGTCAGCAGGAAGGCGCTCGCGGCGAGCTGCCAGGCGGCCGGGCCGACCGCCGCGGCCAGCTCGGCCGGGTAGCGGTCGAGGTCGGCCGCCCAGGCCGGCAGCGCGGCTCGGACGGGGGCGACCCCGGCGCGCAGGGCCCCGCCGGCGACGACCACCCCGCTGACCGTGAGCGCCACCGCCGAGGCGAGCTGCGGGCCGCGCCGGGCGGCCTCCGGCACCGCCCGCACGGCGATCCCGGTGACGGTGATGACCGCCGCGATGAGCAGCAGCGCCCGGCCGGGTAGCGCCACCGAGGCGATCCGGCTCAGCGCGCCGATCACGGCCAGGGTGAAGATTCCGGCGCCGAGGTCGGGCAACGGCGGCCGGCGCAGCACCAGCGTCCCGGCCAGGCCCACGGCGGCGGCCAGCAACAGCGCCAGCCCCGCTCCGGTCGCGGCCGGCACGGTGGTCGCCCGCAGCAGGGCGGAGACGGCGTACGCGAGGGCGACGGCGACCGCCACCCCGTGCAGCGTCCAGGTCAGCTCGCGCAGCCACGGCACCGCCCGGGCGGCCCGGGTCGGTGTCGCCTGCTCCGGCGGGTCACCGTCGAGCACCTCGCCGGCCTCCTCCGGGGCACCCTCCGGCCGGCCCTCGGCGCGACGTTGGCGGGGCGTTGCCGGTGCCGCCGACGCGGCGGGGGCGGCCGGCGGCTCGGGCAGGTCCCGGCGTACCGGCCGCTCCACGGTGACCGGTGACCGGGCCAGCCAGAGGTCGAGCACGGCCACCGCGGTCAGCACCAGCGCCCAGCCGCCGGGGCCGGTGACCCGGTCGTACGCGAACAGCGGCAGCACCGGCTGGGCGGCCAGCACGGTGGCGAACCGGGGCGCGCGCAGCCCCGTCCAGCTCGCGTAGCCGAAGGCGACGCCGGCGGTGACAGCGAAGATCACCCCGGCGAAGACGGCACCCGAGGCGCCGCCGTTGCCGATCCGGTCCACCGCCCACAGCGCGTAGCCGGCGAGCGGCACCAGCAGCAGGCCGACGGCGGAGATGGTCTCGGCGGTCGAGGTGAGCCCGCGCCGTGCCAGCACGGGCGGGGCGAGCAGCATCAGCACGGTCGCGAGCAGCAGGACGCCCAGCCGGGCCAGTGCGTCCATCGAGCTGGTGGCCACCGCGGCGAAGACCACCGCGGCGACGGCGAGCAGCAGCGCGCCGAGCCCGAGGGGGATGTTCTGCACCTCGCGGGAGGACGCCTCCGGCGGATGCTCCGGGTCGTCGGCGTCGAGCCAGGTGGCGCCCGGCGGCGGGGGCGGATCCTCCGGGCCGGCCGGGGTGCCCTGCCGGGGCACCCGGGGCGGTGCGCCGGTGGCGGCGGTGGGCGGGCGGCGGCCGGGCCGGCGGCGCAGCACCCGGCGGGGGCGGGTGGCCTGCTTGAGACGTTCCTCACCGGCGTGCGCGAGGATGTCCCGCTGGAAGAGCGCGGCCTGCATCTTGGCGGCGATCTGCCGCTGCTCGCTGGCGATGGCGGCCTCGCGGGCCTTCATCTCCGCGATGGACCGCTCGATCTCCGCCAGGTGCTCGACCCACTGTGGCTGGTGCGCGCCGCAGTGCGGGCAGCTGACGGCCGGTTTGATCTCCTGGCCGCACGAGGAGCACTGAAAGCTCGCCACGACACCCCTCCACCCGCACTGTGGACTCCCACCTTGGCAGCATGCCGAATGCGGGCGCGGATTTCGACAGTTGTCGGCGGGTCCGGGGCAAAGATCGTCCACGCGGACGGCGAACGGCCGGTCGCGGAGCGTGCTCCACGGCCGGCCGTCTCAGCGGTCGATGGTCAGGGGCGGCCCATGCCGCGGTACTCCCAGCCGGCCTGCGTCCACAGTGCCGAGTCCAGGCAGTTGCGCCCGTCGACCACCCGGCGGCCGGCGGCCAGCTCGCCGAGGGCGACGGGGTCGGCGTTGCGGAAGTCGGCCCACTCGGTGAGTACGCAGACGAGGTCGGCGCCGGTCACGGCCTCGTTGATGCCGGGCTCGTAGACCAGCTCGGGAGCCACCGCGCGGGCCCGCTCCATGCCCTGCGGGTCGTAGACGTGCACGTCGGCGCCGGCCTTGCGCAGCAGCGACGCGACGGCGAGCGCCGGTGCGTCGCGTACGTCGTCGGTGTTGGGCTTGAAGGTCGCGCCGAGCACGGCGATCCGGGTGCCGGACAGGTCCGGCCCGGCCGGCCCGGACCGGCGGCCGAGCAGCTCGGCGGCGAGCTGGACGACCCGGGTCCGGCGGCGCATGTTGATCAGGTCGACCTCGTGCAGGAAGCGCAGCGCCTCCCCGGCGCCGAGCTCCTGGGCGCGGGCCTGGAAGGCCCGGATGTCCTTGGGCAGGCAGGCGCCGCCGAAGCCGAGCCCGGCCTGGAGGAAGCGGTTGCCGATGCGGGGGTCGAAGCCGATGGCCCGGGCGAGGTGGGTGACGTCGCCGCCGGCGGCCTCGCAGACCTCGGCCATCGCGTTGATGAAGGAGATCTTGGTGGCGAGGAAGGCGTTCGCGGCGACCTTGACCAGCTCGGCGGTCGCGAAGTCGGTGACCACCAGGGGCACCTCGCGGTCCTCCGTGGCGGCCAGGTCGAAGACGCCCTTGTGGGCGGCGTAGAGCATGCCGTTGGCCCACTCGCTCTTGACGCCGACCACGATCCGGTTGGGCCGCAGCACGTCGTCGACGGCGAAGCCCTCCTGGAGGAACTCGGGGCTCCACGCCACCTCGACGCCGAGGTCGGCGGGGGTGTGCTTGCTCACCAGCTGCTCGACCCACTCGGCGGTGCCGACCGGCACGGTGGACTTGCCGACGATCAGCGCCTTGCGGGTCAGGTGCTGGGCCAGGCTGGTGACCGACGCCTCGACGTACGACAGGTCGGCGCCCATGCCGTCGGCGATCTGCGGCGTGCCGACGCAGATGAAGTGCACGTCGCCGAATTCGGCGACCTCGGCGATGTCCGTGCTGAACCGCAGCCGCCCGGCCGCCAGGTTGCGCTTGAGCAGCTCGTCCAGGCCCGGCTCGTGGATCGGCACCTCGCCGGCGTTCAGCATGGCGATCTTGTCGGCGTCGACGTCGAAGCCGAGGACCTCGTAGCCCAGCTCGGCGTAGCAGATGGCGTACGTCGCACCGAGGTAGCCGGTGCCCAGGAAGGTCACCCGTGGCCGCTGCGCGCCCGAGGGGGGCGTCACCGCGGCGATGGCGGGCATCGGCTGGGTGTTCGGGTACGGGATCGTCACGCCTGTCTTCTCCGCTCGCGCTGGCGCCGCGTCGTCGCGTCGCGTTCTGCTGCGGCGCCTGGGCGGGCACCGGAGGGACTCTATGCCTGTCACTTCCATCATCGCCGGGCGGCGTCGACGCTCGTCGTGCCATAGCCTACGCGGCGGTAACATCGCCTGGGGTTGGTCGCTATCCTTCAGTCTGCGCCGTCGACGGTCACAAGACGCTACAGACTGCGCATGATAGCGGTGAAGGGGAGGGGCCGACATGGCCGCAGAGCAGTCGTTCGACGTCTACCGGTTGCCGGAGGAGCACGAGGCGATCCGGGAGGCGGTCCGTGAGGTCTGTGCGGCCAAGGTGGCCCCGCATGCGGCCGAGGCGGACGAGACCGGTGAGTTCCCGAAGGCGTCCTACGACGCGTTGCGCGCCGCGGACTTCCACGCCCCGCACATCCCCGTCGAGTACGGCGGCGCGGGCGCGGACGCCCTGGCCACGGCCATTGTGATCGAGGAGGTGGCGCGGGCCTGCGCGTCGTCCTCGCTGATCCCCGCGGTCAACAAGCTGGGCACCATGCCGCTGCTGCTGGCGGGCTCGGAGGACCTCAAGCGCCGCTACCTGAGCCGCGTCGCGTCGGGCGACGCGATGTTCTCGTACTGCCTCTCCGAGCCGGAGGCGGGCAGCGACGCGGCCTCGATGACCACCCGCGCCGTGCGTGACGGCGATCACTGGGTGCTCAACGGCGTCAAGCGCTGGATCACCAACGCCGGGGTCTCGGAGTTCTACACGGTCTTCGCGGTGACCGACCCGACGGCCCGGTCCCGGGGCATCTCCGCGTTCGTGGTGGAGAAGTCCGACGCCGGGGTCAGCTTCGGCGCCCCGGAGAAGAAGCTCGGCATCAAGGGCTCGCCGACCCGCGAGGTCTACCTGGACAACGTCCGGATCCCGGCGGACCGCATGATCGGCGCCGAGGGCACCGGTTTCGCCACCGCGATGCGGACCCTGGACCACACTCGGGTCACCATCGCCGCGCAGGCCCTCGGCATCGCCCAGGGCGCGCTCGACTACGCCAAGGGGTACGTGCAGGAGCGCAAGCAGTTCGGCAAGGCGGTCGCCGAGTTCCAGGGCGTCCAGTTCATGCTCGCCGACATGGGCATGAAGCTGGAGGCGGCCCGGCAGTTGACGTACGCCGCCGCCGGCAAGTCGGAGCGCGGCGACGCCGACCTGACCTACTTCGGCGCGGCGGCCAAGTGCTTCGCCTCGGACGCGGCCATGGAGATCACCACCGACGCGGTGCAGCTGCTCGGCGGCTACGGCTACACCCGGGACTACCCGGTCGAGCGGATGATGCGCGACGCCAAGATCACCCAGATCTACGAGGGCACCAACCAGGTGCAGCGCATCGTGATGGCCCGCCAGCTCCTCAAGGACTGACCGGCCGTCGGGCGGGCCGGTCTCCCGGCCCGCCCGACGTGTCACCGGATCTCGGTCGTGTCCTCCGGCCGGTTGCCGGTGCGCGGCGGCGCCGACCACGGCGACTCGCCGCCGGTGCGGCGGGGCAGCGGCTCGGTCGGCGTCGAGTCGTCCGGGTAGCCCAGGGTCAGCGGGGCGGTGTCCTGGTCGGCCGAGCCGGCCGGGGGCCAGTCGGTCAGGGTGAAGTCGTCCCGTTCCGGGCCGGTCGCGGGCTCCGGCGCCACCTCGGCGGCCGGGCGCGGCCACCGGCGCCAGCGCTGCCCGCTGAACGTCGCCATGATCAGCAGCAGGCCGATCAGGAAGAGGGTGCCGTTCTCCACCGGCGCGTGCAGCGGCAGGGGGTCACCGAAGACCTTCCAGCCGTCCGGGATGCGGTCCCGCACCTCGAAGGGCGCGGCGAACATCCCCACGTACGGGGCGGCGAGCAGCAGCCCGGCCACCAGCGGGCCGAGCGGTGAGATGCGCAGCGTGCCGAGCAGGCCGAGCAGGATCCCGCCGACGGCGAGGTAGACGGCAGGCTCGATGAGATTGGCCGAGTTGGACGTGCCGATCTCGACCCAACGGTCGACGGTGCCCGCCGACCCGTCCTGCCCGAGGGTGACCAGCACCCACGTGACGGGTGCCACCACCAGCCCGGCGAGGAAGCTCCAGAGATGTCGCATCCGCGCACCGTACCGTTTCCGACATGACCGAGCACCCCTCCACCGCGCCGGCCGGTAAGCCGACCTCGTACTCCCGGGTCACCCTGAGCCGGATCATGACCGCTGTCGACGTCAACCTCTACGGCACCGTGCACGGCGGGGTGCTGATGAAGTTCATCGACGACGTGGCGGGGGCGGCGGCCGCCCGGCACAGCGGCGGCACGGCGGTCACCGCGGCCATCGACGAGATCGTCTTCGCCGAGGCGGTCCGGGTCGGCGACCTGGTCCACGCACACGCCCAGGTGAACTGGACCGGGCAGACCTCGATGGAGGTGGGCGTCCGGGTGGAGGCCGAGCGGTGGGACTCGGCCGAGGACGAGCCGGTCGGGGTGGCCACCGCGTACCTCGTCTTCGTGGGCGTCGACGTCGGCGGCGCGCCCCGGGCGGTCCGGCCGGTGCTGCCCGAGACCGAGGAGGACGAACGGCGGTTCCGGGAGGCGGAGATCCGCCGGGCCCACCGCCTCGCCCGCCGCCGCGCCATCCAGGCCCACCGCGCCGGCTGAGACGTCGGGAAGGGCTCCTTCCGCCACCGCAGGCGTGCGGAAGGGGCCCTTCCTGGCACTTCCCACACAGGGTGGTGGTGGGGCATGTGGGTTCCGCACGTGCGCCGACGGGGGCCGGGTGCGGAGAATGGCGCTTCGAGGTAGGGCAAGATGGCGCCACGGCCCATTTCACAGTGTCGTGCGGGGCCAGGGGGAGGGTGGAGCAGTGGGTGACGTGCTGTGGACGCCGCCGGCGGACGTACGCGAGCGGTCCCGGATCGGGAACTACCTGCGCTGGCTGCGTGAGCACCGGGGCGTGGACTTCGCCGACTACGACGAGCTGTGGCGCTGGTCGGTCACCGACCTGGAGGCGTTCTGGCGGTCGGTCTGGGACCACTTCGAGGTGGTCGCCCACACCCCGCCGACCGCCACGCTGACCGACCGGGGGATGCCCGGCGCCCGCTGGTTCCCCGGCGCCACCCTGAACTACGCCGAGAACGTGCTGCGGATGCCCGGCCGGGCCGACGACGACCCGGTGGTGATCGCGCACGGCCAGACCCGGGCGCCGGTCACCCTCACCGCCGCCGGGCTGCGCGAGCAGGTCCGCCGGGTGGCGGCCGGGCTGCGCCGGCTCGGCGTCACCGCCGGCGACCGGGTGGCCGCGTACGCGCCGAACATCCCCGAGACGTACGTGCTGCTGCTGGCCACCAGCAGCCTGGGCGCGATCTTCTCCTCCTGCGCGCCCGAGTTCGGCACCCGCAGCGTCACCGACCGCTGGCAGCAGATCGAGCCGAAGGTCCTCGTCGCCGTGGACGGCTACCGGTACGGCGAGAAGCCGGTGGACCGGCGCGGCGAGGTGGCGGCGATCCGGGCCGCCCTGCCGTCGCTGGCGCACACCGTCGGCATCGCCTACCTCGACCCGGCCGGCCCGCCGCCCGAGGGCGCGCTCGCCTGGTCCGACCTGGCCGCCGAGACCGACGAGCCGCTGACCTTCACCCCGGTCGCCTTCGACCACCCGCTCTACGTGCTCTACTCCTCCGGCACGACCGGGCTGCCCAAGCCGATCGTGCACGGCCACGGCGGCATCCTGCTGGAGCATCTGAAGATGCTGGCCCTGCACCACGACCTGGGCCCGGCGGACCGGTTCTTCTGGTTCACCACCACCGGCTGGATGATGTGGAACTTCCTGGTCTCCGGGCCGGCGGTGGGCGCGGCGATCGTGCTGTTCGACGGCAACCCGGGCCACCCCGACCTGGGCGCGCTGTGGCGGCTGGCGGAGGAGACCGGCACCACGTACCTCGGCACGTCCGCGCCGTTCCTGCTGGCCTGCCGCAAGGCGGGGCTGGTGCCGAGGGAGATCGCCGACCTGACCGCGCTGCGCGGGGTCGGCTCGACCGGCGCCCCGCTGCCCGCCGAGGGCTTCACCTGGGTGTACGAGACCGTCGGCGACGACCTCCAGCTCCAGTCGCTCTCCGGCGGCACGGACGTCTGCACCGGCTTCGTGGGCGGGGTGCCGCTGCTGGCGGTGCACGCCGGGGAGATCACCTGTCGGGCGCTGGGCGCCAAGGTGGAGGCCCGCTCGGCCGACGGCACCCCGGTGATCGGCGAGCTGGGCGAGCTGGTGATCACCGAGCCGATGCCGAGCATGCCGGTGGGCTTCTGGAACGACCCGGACGGCGCCCGCTACCGGGAGGCGTACTTCGACCTCTACCCGGGCGTCTGGCGGCACGGCGACTGGATCACGATCAACGACCGGGGCGGCTGCGTGATCACGGGCCGCTCCGACGCCACCCTCAACCGGGGCGGCGTGCGGCTGGGCACCGCCGAGTTCTACTCGGTCGTCGAGGGGCTGGACGAGGTCGTCGACTCGGTGGTGGTGCACCTGGAGGACGACGAGGGCGGCGCCGGCGAGCTGCTGCTGTTCGTGGTGCTCGCCGAGGGCCTGGAGCTGGACGACACGCTGCGGAAGAAGATCTGCCGGGAGCTGCGTACCGCCCTGTCGCCGCGGCACGTCCCGGACGAGATCCACCAGGTCCGCGCCGTGCCGCGCACCCTCTCGGCGAAGAAGCTGGAGGTGCCGGTGAAGAAGATCCTCACCGGCACCCCGGTCGACTCGGCGGCGGCCAAGGGCGCCCTGGCCAACCCGGAGTCCCTGTCGGCGTTCGCCGCGCTCGCCCAGCGCCGCGCCACCCACCCGGAGTCCACCCCCGCCTGACCCGACCGCGTCCACCCTGCCGGGCCAGCGCCCCCGGCAGGGGCGGGGTCAGGCAAGGGCGCGGGTGACCTTCTCCGTGGTCGTGCGGGAGGCGACGCGGGACCGGTCGAGGTTGGCGCAGAGGACCGAGCTGGCACCGGCCGCCAGCGGGGCGAGCAGCCAGTCGACCGGGTCGGGGTGCGCCCCCGTGTCGACCAGGACGCGGTCGTCGCGGGCGATGCCCAGCTCGCCCGCGCGCCGCCGCGCGCGCTCCACCAGCTCCTCGCCGCCGCTGGCGTACGGGGTGAAGTGGTCCCCGTGCGCGCGCACCTCCAGGACGTAGTCGGCGAAGCCGGGCGGCACCTGCCGCATCGGCAGGGCGAACGGGTCGAGGGCGAGGACGTACCGCTCGCCGGCCGACCAGGTGTCCGCCTCGGCGAGCCGCGCGACGGCGGCGAAGAGCACCTCCACGTCGCCCGGCGTGTCGGCCACCCGCAGCCCGGCCGACCAGCATCCGAGCAGCACCGCCGCGGTCTGCCAGTGCGGCGGGAGCAGCACCCCGGCCGTGTCGCCGGGGCCCACGGCCACCTCGTCCACGAGCAGGTTGGCCGTCTTGGCCACCCAGTTCGCCAGCGTCGCGCCGGAGAGTTCGGTCCGCTCGCCGGTGGCGTCGTCGTACCAGGTCAGCAGCGGTCGGGTCGGGTCGGGCGCGATCGCGTCGGCGAACACCCGGGCAATGTTGTCGGCCATCGGCGCGAACGATACGCCCCCGCCGGCCGTACTCGAAGACAACGACAAGTCGGCGTACCGTCGGGTCGCAGTCAGCGTCCGACCCGGGCTCCGGCGTAGGCTTGCCCGGAGTGTTGTTCCCCACAGATCGCAGTGCAAGGAGTCGCCCCGTGACCGCCGGTCGCCCGCCCCGCGTGCTCATCGACGCCACGAGTGTCCCCGCCGACCGTGGCGGTGTCGGTCGATACGTCGACGGCCTGCTCGGCGCCCTCGGCAAGGTGTGCGGGTCGGGGGTGGAGCTGGCCGTGGTCAGCCTCCGCACCGACCTGGAGCGCTACACCCGGATGCTGCCCGGCGCGGAGATCATCCCCGCCCCGGCCGCCGTCGCGCACCGCCCCGCCCGGCTCGCCTGGGAGCAGACCGGCCTGCCGCTGCTCGCCCAGCAGGTTGGCGCGCAGGTGCTGCACTCGCCCTTCTACACCTGCCCGCTGCGCGCCGGCTGCCCGGTCACGGTGACCGTGCACGACGCGACGTTCTTCACCGAGCCGGAGCACTACGACAAGTCCCGGCGCACGTTCTTCCGCAGCGCCATCAAGACCTCCCTGCGCCGCGCCGACCGGGTGATCGTGCCGAGCAAGGCCACCCGCGACGAGCTGATCCGGCTGCTCGACGCCGACCCGACCCGGATCGACGTCGCCTACCACGGGGTCGACCACGCCGCCTTCCACGCGCCCAGCGAGGAGGAGAAGGCCCGGGTCCGCGCCCGGCTGGGGCTCGGGGACAGCAGCTACGTCGCCTTCCTCGGGGCCAAGGAGCCGCGCAAGAACGTGCCCAACCTGATCCGTGGCTGGGCCCGGGCGGTGGCCGACCGGGAGGACCCGCCGGCCCTGGTGGTCGCCGGCGGCCAGGGGCACGACGACGACATCGACCGCGCGGTGGCGGAGGTGCCGTCGCACCTGCGGCTGCTGCGCCCGGGTTACCTGCGCTACGCGGACCTGCCCGGCTTCCTCGGCGGGGCGCTGGTGGCCGCCTACCCGTCCTACGGGGAGGGTTTCGGCCTGCCGATCCTGGAGGCGATGGCGTGCGCCGCGCCGGTGCTCACCACGCCCCGGCTGTCGCTGCCGGAGGTGGGCGGCGACGCGGTGGCGTACACCAGCGAGGCCCCCGACCAGATCGCCGCCGACCTGGCGGCGCTGCTCGACGACGAGCAGCGGCGGTTGTCCCTGGCCAAGGCCGGTTTCGACCGGGCCAAGGAGTTCACCTGGGAGTCCAGCGCCGAGGTGCACATCGCCGCCTGGAGCCGGGCGCGTGCCTGACCCCGGAGCGGCGGGGTGGCAACCCGGCGTCCGGTCGGGCCCGGTTCGGGCATGATGTGCTGATGCTCTACGCCGTCATCCCGGCGGGTGGCAGCGGCACGAGGTTGTGGCCGCTGTCCCGTGCCGGCCACCCCAAGTTCCTCCACCCGCTGACCGGTTCCGCCGTCTCGCTGCTCCAGGCCACGGTCGAGCGGCTGGGCCCGCTGACCACCGCCGAGCGCACACTGGTGGTCACCGGGACCGCGCACGTCGCGGCGGTGGCGCGCCAGCTCACCGGGCTGCCGGAGGAGAACATCCTGGTCGAGCCGTCGCCCCGGGACTCCTGCGCGGCGATCGCCCTGGCCGCCGCCGTCATCGCGCGGCGCGACCCGGAGGCGGTGATGGGCTCCTTCGCGGCCGACCACCTGATCGGCGACCCGGAGCGGTGGCGGGAGGTCGTCCGGGAGGCGGTACGCGGCGCCGAGCAGGGCCTGCTGATGACGGTGGGCATCACCCCGACGCGGGCCGAGACCGGCTACGGCTACCTCCAGACCGGCGACCCGGTCGACGACGGCCCGCTGCGCCCGGTCGCCGAGTTCAAGGAGAAGCCGAGCGCCGAGGTGGCGGAGGCGTACCTGCGCTCCGGGCGGCACCTCTGGAACGCCAGCATGTTCGTCTGGCGGGTCGACGTGTTCCTCGCCGAGCTGGCCCGCCAGCAGCCCGCCCTGCACGCCGGGATCGTCGCGATCGCCGAGGCGTGGGGCACCGAGGGGCAGGACGACGTGCTCGGCACGGTCTGGCCGACGCTGCCGAAGATCTCCGTCGACTACGCGGTGATGGAGGGCGCGGCGACCGCCGGGCGGGTGGCCACGGTGCCGGGCGACTTCGGCTGGAACGACGTCGGCGACTTCCACACGCTGGGCGAGGTGCTGCCGGCCGACCCGGACGGCAACGTGGTGCTCGGCGGCGACGCCAAGCCGGGGGTGCTGCTGCGGGACACCTCCGGGCTGGTGGTGGTGCCGCACTCCGGGCGGCTGGTGGCCACCGTCGGAGTGCACGACCTGATCGTCGTCGACACCCCGGACGCGCTGCTGGTCTGCCCGCGCGACCGGGCGCAGGACGTCAAGAAGATCGTCGACGAGCTCAAGGAGCGGGGCGAAGAGGGGCTCGTGTGAGCGTCGCCAGGGCCGGGGCGACCAGTTTCGCCGTCCCGCCGGCCAGCGGCTCCGGCAGGTGGTCCGGCGGGAACCAGGCCAGCGCCTCGGACTCGTCGCTGACCCGTTCCGTCGCGGCGGGCGGGGCGAGGACGGCGAACCGGACGTCGTAGTGCAGGGAGCCGCCCTGGCAGTTCACCGGGTGGATGTCCACGTCGATCGGGACCGGGTCGATCCGCAGGCCCGCGATCCCGGACTCCTCGCCGGCCTCGCGCAGGGCGGCGCCGGCGAGGGTCCGGTCGGCCGGCTCGCAGTGCCCACCGAGCTGCACCCACTTCCGGAACTTGCCGTGCAGGCAGAGCAGCACCCGCGAGCCGGTGGCGTCGAGCACCAGCGCGCTCGCCGTGACGTGCCCGGCCCGGTGCGCCCGGCTCATCGCCACCGGCCCGGCGGCCAGCAGCCGTACGGTGCGGTCCCGGGCCTCGGCGGCGGCCGGGCCGGTCGGCTCCCAGCGCTCCAGCGTGGCGACGGCGTCGGCGTGCAGCGCCGCGTACGCCTCGGCGTCCGTCGGCGGCGACGTCCGGGGGTCGGCGGCGGCGGTGGGGGATTCGGGCATGGCGACACTGTACGAGCCGGCGCTTCGTACCCTGGCCAGGTGACCCTGCGACTGCTGGAATTCGTCGTGGCCGGCAACGAGGCCAGCGACCTGCTGCCGGTGCGCTCCGTGGCGTTGCTGCGCGCGCACGGCGCCCGGCGCGGCTTCTGGACGGTGCTCGACGAGGGGCCGGTGGAGCGCTGCCTGGCCCTGCTGCTGGAGCGCGACGACGGCGAGTGGGTCGCCCAACACGTGACCGCCGACGCCGGGGCCGAGAACGGCCGGACGGAGGACGGCGAGGCCCTGGCCCACCACGACGGCTGGGTCTACGTCTTCGGCTCGCACTTCGGCTCGAAGGGCGGCCCGCTGCGCCCGCGACGCGCCTTCGTGGCCCGGTTCCGGGAGGACGACGCGGCGGGTGGCGCGCTGCCGGTGCAGGTGGTGCGCAACCGGTTCCGGCTGCACCGGGCGGTCAACGACGCGCTGCTCAAGGCGCCGTTCACCCCGCTGCCGCCGGGCGCGCGGGTGCGGGCCCGGTTCATCGGGGAGACCGTCGCGCGCGGCACCGCCCGGTCGAAGGGCTGGGTCAGCCGACTCGTCCCCGACGACCTGCCGCTGAACGTCGAGGCTGCCGCCTTCACGCCGACCGGCAGCGTCCTGATCGGACTCCGCTTCCCGGTCACGGCCGACGGCGAGCCGATCCTGGTCGAGCTGACCGGCGTGCCGGGCATGTTCGACCCCGTGCCGGCCTGGCCGGAGGCCGTGGGCGCGTACGTGTTGACCGGGGTGACCCCGCCCGGCGCGCTCGCCGGATTCCGGGCGATCGCCCCCACCGACGACGGCTACGCGGCGGTCGTCGGGTCCATCGACGCGCTCGGCAAGGGCTCGGTGCTGCTCGACGAACACCCGACCGGCGGCGACGTCACCTCCCGGCACGTCCGGTTCCCGCCGCCCGGCGACGGGCATCTGGTCCCCGGCGAGCTGGTGGCCGACCTGGCGCCGTTCCACCACGTGGAGGGGCTGGCCGAGCTGGACGGGCGCAGCTTCTACGTCACCGACGAGGACCACCGCGTGGCGCTCTGGGTGGGGTGAACGGGCGGGCGCCGGCCGACGCGGGGAGCCACGGCGGGCCGGCGGCCGGGCGGCACCTCTGCGGAGCAGACCCCGCAGACCCTCGTGGTGCCGCCCGGCCCCGGCCCTCCCCGTCCCCCAGGGCGCCCCGGTCCGCGAGCGCGTCGCCGACGCGCCCGTCCCCGTGTGCGGGCAGTGGAAGCATGCCCAACCGCCACCATGGACGTCGAGGTTTTTCAGCTCAGGCTTAAAGACGGAGATAAGTGCCGCCCGGGTAGGCTGCAACGGTCACCCGGCATCCCCCCGGCCGGGCGACACGGGAGCACTCCATGCTGAAGATCTATTTCTCCGCCGAGGACATCCTCCGGACCCGGGTGGCTCCGGCTGCGGACCCGGTGTGGGAACTGGTCCTCAGTCTGCACCTGCTGCCGGGCCGCGGCCGGGACCCGCTGCTGGCGGGCTGGCGGCGCAGCGTGACCCGGGCACTGCGCCAGGGCGTCGGGTCCCCCGGCCTGAGGCTCCTCCTGTCGCTCAATCCGCCCCGCGGCTACTTCCCCGACTTCCTCACCCCCTACCAGAGCGTGTCCGGGTTCGAGGCCGGCATGGAGGCGGTCCGGAGCACTCCGGTGTCGCTGCTGCAACGCGACCTGTCGCTGCTCGCCACCGGCCACACCCTGCCGGCCGGCGCCGCCGCGGTGGCCCGGGGCGAGCCGGGCACGCTGCGCGACCTGACCGGCGCGATGGCGCAGTACCGCGACCTGGCGATCGACCCGTACTGGGCCCGGATCCAGGCGGCCGTGGAGGCCGACCGGTCCCGGCGGGCCCGGGCGCTGCTCGACGGCGGGGTGGAGGGGCTGCTGGCCAGCCTGCGGCCCGCCATGCACTGGGAGTCCGGGGTGCTCCAGGTCCGCGGCTACCCGCACAGCCGCGAGCTGCACCTGGACGGGCGCGGCCTGCTGCTGGTGCCTTCGTTCTTCTGCGCGCCCACCCCGGTGGCCCTGCTCGACCCGGCGCTGCCCCCGGTCCTGGTCTACCCGGTGGACCGGCTGGGCGGGCTGCTGCCGGCGCCCGCCGAGGGCGCCGGCCCGGGCACGCCGGACACCGGACGGGAGGCGCTGGCCGCGCTGCTCGGCCGCACCCGGGCCGCCGTGCTGGCGGTCAGCGACGACGGCTGCACCACCGGGGAGGTGGCCCGCCGGCTGAACATCTCACCGGCCGCCGCCAGCCAGCACACCACCGTGCTGCGCAATGCCGGCCTGCTGGTCAGCCACCGCGACCGCAACACCGTCCTGCACACCCTCACCCCGCTGGGGCGGGCGATGCTCAACTCCTGAGCGCCGAGCCCGCTCCCGCACCCCGCCCCGTCCACCTTGCGCCCGCCGCGCGGGCGGGGCGGGAAACCGGGGGCGGGAGGCCCGTCAGAGGGCCAGGCAGGCGGCGGCGGGGGCGCCGGCGGGCGGGGGGAGCGGCAGCGAGGCGACGCC
Source organism: Micromonospora sp. NPDC002717 (assembly GCF_040295705.1). Lineage (NCBI taxonomy): Bacteria > Bacillati > Actinomycetota > Actinomycetes > Micromonosporales > Micromonosporaceae > Micromonospora > Micromonospora sp. NPDC002717. The sequence continues at coordinate 324,035 of NZ_JBEOVW010000002.1, read as the reverse complement.
CTCCGCCGCCAGGGCGGCGCGCAGGCGGTGCAGGTCGGCGCCGAAGCGGACCAGCTCGGCCGGGCCGGCCGGGGTGGCCGGGGAGCCGAGCACCAGCGCCGTCGCCTCCGCCGGCCAGCCGGGCACGGCGGTGACCATCCCGGCGCGTACGGACTCGTCGGTGACCAGGGTGAACTCCGTGCCGGGCGCGACCACGCCGGCGACCGCGGCGATCGCCCGCCGCACCGCGTCCCGGTCGGGCGGGGTCGGATTGGGGGCGTCCGGCAGGGTGGCGGCGGCGGCCAGCCCGGCCGCCTTCGCCTCGGCGGTGCCCAGCGAGAAGAGGTCCATCGCGGCGTCCCGGACCAGCGTCGCCGCGCCGGCGCCGTCGTCCGGCCGGGGCGCGGTGAGGTAGCCGCGCACCACGGCGACCGGCACCTGGTCGCACTTGCCCTTGATCAGCTCGCCCGCGCCGGCCAGCTCGTCCACGACCGCCATCTGGGTGAGCTGGAGTTCGTTGCCGTACGGGTCGACCTCGCCCCGGTGGTCGCGGATCGCGTCCATGCCGGCGACGCCGAGCGCCACGTCGGTGAGCCCGTTGCGCCAGGGCCGGCCCATCGTGTCGGTGATGATCACCGCGACGTCGACGTGGTGGCGGTCGCGCAGGGCGGCGCGCAGCGCCCGGGCCGAGGCGTCCGGGTCCGCCGGGAGCAGCACCAGCCGGGTCTTGTCGACGTTCGAGGCGTCGATCCCGGCCGAGGCCATCACGAAGCCGTGGTGGGTCTGCACGATCCGGGTCGCGCCCCGGGTCGCCACCACCCGCGCCGTCTCGGCGGCCAGCACCTCGTCCCGCGCGGCGAGCCGCTCCGGCCCGTCCGCCGGGACGTCCACCAGCCGCCCCTCCGACTTCGAGACGATCTTGCTGGTCACCACCAGCACGTCGCCGTCGCGCAGCCACGGCGCGGCGTTCGCGATCAGGGCGGCCAGGTCGTCGCCCTCGGACACGTGACCGATGCCCGGCACCGGCAGGATCTCCAGCCTCATGTCAGCTCCAGCGCGGCGCGGACCATGGCCGCCGTCGCCGTCTCGTCGGTCATCAGCAGCGGCACCGCGCGCACCGTCACCTCCGGCACCACGACGCCGGCGTCCTCCTCGGCGACCAGCCAGCCGTCGAGCAGCCCGCCGGCCGCCCGGCCGCCGTAGAGGCGGCCCACCCCGGCCGCGCTGCACTCGACCCCGAGCACCTCCAGGCAGCGGTCCGCCATGCCGCGTACCGGCGCGCCGCCGATGATCGGTGAGACGCCGACCACCGGGGCGGGGCCGTCGGCGACCGCCTCGCGCAGCCCGGGCACGGCCAGGATCGGGGCGATGCTCACCACGGGGTTGCTCGGCGCGATCAGCACCACGTCGGCCCCGGCGATCGCCGCGACGACGCCGGGCGCCGGCTTCGCCGTCTCCGCGCCGACGAAGACGAACCGGTGGGTGGGGACGTTTCCGCGGTGGCGCACCCACCACTCCTGGAAGTGGATCGCCCGTTGGCCGCCGTCGGGCCCGTCCGCGCCGGACTCGCCCGCGACCGCCGGCCCGCTCACCACCACGTGCGTCTCCAGGCGGTCGTCGGTCGCCGGCAGCAGGCGTACGCCGGGCTGCCAGCGGGTGGCGAGCGCCTCGGTGACCGCGTGGAGCGGGTAGCCGGCGTTGAGCATGGTCGTGCGCACCAGGTGGGTGGCGACGTCCCGGTCGCCGAGCCCGAACCAGGTCGGCTCGGCGCCGTACGCGGCCAGTTCCTGCTTGACCGTCCAGCTCTCGTCGACGCGGCCCCAGCCGCGCTCGGGGTCGGCGCCGCCGCCCAGCGTGTACATGACGCTGTCGAGGTCGGGGCAGACCTTGAGCCCGTGCAGGAACAGGTCGTCGCCGACGTTGACCACGGCGGTCACCTCGGCGCCGACCTCGCGGGCGTACGCCCGGACGCCGAGCAGGAAGCGGGCGCCCCCGATGCCGCCCGTCAGAACCACGATGCGCATGCCGAACATCCTCGCGCACGAGCCGCCTCGGATCCGTCGCTGGCCCGGGAGACTAGGCTCACGTCGGCAACTGTCCGCTTTCGCCCCGAGGGGGATCCCGTGACCAGCCCCGCCGAGCCCGCGTCCACCGACGCGACGCAGGCCAGCCAACTGACCAAGCCGCTGCGGGAACTCGCCGCGCTCGTGCTCCTCGGTGCGAACGCCGTGTTCCTCTTCGTCGGCCTGATCCGGTTGCTGACGCCGGCCGAGTACGTACCCTTCGCGGGCCGGGCGGGCAACGCCTTCCCCGCCTTCGTCGGCATCGAGACGGTGGCCCTGCCGCTGCTGGCCGTGCTGCTCGCCACGCACGTGCGCCCCCCGGCGCCGAAGGCGAAACTGATCACCCAGGTCGCCCTCGGTGAGTACGCGTTCAGCGCGCTGTTCGGCGTGCTGACCTTCCTGGTCTGGACGCTCGAACTGCTGTCCCAGGGCGAGGTCCTCGACGCCTTCCTCGGCCTGCTGTCCCGGGTGGCCTGGCTGGGGCTCCTCGCGCTCGCCGCGTTCGTCGTCTTCAAGATCTGGCGCACCCTGTACTACGTCCCGAAGCCGAAGGCCCAGCCCGGCGTGTACGGCCAGCCGCAGCCCGGTTGGCCGCAGCAGCAGGGCGGCTACCCGGCCCCGGGTCAGCCGGGCCAGCCTGGCCAGCAGATCCCCGGTCAGCCGGGCGCCTGGCCGGCCCCCGGCCCGTACGGCGCCCCGTACGGCCAGCAGCCGGCGCCGTTCGGTGGCCCGCAGGCGACCCCGCCGTTCAACCCGGTGCCGCAGCCGGGCCCGCCGGCCGCCACCGCGCCGCAGTCGGCGCCCCCGTTCGGGCCGTCGCCGACCGCCCCGCCGTTCGGGCCGCCGGCCTCGGCCGAACCGACCCAGGCGATCCCGCGCCAGTCCGTCGAGCCCACCCAGTCGATTCCGCGCCCCACGGACGGGGAGCCGGAGCACACCCAGCGCATCAACCCGGGCGACACCCCCGACGCCCCGCGCTGACCGGGCGGCACCACCGCATCCGAGCGCCCCGCACGACCCCGTGCGGGGCGCTCGCGTTTTCCCCGGACGCCCGGCCCCCAGCCCCCGGCCCCTGCGTCCGGTGCCCGCCTCCGGTGCCCGGTGCCCAGCGTCCGGCCCCCGGCCCCCGGCGTCCGGTGCCCGGCCCCCGGCGTCCGGCGTCCGGCTGGGCGGTCGGTTCGGGGCCGGCCCGGGGCGGGGCGAGGGGTGAGTGCCCATGTTCACGGTGTGGGCCGGGCGGGCGGGATGCGGCCGGCGAGCGCCTAGGCTGGGCGGATGGTTGATCGCATCGAGCCCGGCCCGAGTGACGCGAGCGTGCGGCGGGCGCTGCGCCGGGCGGCGACCGGGCGGGCGCTCGACGTCGACGAGGCCACCGCGCTGCTGAGCGCCCGGGGCGACGCGCTGGACGAACTGCTCGACGTCGCCGGCGCGGTCCGCGACGCCGGGCTGCGCGAGGCCGGGCGGCCGGGCGTGGTGACGTACTCGAAGAAGGTCTTCATCCCCCTCACCCGGCTGTGCCGGGACCGCTGCCACTACTGCACGTTCGCCACCGTGCCGCACCGCCTGCCGGCGGCGTTCCTCGACCGCGACGAGGTCCTCGCCATCGCGCGGGCGGGCGCGGCCCAGGGCTGCAAGGAGGCCCTGTTCACGCTCGGCGACCGGCCGGAGGAGCGCTGGCCGGCGGCCCGGCAGTGGCTGGACGAGCGCGGCTACGACTCCACCCTGGACTACCTGCGCGCCAGCGCGGTGGCGGTGCTGGAGGAGACCGGGCTGCTGCCCCACCTGAACCCGGGCGTGCTGTCCTGGTCGGAGTTGCAGCGGCTGAAGCCCGTCGCGCCCAGCATGGGGATGATGCTGGAGACCACGGCGACCCGGCTCTGGTCGGAGCCGGGCGGCCCGCACTTCGGCTCGCCGGACAAGGAGCCGGCGGTCCGGCTCCGGGTGCTCGACGACGCGGGCCGGGTCGGGGTGCCGTTCACCACCGGCATCCTGATCGGCATCGGCGAGACCCCCGCCGAGCGGGTCCACGCGATCTTCGCCATCCGGCGCGCCAACCGGGAGTACGGCCACCTCCAGGAGGTGATCGTGCAGAACTTCCGCGCCAAGCCGGACACGGCGATGCGCGGGATGCCCGACGCGGAGCTGCACGACCTGGCCGCCACGGTGGCGGTGACCCGGGTGCTGCTCGGGCCGAAGGCCCGCATCCAGGCCCCGCCGAACCTCATCGAGGGCGAGTACGACCTGCTGCTGCGGGCCGGCATCGACGACTGGGGCGGAGTCTCCCCGCTGACCCCGGACCACGTCAACCCCGAGCGTCCCTGGCCCCACCTGGACGAGCTGGCCCGGCAGACGGAGAAGGCCGGGTTCACCCTGCGCGAGCGGCTGACGATCTACCCCGAGTACGTGCGGGCCGGCGACCCGTGGCTCGACCCGCGCCTGCTGCCGCACGTCGGCGCGCTGGCCGACCCGGCGACCGGGTTGGCCGTCGAGGAGGCGCGGCCGGTGGGCCGGCCCTGGCAGGAGCCCGACGAGACGTACGGCGGCCGGACCGACCTGCACGCCACCATCGACACCACCGGGCGCACCGGCGACCGGCGCGGCGACTTCGACCACGTCTACGGCGACTGGTCGGAGGTGGCCGGCAAGGTCACCGCCGGGGGCGGGGGCGGGACCGACCGCGACCTGCGGGCCGGGCTGCGGCTGGCCGCCGACGACCCGGCGGCGCTGCTCGACCCACGGCACGCCGACGCCGCGCTGGCGCTGTTCGCCGCCGACGGGCCGGCGCTCGACGAGCTGTGCCGGCTCGCCGACGACGCCCGTCGGGCGGCAGTCGGCGACGACGTGACGTACGTGGTCAACCGCAACATCAACTTCAGCAACGTCTGCTACGTCGGGTGCCGGTTCTGCGCCTTCGCCCAGCGGGAGCGGGACGCCGACGCGTACCGGCTCTCGGTGGAGCAGGTCGCCGACCGGGCCGAGGAGGCGTGGGCGGCCGGCGCCAGCGAGGTCTGCCTCCAGGGCGGCATCGACCCGAAGCTGCCGGTGACCGTCTACGCCGACCTGGTCCGGGCGATCAAGGCGCGGGTGCCGGGGATGCACGTGCACGCATTCTCGCCGATGGAGATCGTCACCGCCGCCGCCAAGGCCGGCGTGTCCGTGCGGGAGTGGCTGACGGGGCTGCGCGACGCCGGGCTGGACACCATCCCGGGGACCGCCGCCGAGATCCTCGACGACGACGTGCGCTGGGTGCTCACGAAGGGCAAGTTGCCGGCCGCCGCCTGGGTCGAGGTGGTCGGCACGGCCCACGAGCTGGGCATCCGGTCCAGCTCCACGATGATGTACGGCCACGTGGACCACCCCGCGCAGTGGCTCGCGCACTTCCGGGTGCTGGCCGGGTTGCAGGACCGCACCGGCGGCTTCACCGAGTTCGTGGCGCTGCCGTTCGTGCACACCAACGCGCCGATCTACCTGGCCGGCATCGCCCGCCCCGGGCCGACCTGGCGGGAGAACCGGGTGGTGCACGCGATGGCCCGGCTGCTGCTGCACGGCCGGATCGACAACATCCAGTGCTCCTGGGTGAAGCTCGGCGACGAGGGCACGGCGGCGATGCTGCGGGGCGGCTGCAACGACCTCGGCGGCACGCTGATGGAGGAGACGATCTCCCGGATGGCCGGTTCCGGCAACGGTTCGGCGCGTACCGAGGAGCAGTTGATCGCCATCGCGGCGGCCGCCGGACGCCCGGCCCGCAAGCGCACGACCGCGTACGGCAGCCCTCGGCCGTAGGGCCTTCCCTGTTGCCGGCCGGGCGCGGGTTCCCGGGCGCCCGGCCGAGCCTCGATCCATTTCGCACGGTTGGCTTCTTCGAGTTCGGCGACGACGTGCGATACGGGATCCATATCGACAACGACGGTGACGGGCGGCCCGACGTCACCTACCGGTTCGAATTCACCACCGGGATCACGAATCCGAACGGCTTTCTCTGCCGCCGGGGCTGAGCGCCGCCGACGTGACGACGCCGTTCCTCCCCGGCTTGCCCCAAGCGGGTACGCCGGTTCACCAACCCGCCGGCGTCGTCCTCGATCTCGGCGGCGACATCGGCGCCCTGATCATCTCCCCGGGACGAAACCCGCACGGCCGGGAGATCGAGGTGAGCCGGGACGACGAGCCTCGGCGCCCGGGAGCGCCGGGTGCGGGACGGGGCGTTCCACAGTGCCGTACGCCCGGAGCCGCCCGCCGGCGTCCGTACCGTCTGGTGGGACGATCGGCCGCCGGCCGGCCGGGTCGGCGTCGCCGCCGGCGTGATCGCCGGGTTCACGTGGCCGACCAGCGTTCCTCCGGTCTCCGACCGAGCCGGCCGGCGCCGCCCGCGGCAGCGCTCCGTCCACATTGTGGAAGTGATGCCGTCGGTCGTTTCCGGCTCGACGGGCGGCCGACGCGAACTCGGGTTAACCTTGTCCCCCACCAAGATCAACGATGTGGTGGGTGGTCTTTCGGGGGTCTCCATCGGCCTGTCCGGTCGGGCCGGCGGGGAAGCGCCACGGGAGAAAACTCGGGCAACTCGCCGGAGAGGGCGTTACTCGGCCGGGGTCTGAATCGATAGGGCAGGTTGCGAGGCCGGGCGGCCGGGTGGTCGTCCGGAGTGTTGTCGGGAGGGCGACTCCATTATCAAGTTCGGCTTGACGGCGCACGCATTACACGCGTGTAATTTGAATGGGGTTGTTCGCACGGTACGCAACAAATCGGGACCGGACGGACACGCGCGCCTTTCGCGTGGGGGGTTGCAGCGGCGATGACGCCGGTGCGCGACAAGGAGGCATTTGATGGACGGCCAGCTTGAGGTGGCCGACCTGCTCGGAAACGCGCCGGAGTGGCAGGAGCGGGCGCTCTGCTCGCAGACCGATCCGGAGGCGTTCTTCCCCGAGAAGGGCGGCTCGACCCGCGAGGCGAAGCGGATCTGCTCGCGCTGCGAGGTCAAGACGGAATGCCTCGAATACGCTCTCGGGCACGACGAGCGGTTCGGGATCTGGGGTGGGCTCTCGGAGCGGGAGCGGCGCAAGCTCAAGCGGCGGGCCGCCTGAGCGTTGCCGGGCCGGGGCGGTGGGGGCCGCCCGGCTCAGGCGCAGTCCAACCGGTCGCCGTTCGCGGCGGCATCCGGCGGGGCGGCTCAGGCCAGCTCGTCCGGATCGACCCCGAGCAGGTTGGCCACCTGCTCGATGATCACGTCGTGCACGAGATCCGCGAGATCCTCGCGGTCCATGGCGCGGAACTCCAGCGGCCGGCGGTAGAGCACGATCCGCGGGGGCACCTCCTGCCGGCCCGGCCGGCCGGGCAGCAGCCGGGCGAGCGGCACCTCGCCGTCCTCCAGCACGTCGGAGTCGTAGACGTTCAGGTCCGGCGGGACGTCCTCCACCGCGAACTCGACCCCGGCCAGTTCCTTGGCGAACCGCCGTTCCAGGGTCTCGACGGTGTCCAGCACGAGGTCGTCGAAGATCTCCGCCTTCGTCCGCGCCAGCGGCACCGTCGCCGGCACCAGCCGCCCGCGCAGGCCGCGCCCGTGCCGGTCACGGTGGGCGCGCCGGCCGGGACCGGGGCGGCGGTGTTCCGGGCTCGTCATGAGGGACAGGTTAGCTCCCGTACCGACCTGGCCTGCGGCAGCGCGGCGGGTGTGGCGCGGCGCGGGTCGCGTCGGACCGAATTGTGATCACCGTGACGGGCGTGTCGCAACGCGAAGCAGTGCGCTGGACCCGGTAATGGGGATACCCTGCCGCCGTGAGGTCACCACGGCGCTGCTCCCGTAACGGCTGCCCCCGGCAAGCGGTCGCCACGCTGACCTATGTCTACAACGAGTCGACAGCCGTGGTGGGGCCGCTGGCCGCCTTCGCCGAGCCACACACCTACGACCTCTGCGAGCCGCACGCCCGCAGCCTGACCGCGCCACGCGGTTGGGACGTGGTCCGGCACGAGGGCGAGTTCGAGCCCCCGCCGCCCACCACCGACGACCTGGTCGCGCTCGCCGAGGCCGTCCGCGAGGCCGCCCGCCCGGTGGCCCCCCGCCCACCAGAGGGCGACGAGAGCCTCAACACGGCCCCCCAGACGGGCCGCCGCGGCCACCTCCGCGTCATCCCCCCCACCCACTAACCCCTCCCGGCCCCCCGGGCCCCGCCTCCGCGCGTTGATCATGAAGTTGTTGACACGAGCTTCGGGGGCGTGTCGCGGCAACAACCTCATGATCAACGGGTTCAGGGTGGGGTTGGGCGGGGGCAGGGGGTGGGGTTAGTGGGATAGGAGGCGGGTGAGGAGGGTGGCGCGGCGGGAGGGGCGGTCCGTGCGGTTCTCCGCCGCGTCGGCGGAGACCATCAGCCGCAGGGCCGCGTTCACGGCCAGCCAGCGCAGCGGCTCCGGCTCCCACTTCGGGGAGCGGTGGTTCACCCAGGGCAGGGCGGTCAGGTCCGTCCGTTCGCCCCGGATCAGGTCGGCCAGGGTCCGACCGGCGAGGTTGCTGCTGCCCACGCCGTCGCCGACGTAGCCGCCGGCCCAGGCCAGCCCGTCGGCCCGGTCGAAACCGACCGAGGCCGCCCAGTCCCGGGCCACCCCGAGCGGGCCGCCCCAGGTGTGGGTCACCGGCACGTCCGGGCCGAGCACCGGGAACAGTTCGCCGAGCGTACGGCGCAGTGCCGCGAAGACCGCCGGCTCCCGGTCGTGGCCGGGCAAGACCCGGGAACCGAAGTGGTAGGGCGCGCCCCGGCCGCCGAAGGCGAGCCGGCCGTCGGCGGTGCGCTGGCCGTAGACGATGACGTGCCGGTGGTCGGAGAAGGTCTCCCGCTCGGCGAGGCCGATCCGCGCCCAGGTCGCGGCGGGCAGCGGCGCGGTGGCGACCATCAGCGAGTAGACCGGCGCGACGGTGCGGCGCTGCCCCGGCAGGCCGGGCGTGTAGCCCTCGGTGGCCCGTACCACCACCGGCGCGCGCACCGTGCCGGCCGGGGTCACCGCCGCACCGGGCCGGATCCGGGTCACCCGCGTGCCCTCGTGGATCGTCACCCCTCGGCGCTCCACCGCCCGGGCCAGCCCGCGCGCCAGCCGGGCCGGGTGCACCGCCGCGCAGTGCGGGGTGTACGTGCCGCCGCGTACCCCCTCGGCGACGCAGCGGGCGGTGGCCTCGTCGGCGTCGAGCAGCGCCAGGTCCTCCGGCCCGAGCCCGTACGCCCGTGCCTCGGCGACGGCCGCGCGCGCCCGGTCGAGCTGGGGGGTGGTGCGGGCGAGCACCACCGTCCCGCCGTACGCCCAGTCGCAGTCGATGCCCTCGGCCGCGACGACCCGGCCGACCTCGGCGACGGTGGCGTGCATGGCGCGCTGCATGGCGATGGCGGCGTCCCGCCCGTGCCGGCGGGCCAGCGCGGGCAGCGAGGTGGGGAACAGTGCCGAGCACCAGCCCCCGTTGCGGCCGGACGCGCCGTAGCCGGCGACCTCTGCCTCCAGCACGGTGATCCGCAGCGTCGGGTCGGCGACGGCGAGGTAGTACGCCGTCCAGAGCCCGGTGTAGCCGGCCCCGACGATCACCACGTCCGCGTCGGCGTCGCCGGTCAGCGGCGGGCGCGGGGTCAGCGGCTCGTCCACGGTGGACAGCCAGTACGACAGGTCCTGGTAGCGCATCGGCCGCTCCGGGTGCGGAAACGGCCGGGTCGACCACGCGCCGCGGGGCGCGCGGCCGGCCCGGCCGGGTGGACGAGGGTTAGAGGCGCGCCCACGCCTCGGTGAGCACGGCGCGCAGGATCTGCTCGATCTCGTCGAACTGCTGCTGCTCGGCGATCAGCGGCGGCGCGAGCTGCACGACGGGGTCGCCCCGGTCGTCGGCGCGGCAGTAGAGCCCGGCGGAGAACAGCGCGGTGGAGAGGAAACCGCGCAGCAGCCGCTCGGACTCGGCCTCGTCGAAGGTCGCCCGGGTGGTCTTGTCCTTGACCAGCTCGATGCCGTAGAAATAGCCGTCGCCGCGCACGTCGCCGACGATCGGCAGGTCGTGCAGCTTCTCCAGGGTGGCGCGGAAGGCCGCCTCGTTGGCCCGGACGTGGCCGACCAGGTCCTCGCGGGCGAAGACCTCCAGGTTGGCGAGGGCCACCGCGCAGGAGACGGGGTGGCCGCCGAAGGTCACGCCGTGGGCGAACATGCCGGTCTCGGTCAGGAACGGCTCCATCAGCCGGTCGCTGGCGATCATCGCGCCGAGCGGGGCGTAGCCGGAGGTGATGCCCTTGGCGGTGGTGATGATGTCGGGCTGGTAGCCGTACCGGACGGCGCCGAAGTATTCGCCGAGCCGGCCCCAGGAGCAGATCACCTCGTCGGAGACGAGCAGCACGTCGTACGCGTCGCAGATCTCCCGGACCCGCTCGAAGTAGCCGGGCGGCGGCGGGAAGCAGCCGCCGGAGTTCTGCACCGGCTCCAGGAACACGGCGGCGACCGTGTCCGGCCCCTCCCGCTCGATGGCCCGGCCGATCTCCTCGGCGGCCCATCGGCCGAACGCCTCCGGGGAGTCGCCGTGCTCGGGGGCGCGGTAGAAGTTGGTGTTCGGCACCTTGATGCCGCCGGGGACCAGCGGCTCGAAGTCGCTCTTGATGCCGGGCAGGCCGGTGATCGACAGCGCGCCCATCGAGGTGCCGTGGTAGGCGATGTAGCGGCTGACCACCTTGTGCTTGTTCGGCCTGCCGGTGCGCTTGAAGTAGGCGCGGGCGAGCTTCCACGCCGCCTCGACCGCCTCGGAGCCGCCGGTGGTGAAGAAGACCCGGTTCAGGTCTCCGGGGGTGAGCGTGGCGATCCGCTCGGCCAGCTCGACGGCCTTCGGGTGGGCGTACGACCAGAGCGGGAAGTAGGCCAGCTCGCCCGCCTGTTTGGCGGCGGCCTCGGCCAGCTCGGTGCGCCCGTGGCCGGCGTTGACGACGAAGAGCCCCGCGAGGCCGTCCAGGTAGCGGCGGCCCTGGGCATCCCAGACGTACGCGCCCTCGCCGCGCACGATGGTCGGCACCTCGCCGGCGGAGTAGCTCGCCATCCGGGTGAAGTGCATCCAGAGGTGGTCGGTGGCGTCGGCCATGTCAGCCCCATCGGGTCTCGGGCCGGTCAGGGGTGACACCGGCCGCTCTGCCCACGGTTATCCCACAGTCCGGCGGCCAAAAGCAAGTGGGATCGGTGGTGTGTGGTCGATATGGCAACGGAATCAGCGAGTGGCCGCAGCGTGAACGACGGAATCCGTATCGCGAGGGTTGTGAGGTGAGCGGTCGGTGGGATCGCGTTGGACGGACGCTGTCGAGCTGCCCCGTCGGTGAGACCGCGTCGAGCTGCCCGTCGGTATGGCCGCGTCGAGCTGCCCCGTCGGTGTGGCCGCGTCGAGGGGGATCGCGGTGAGGTCGCGTCGAGGGCGTCGCGTTCGGGACACCTTCGGGGCACTTCGGCCGCGCTCGTGGCGCACCTGAGGTGGGCGGAACACATCCCACCGCGACACGCCGGTAGGCGGCGGACGCCGGCACTGAGCGTGGCTATCGTGCGCCGGAGCGTGAACCCGCGTGGAGGGAGGGTCCGATGGCCAACGAGGCGCTGCGGGTGGCGATGGCCGCCAAGGGGGAGACCGTCGAGTCGCTGGCGGAGAAGGTGCGCGTTGATCCGAAGACGGCGGGCCGGTGGCTCACGTCCGGCCGGATCCCGCACCCTAGGACCCGGCTGGCGGTGGCCGAGGTGCTCGACCGCGACGCCGCCGAACTGTGGCCCGATCCGTTCCGCCGCCGCGACCTGCCCTGGTTCCGCCCCTGGGCCGAGCTGGAACAGGACGCCACCTCGATCCGGTCCTACGAGCCGCTGCTGGTGCCGGGCCTGTTGCAGAGTGAGGGGTACGCCCGCGCGGTGCTGGGGACCGGCGGCCTGCTCCCGGCCGCCGAGGTGGACCAGATCGTGGCCGCTCGGCTGGAGCGTCAGGAGATCCTCTGTCGGGAGGAGTCTCCGCAGCTCGTCGTCGTGATCGACGAGGTGGTGCTTCGCCGGCCGGTCGGCGACCAGGCGGTGATGGCCGAGCAACTGACCCATCTCGCTGCGATGGCGCAGCGGGAGCACGTGCAGATCCGGGTGATCCCGGCCGAGAGCCCGTGGCACACGGGGTTGGCCGGGCCGTTCGTGCTGGCCCGACTCCGGGACGGAGCTGAAGTGGCCTATCTGGACAATCAGCTCCGTGGTCAGATGGTGACCGACGGCATCGATATTGCTAGCCTGGGTCGGAGGTGGGAGAGCGTCACCGGCGAGGCGCTTCCCTGCCGCCGGTCGATCGCACTGATCCGAGAGGTGGCGCAGACATGGACCTGACGGAAGCCCGCTGGCGCACCGCCACCCGCAGCAGCAACAACGGCGGCAACTGCGTCGAGGTGGCCGACAACCTGCCCGGCCGGGTGCTGGTCCGGGACAGCAAGGACCGTGCCGGCGGCACCCTCAGCTTCGCGCCCGACGTCTGGCGGGCGTTCGTCGCGTCGGTCGGGCGTGACCGGGGCGCGCGCTGATCAGGCGGTGCCCCAGGTGTACGTCTGCTTGCGCAGCTTGAGATAGACGAACGCCTCGGTGGAGAGCACGCCCTCGACCGACCGCAGCCGCTGGAGGATCTCCAGCAGGTGGTCGTCGTTGCGGCAGACCACCTCGGTCAGCAGGTCGAACGAGCCCGCCGTGATCACCACGTAGTCGACCTCGTCCAGTTCGGCGAGGCGGTCGGCCACGGCCTCCAGGTCGCCGTTCGTACGCAGGCCGATCATGGCCTGGCGGGGGAATCCGAGCTGGAGCGGGTCGGTCACCGCGACGATCTGCATCACCCCGGCGTCGAGCAGCCGCTGCACCCGCTGGCGCACCGCCGCCTCCGACAGCCCGACCGCCTTGCCGATGGTCGCGTACGGTCGGCGGCCGTCCTCCTGGAGCTGCTCGATGATCTGCTTCGCCACGTCGTCGAGCAGTGCGTGGCTGGCCCCCTCGCGGACGGTGACCCTGCGTCCGCCGTTGCCGTTGTCGTGCTGCCGGTTCGTCATCGACCGCTCCCCATGTCCGTGCCCGGGCTGAGCCTAGTGCCCCCGGGCAGTCTGGCGTATTTCGTCGTGCAGAGCTATTCCGGCAACGGAATCCCTTGTAAGGAAGGTCACCTCATGTCAGGATCAGTCGTCCACCGCACCTGACCCTCCCGCCGGCGCGCCACCCCCGTTCCCGCCGCCGACGATGACCCCTAGGAGTCGTCACATGCGTACTCCCTTTCGGCCCCTCACCCGGCGTGGACTCCTGACCGGCACCCTCGGCTCGGCCGCGCTGCTCGCCGCCGGCGGCTCGCTGGCCGGCTGCGGCACCAAGGCCGCCACCCAGACGGAGGCCGGCTGCGTCAGCGAGGACCTGTCCGCCACCGAGAAGAAGCTGGCCTTCTCCAACTGGCCGCAGTACATGGACGTGGACGAGAAGGACGAGTCCAAGCGGCCGACCCTCGACGCGTTCGTCGCCCAGAGCGGCATCCAGGTCGCCTACACCGAGGACGTCAACGACAACAACGAGTTCTTCGGCAAGGTGCAGAACCAGCTCGCGGGCTGTCAGGGCACCGGCCGGGACGTCATGGTCCTCACCGACTGGATGGCGGCGCGCATGATCCGCCTCGGCTGGGTCCAGAAGCTCGACAAGTCGAAGCTGCCCAACGTCGAGGCCAACCTGCTGCCGTCGCTGCGCAACCGGTCCTTCGACCCCGAGAACCAGCTCGCCATCCCGTGGCAGTCCGGCCTGGCCGGGCTGGCCTACAACGGCAAGGTGACCAAGGAGATCCGGACGGTCGACGAGCTGCTCACCCGCCCCGACCTCAAGGGCAAGGTGACGGCGTTGTCCGAGATGCGCGACACCATGGGCCTGCTGCTCCAGTCGAACGGCCACGACCCGGCGAACTTCACCGGCCCGCAGTTCGACGACGCGCTCAACAAGCTCAAGAAGGCCGTCGACTCCGGCCAGATCCGCCGGTTCACCGGCAACGACTACGCGCCGGACCTCGCCAAGGGCGACATCGCCGCGTGCATCGGCTGGTCCGGCGACGTCATCCAGCTCGGCTTCGAGGACGACAAGGTCAAGTTCGTGGTGCCCGAGTCGGGCGTGATGCTCTGGTCGGACAACGTCCTCGTGCCGAACAAGGCCACCCACAAGGGCAACGCCGAGCAGATCATCAACTACTACTACGACCCGGCGGTCGCCGCGAAGCTCGCCGCGTTCGTGAACTACATCTGCCCGGTCCAGGGCGCCAAGGCCGAGATGGAGAAGATCGACCCCGAGCTGGCCGCCAACCCGCTGATCTTCCCCGACGACACCATGCTGTCGAAGTCCAAGGTCTTCATGGCGCTGGACGAGAAGCAGGAACGCGAGTACGAGAGCAAGTTCCAGCAGGTCATTGGGGCGTGAGCGGCATGGGCGGGGCGACTGTGGGGCGCGAGACACCGGCCGGCGACCTGCGGCTGGCCAACCTCACCAAACGGTTCGGCATCTTCACCGCCGTGGACGACCTCAGCCTGACCATCCCGCAGGGCTCGTTCTTCGCCCTGCTCGGGGCGTCCGGCTGCGGCAAGACCACCACCCTGCGGATGATCGCCGGGCTGGAGGAGCCGACCAGCGGGCAGGTGCTGCTCGGCGACCGGGACATCGCCCGGCTGCGCCCGTACAAGCGGCCGGTGAACACCGTGTTCCAGAGCTACGCGCTCTTCCCGCACCTGAACGTCTTCGAGAACGTGGCCTTCGGGCTGCGGCGGCGCGGCATCCGATCGGTCGACGACCAGGTCAGGGGCATGCTCGCGCTGGTGCAGCTCGACGACTACGGCCACCGCCGTCCCGCCCAGCTCTCCGGCGGGCAGCAGCAGCGGGTCGCCCTGGCCCGCGCCCTGGTCAACCGTCCGCAGGTGCTGCTGCTCGACGAGCCGTTGGGCGCGCTCGACCTGAAGTTGCGCCGGCAGATGCAGATCGAGCTGAAGCGGATCCAGACCGAGGTCGGCATCACGTTCGTGCACGTCACCCACGACCAGGAGGAGGCCATGACGATGGCCGACACGGTCGCGGTGATGAACGCCGGGAAGATCGAGCAGCTCGGCGCACCCGCCGACATCTACGAGTTCCCGGCCACCGCGTTCGTGGCGAACTTCCTCGGCCAGTCCAACCTGCTCGCCGGCGAGGCCGCCGGTCCGGGCGGCGGCGAGGTGGCGGTCTCGGCGCACGGCAACCGCTTCTCGGTGCCGGCCGGCCGGGCCCGGGTCGACCGGGGGCCGGTCCACCTGGGCGTACGCCCGGAGAAGCTGCACCTGGTCGACTCCGTCGACCAGGTCCCCGCCGGGCACCAGCACGTCACCGGGTTGGTCACCGACGCCTCCTACGTCGGGGTCAGCACCCAGTACCTGCTGCGCACCGGCTGGGGCAGCGAGCTGTCGGTCTTCGTGGCCAACAGCGGCGTGACCGGCCCGCTGGCGGTGGGCAGCGAGGCGGTGGCGCACTGGGACCCGCGGCACGCCTTCCTGCTGCCCCGGGCGCCCGGCGAGCACGACCGGACCACGCCGGTCCTGGACGAGCCGGTGGGTGCGTCCTCGTGACCGCCCTCGCGCACATGCCCGGTTCGGGGCGGTCGGCGGCGCCCCCGCCGGCCCGCCGGTCCGGTCGGCACCGGTTCCTGCCGTACCTCCTCCTGCTGCCCGGCGCGGCGTGGCTGTTCCTCTTCTTCGCCGTGCCGCTGTTCCAGCTCGCCGCCGCCAGCCTCTACGACCCCGCCGGCTCGCTCGCCACCGGGTACGCGCTGACCTGGGCGGTCGGCAACTACCCGGACGCGCTCGCGGCGTACTGGCCGCAGTTCACCCGGTCCTTCGTCTACGCCGGCATCGCGCTGGTGCTGGCGCTGCTGATGGGCTACCCGCTGGCGTACGCGATCGCGCAGAAGGCCGGCCGGTGGAAGAACCTGCTGCTGGTCTGCGTGGTCGCGCCGATGTTCACCAGCTTCCTGGTGCGCACGCTGGCCTGGAAGACGATCCTGTCCGACAACGGCTGGGTCGTCGGGCTGCTGCGCGACGTGCACCTGCTCGCCCCCGACGGCCGGCTGCTGGCCACCCCGGTCGCGGTGGTGCTCGGCCTCACGTACAACTTCCTGCCCTTCCTGGTGCTGCCGCTGTACGCGAGCCTGGAGCGGCTGGACCACCGGCTGCTGGAGGCGGCGAGCGACCTCTACGCCAGCCCGCTGCGGGTGTTCCGCCGGGTCACGCTGCCGCTGTCCATGCCGGGCCTGGTCGCCGGCACGCTGCTGTTCTTCATCCCGGCCAGCGGCGACTACATCAACGCCGAACTGCTCGGCACCCCCAACGAGTACATGATCGGCAACGTCATCGACTCGGCGTTCCTGGTCCGGCTGGACTACCCGCAGGGCGCGGCGCTGTCCTTCCTGCTGATGGCGGCGATCCTCGCGGTCGTCTTCGTCTACCTGCGCCGGGCCGGCACGGAGGAGGTGCTGTGACCGTGGGACACCGCATCGGTCGCTGGCTCGCCGAGCGCTGGGTGATGGGCGTGGCGCTGCTGGTGCTCGGTTACCTCTTCCTGCCGATCGCCGTGGTCGCCGCCCTGTCCTTCAACCGCCCGTCCAGCCGCCTGTCGTACGACTTCAACGAGTTCACCCTCGACAACTGGCGCAACCCGTGCGCCACGTCCGACATGTGTGACGCGGTGGTGCGCAGCGTCCAGATCGGCTTCATCGCCACCGTGGTCGCCACGGTGCTCGGCACCCTGATGGCGTTCGCGCTGGTGCGGCACCGGTTCCGCGGCCGGTCCGGGATCAACGTGCTGATCTTCCTGCCGATGGCCACCCCCGAGCTGGTGATGGGCACCTCGCTGCTCGCCCTCTTCGTCTCCGCCGGGGTGCCGCAGGGCTTCTGGACCATCGGCATCGCGCACGTCATGTTCTGCGTGTCGTTCGTGGTGGTCACCGTCAAGGCGCGGCTGGCCGGGATGGACTCCCGACTGGAGGAGGCCGCGATGGACCTGTACGCCAGCGAGTGGCAGACCTTCCGGCTGGTCACCCTGCCGCTGGTGCTGCCCGGCATCGTGGCCGCCGCGCTGCTGGCGTTCTCGCTGTCGTTCGACGACTTCATCGTCACGAACTTCAACGCCGGCACCACCGTCACGTTCCCGATGTACGTCTGGGGCGCCGCCCAGCGGGGCATCCCGCCGCAGGTCAACGTCATCGGCACGGCGATGTTCGTGGTCGCGCTGCTGCTGGTGCTCGCCAGCACCCTGCGCGGCCGGCGGGCGAAGCGGCTGCCATGACGGCCCCGCCCACCGGCCGGGCGCTCGCCGACGCGGCGCCCGTGCCGTACTGGCTGGACCGCCCGGAACGCCCCGACCCGCTGTCGCCGCTGCACGGCGGCACCGACACCGACCTGCTGGTCGTCGGCGGCGGCTACAGCGGCCTCTGGACGGCGCTGTTCGCCAAGCAGGACGACCCCGGCCGGGACGTGCTGCTGGTGGAGGCGGGCACCTGCGGCTGGGCGGCGTCCGGGCGCAACGGCGGGTTCTGCGCCGCCTCGCTGACCCACGGCCTGGCCAACGGCGCCGAACGCTTCCCCGACGAGATCGACGTGCTGGACCGGCTCGGCCGGGACAACCTGGACGCCATCGCCGCCACCGTTTCCGCGTACGGCATCGACTGCGAGTTCGAGCGCACCGGCGAGCTGTCCGTGGCGGTCGAGCCCCACCAGCTCGGCGGGCTGGCCGCCGACGTCGACCTGGCCCGCCGGTTCGGCCACGACGTGCGGCTGCTCGACCGCGACGAGGTACGCGCCGAGGTGGACTCGCCGACGTACCTCGGCGGGCTGTGGGACCGCGACCGGGTGGCGATGCTGGACCCGGCGAAGCTGGCCTGGGGCCTGCGCCGCGCCTGCCTCGACCTCGGCGTGCGGATCCACGAGCACACCCGGGTCACCGGGCTGCGCCGCGACGGGGCCGCGCTGCGCGCCACCACCCGTGGCGGACCGTCCGGCGCCCCCGGGGCCGACGAGCCGGGGCCGGGCGGCCACGGCGCCCCCGGCTCGGTGCGTGCGCGGCGGGTCGTCCTCGCCACCAACGCGTTCCCGCCGCTGCTGCGCCGGCTGCGGGCCTGGCTGGTGCCGGTCTACGACTACGCGCTGACGACCGAGCCGTTGACCGCCGCGCAACGCGAATCGATCGGCTGGCGCAACCGGCAGGGGCTCGCCGACACCGGCAACCAGTTCCACTACTACCGGCTCACCGGCGACGGGCGGATCCTCTTCGGCGGCTACGACGCCGTCTACCACTACGGCAACCGGATGGCCCCCGAACTGGCCCAACGGCCGGCCACCTTCACCGCCCTCGCCCAGCACTTCTTCGCCACGTTCCCGCAGCTCGCCGACGTGCGCTTCAGCCACCGCTGGGGCGGCGTCATCGACACCTGCACCCGGTTCTGCCCGTTCTTCGGCACCGCGTACGACGGCCGGCTGGCGTACGCGGCCGGCTACACCGGCCTCGGCGTCGGCGCCACCCGGTTCGGCGCCCGCGTGGTGCTCGACCTGCTGGCCGGCGGGCAGACCCCGCTGACCCGGCTCGACCTGGTGCGCAGCAAGCCGCTGCCGTTCCCGCCGGAGCCGTTGCGGGCCACCGGCATCCACCTCACCCGCTGGTCCCTGGCCCGGGCCGACGCGCGAGCGGGACGGCGCAACCTCTGGCTCCGTACGCTCGATCGTCTTGGTTTGGGGTTTGATTCCTGATGCGGATCCTGCTCGTCGGCGCCGGTGGGGTCGGCTCCGCCGCCGTCGCCATCGCCGCCCGCCGCTCCTTCTTCGAGACCATGGTCGTCGCCGACCGCGACGCCGCCCGTGCGGCGCGGGCCGTGGCCGGCCACGGCGACCGGTTCGTTCCCGCCGCCGTCGACGCCTCCTCGGCGGACGCGGTCGCCGCACTGTGCCGCGAGCACCGGATCAGCCACGTGCTCAACGCGGTCGACCCGCGCTTCGTCATGCCGATCTTCGACGGGGCGTTCGCGGCCGGCGCGGACTACCTCGACATGGCCATGTCGCTGTCCCGGCCGCACCCCGACCGGCCGTACGCCGAGACCGGGGTCAAGCTCGGCGACGACCAGTTCGCCGCCGCCGACCGCTGGTCGGCCGCCGGCCGGCTGGCGCTGTGCGGCATCGGCGTCGAGCCGGGCCTGTCGGACGTCTTCGCCCGCTACGCCGCCGACGAGCTGTTCGCCGAGATCGACGAGATCGGGGTACGCGACGGCGGCAACCTCACCGTCGACGGCTACGACTTCGCGCCGTCGTTCTCCATCTGGACCACGATCGAGGAGTGCCTCAACCCGCCGGTGATCTGGGAGGCCGGCCGCGGCTGGTACACCACCCCGCCGTTCTCGGAGCCGGAGGTGTTCGACTTCCCCGAGGGCATCGGCCCGGTCGAGTGCGTCAACGTCGAGCACGAGGAGGTGCTGCTGATCCCGCGCTGGGTCGCGGCGAAGCGGGTCACCTTCAAGTACGGCCTCGGCAACGAGTTCATCGAGGTCCTCAGGACCCTGCACAAGCTCGGCCTCGACGCGGCGTCCCCGGTGCGGGTGAGCGGTGTGACCGTCGCGCCCCGCGACGTCGTGGCGGCCTGCCTGCCCGACCCGGCGACCCTGGGCGACCGGATGCGCGGCAGGACCTGCGCCGGCACCTGGGTGCGTGGCACGGCGCGCGGCGGCGGGCCGCGCGAGGTCTACCTCTACCACGTCGTCGACAACGAGTGGTCCATGGCGGAGTACGGCCACCAGGCCGTCGTCTGGCAGACCGCCGTGAACCCGGTCGTCGCCCTGGAACTGCTCGCCACCGGCGCGTGGTCCGGGTCGGGGGTGATCGGCCCGGAGGCGCTGCCCCCGCGCCCCTTCCTCGATCTGCTCACCGGTTACGGCTCACCCTGGGGGATGCAGGAGCGATGACCCGCTACGGCCCGATGTTCGGCCCCGACGTCACCTTCCTCGGCGTCGACCGCTGCGCCCTCGACGACCCGTCGTCCTTCGCCGACGCCGACATCGTGATCGTCGGCGCGCCCTTCGACGGCGGCACCTCGCACCGGCCGGGCACCCGGTTCGGCCCGTCCGCCATCCGGCAGGCCTGCTACCTGCCGCACGACGGCTCCCGCCCGTCTCTCGCGCTGCGCGTCGACGCGCTGCGCGACCTGCGGGTGTACGACGCCGGCGACGTCGAGATGTTCTCCGGCGACATCGAGCGGTCCCTGGCCGCCCTGGAGTCGGCGGTTTTCGCGGTCGCCTCGGCCGGGGCGATCCCCGTCGTGCTCGGCGGCGACCACTCCATCGCGCTGCCCGACGCGACCGGTGTCGCCCGTCACCACGGGCTGGGCCGGGTGTCGCTGGTGCACTTCGACGCGCACGCCGACACCGGGGACATCGAGTTCGGCAGCCTGCACGGGCACGGCCAGCCGATGCGCCGGCTCATCGAGTCCGGCGCCGTACGCGGCGACCGGTTCCTCCAGATCGGCCTGCGCGGTTACTGGCCCGGCCCTTCCGTGCTGTCCTGGATGGCGGAGCAGCGGATGCGGTCGTACGAGATGACCGAGCTGGTCGCCCGGGGCCTGGACGAGTGCCTGACGGAGGCGTTCGGGATCGCGGTGGACGAGTGCGAGGGGGTCTTCCTCTCCGTCGACGTGGACGTGGTCGACCCGGGCATGGCACCCGGCACGGGCACCCCGGAACCCGGCGGGCTGACCTCCCGGCAACTGCTCGACGCGGTGCGGCGCTGCTGCTACGAGCTGCCGGTCGTCGGCGTCGACGTGGTCGAGGTCGCCCCGCCGTACGACCACGCCGACATCACCGCGTACCTGGGCAACCGGGTGGTGCTGGAGGCGCTGTCGGCGATCGCCCGCCGCCGCCGCGACGCCGCCGGCCACCCGCCCTGGACCCCGACCCAACCCCTTCTCGACTCCCGCTGATCGCAGATCACCTCGTTCGGACGCCAGGGAGCCTGTTTAGTTCGAGCTATAGTTGCATCATGAGTGCTCTGGCCGGGGGGCATTGGCCCGTGCGGGTCACCGGCGAGGTCCGGCAGTGGCTCCGGGAGCTTCGGCGTACCGATCCGGAGACGTACCGGAGCGTGAGTGTGGCCGTCGACATGCTCGCGGAGGTCGGGCCCGGGCTGGGGCGTCCGCTGGTCGACACGCTGCGGGGTAGCGCCATCAGTAATCTCAAGGAGTTGCGTCCCAGGTCGGGACGGGACGTCGCGGTCCGGGTGCTGTTCGTCTTCGATCCCTGGTCCCAGGCCGTCCTGCTCGTGGCAGGCAACAAGGCGCACAACTGGACGCGCTGGTACCACGACCACATTCCACTGGCGGAGGTCGCTTACAAGGCTTGGCTCGACCACGAGCGCAGGCGAAGGGGGGAGTCGTGACCGAGTTCCACGACTGGGAAGACGTCCGTGACGAGCTTCGTGACGACGAGACGGAGCACGAGAGGGAGCGGGCGCGTACCGAAGCGTGGGTGAGCGCGTTCCACCTGGCTGAGGAGCGTAAGCGACTGGGGCTGACCCAGCGCCAGGTGGCCGAACTGATGGGCGTCACCCCGGGACGGGTCAGTCAGATCGAGAACGGTCACCTCGATGTCAACGAGGTCGCCACGCTGAGCCGTTACGCCACAGCCCTGGGCGCTCGGCTCCGCATCATCTTCGACTACGGCAACGACCTGCGGCAGATCGCCTGACCGCCCGCCTCCCGACCCGACCCGACGGCGCCGGATCCCCCGGGCGGATGACCCGGGGGACCGGTGTGCGTGTGACGTCGCCTCAGGATCAGGCGCCGCCACTGAGTCGTACCGGCTCGGTGGTTTCCGCGACGGCGGTGGTGTCGACGACGAGCCGGGCGCTGGCGGTGGCCTGGCCGCCACGGAACGCGCCGTTGCTGGCCGGGACCGTCGCCGTCCACGTGCCGGAGCTGGTGTCGTCGGTGCACTCCGGGATCTCGGTGAAGGCCGAGCCGGTCACCGTGGATACCCGACCGACGCGCTGACTGAGGTTGACCTCGATGAAGGCGAAGCCCCTCGCGTCACCGCAGTCGTAGGTGCCGCTGATGGTGGCGGTGCCCGACTGGGCGTCGAAGGTGCCGACCGGGTCGACCGTGATCGCCGCGCTCTGGGCGAGTGCGGCGCCCGGCGAGACGCCGAACGTCGCCGCGGTGGCGAGGCACGCAACGAGGGCGAGTCTCCCGAGTTGTCTGACGGATCGCATCTCCTGCCTCCTGTCCGTCTGCGCTGGTCAATGCCCCTTGCCGGCCCCTCCGCCAGCCATTGCACCACCGTTTGCAGATCAGGAGGTGGCCAGATTTCGGACACAGCGAGCGCCGTAGATGGATGACCATGCTTGCGGCGTTGTTCCCTGCCTCGTTGGGCGATATGCCGGTGAGGCGGGAATGTGCCTCACCGGCATATCGGCTCACGATGGTGTGCCGCGCCAGACATGGCGGGCGGTCAGCGGAAGGCCGCGGCGTGGGGGTGGGCCCAGGTGGCGAACGGGCGGGGCGGGCGGCCGGGCATCCGCTCGACGGTGTCGGTGACCGGTTGCGCCACCAGGGGTGGGTTGCCCTGCCAGGACGCGAGCAGGGTCGACCAGCTCGTCGTCGTAGCCCGCCTGCCGCCACCGGTCGCGGCCTGGCCGCTCGCCGTCGAGGGTGCAGGAGGGCCCCTCGCCGCGACGGCGAGGGGCCCTTGGGTGGCGGCCCGACGGGCCGTCCGTTCCGGAGACCCTAGAGGGTCAGCGTCCAGGTGTCGATGTAGCCGGTGTCGCCGGAGGCGGCGTCCTGGACGCGCAGGGTCCAGTTGCCGTTACGGGTCTCCGAGGAGAGGTTGACCGTGTAGGTCTGGTTGATGTTGTCGGTGGAGCTGCCGCTGCGGTTGTGCAGGGTGTAGGCGCTGCCGTCGGGAGCGACGAGGCTGACGACCAGGTCCCCGATGTACGTGTGCACGATCTGCACCGCGACCTTGCTGCTGGACGAGGCGGTGCCGGTGCAGCCGCTGATCGCGACGGTGCTGGTGGCCGTCGCGTTGTCACCGACGGTCACGTTGGTGCCGTTGGTGCCGGTGCACTGCTGCGTGCCGGAGCCACCCAGGTTGAGCGTCCAGCTGTTCAGGTAGCCGGTGTCGCCGGCGCCGGCGTCCTGGACGCGCAGCTTCCAGGTGCCGTTGGCGACCTCGGCGGACAGGTTGACGGTATAGGTCTGCTTGATGTTGTCGGCGGAGCCGCCACCGCGGTTGTGCAGGGTGTAGGCGCTGCCGTCCGGGGCGACGAGGCTGACGACGAGGTCACCGATGTAGGTGTGCACCAAGTCCACGGCGACCGTGCTGGTGGCGCCCGCGTTGCCCGTGCAGCCCGCGATGGTGATGGTGCTCTCCACCGTGGCGTTGTCCCGGATCGTCACGTCGGTGCCGTTGGTCTGGGTGCAGCCGGTGGTCGGCGGGGGCGTGGTGCCGCCGTCGCCGAGGTTGAGCAGCTTGTTGGGCGAGCCGGTGCCGGGGCTGGTCACCACGTTGCTGGTGGCGTCGGCGACGAGCTTGTCGCGCACCTGCTGCGGGGTGAACGTCGGGTTGGCGGCGAGCACGAGCGCGGCGGCGCCGACCACGTGCGGGGTGGCCATCGAGGTGCCGCTGATGGTGTTCGTGGCGGTGTTGCTGGTGTGCCACGCCGAGGTGATCGAGCTGCCGGGGGCGAAGATGTCCAGGCAGGTGCCGATGTTGGAGAACGACGAGCGGGCGTCGGTGTTGGTGGTCGAGCCGACGGTGATCCCGGCGGGGGTGCTGGCCGGGGAGCTGTTGCAGGCGTTCGCGCCGCTGTCGTTCCCGGCCGCGAGGCCGTAGCTGACGCCGTCGGCGATGGAGCGGGCCACCGCGTCGTTGAGGGCCTGGCTGAAACCGCCGCCGAGGCTCATGTTGGCCACCGCGAGCTGGCCGGCGGCGTGGTCGCCGGTCACCCAGTCGACGCCCTGGATGACGCCGGCGTCGGTGCCGCTGCCCTGGCAGTCGAGCACCCGGACGCCGACGAGGGTGACGCCCTTGGCCACGCCGTAGGCGCTGCCGCCGACCGTGCCGGCCACGTGGGTCCCGTGCCCGTTGCAGTCGTCGGCGCTGCCGCCGTCGATCGAGTCGAACCCGGTGACCGCCCGGCCGCCGAAGTCGCCGTGGCCGAACCGGATCCCGGTGTCGATGATGTACGCCTTCACGCCCGAGCCGGTGTTCGGGTAGGTGTACGAGTTGTTCAGCGGCAGCGCGCGCTGGTCGAGCCGGTCCAGGCCCCAGGACGGCGTGGGGCTCTGCGTACCGCTGATCCGCACGGTGTGGTTCTGCTGGACGTAGCTGATCGACGGGTCGGCGGCGAGCCGCTTGGCCTCGGCCTCGGACATCCGGGCCTCGAAACCGCGCAGCGCGTTCTGGTACGTCCGGTTGACCGCGCCGCCGTGCCGGCCGGCGAGGTCGCGCGCCCGCTTCGTGACGTCGGCCCGTCCCACGGTGGCGTCCTTGAACACGACGATGTACGACTCGTCGACGGCGGTGGGGCCGCCTGCCAGGAGGATCTGCCCCTCGGCGGGGGCGGCCGTCGCGGGTGCGCCGAACGCCACGGCGGTGGCGACGGCGGCGGTCATCACGCCGAGACGCCAGCGGCGCGCGGCAAGGTGGGGAAGTGTCATCCCTCGGGTGTTCCTCTCGCTCCACGACGGCGGGTCCCGCCATCGATCGCAGTTGATCAAAGTGAGCAAGAGCGTAGATCGTTTGCAGCGCGATGTGTAGATCTATCGATGTTTGGTTACTCGGGGGAAACAAAGATAGGGGGTGGGTGCGGCGCCGCCTCGCGCCCGCGCCGCTACGTGCCGAAAGCCTCGTCCAGGATGTCCAGCCCTCGACGCAACTCTGTGTCGGAGATCACCAGCGGCGGCAGGAAGCGCAGCACGTTGCCGTACGTGCCGCAGGTCAGGGTGAGCAGGCCGGCGGCGTGACAGGCCGCCGAGACCGCCGCCGTGGCGACCGGGTCGGGCGTCAGGGTGCCGGGCCGGACGATCTCCACGGCGAGCATCGCGCCCCGGCCACGTACCTCGGCGATGCGGGGATCGCGGTCCGCCACGGCCCGCAGGCGCGCCGTCATCGCCGCGTCGATCCGGCGGGCCGCCCCCGCCAGGTCCAGCTCGTGCATGGTCGCGATCGACGCGAGCGCCGCCGCGCAGGCGATCGGATTCCCGCCGTACGTGCCGCCGAGCCCGCCGACGTGCACCGCGTCCATCAGGTCGGCCCGGCCGGTGACCGCGGCCAGCGGCAGGCCGCCGGCGATGCCCTTGGCCAGGGTGACCAGGTCCGGTTCCACGCCCTCGTGCTGGCAGGCGAACCAGTCGCCGGTGCGGCAGAACCCGGTCTGGATCTCGTCGGCCACGAACACCACCCCGGCCGCCGTCGCCCACTCCCGCAGCGCCGGCAGGAATCCCGGCGCCGGTACGACGAACCCGCCCTCGCCCTGGATCGGCTCGATCAGCAGCGCGGCGACGTTCTCCGCGCCGACCTGCTTCTCGATCGTCTCGATCGCGCGGGCCGCGGCGGTCGACCCGTCCAGCCCGCCGTCGCGCAGCGGGTACGACATCGGCACCCGGTAGATCTCCCCGGCGAACGGCCCGAACCGGTGCTTGTACGGCATGTTCTTCGCGGTCAGCGCCATGGTCAGGTTGGTCCGGCCGTGGTACGCGTGGTCGAACACCACCACCGCCGGCCGCCCGGTGGCGTGCCGGGCGATCTTCACGGCGTTCTCCACCGCCTCGGCACCCGAGTTGAACAGCGCGGACCGCTTGTCGAACGCGCCCGGGGTGAGCGCGTTGAGCTGCTCGCAGACCGCCACGTACGACTCGTAGGGGGCGACCATGAAGCAGGTGTGCGTGAAGCGCTCGACCTGCGCCCGCACCGCCTCGACCACGCGCGGCGCGGAGTTGCCGACGTTGGTGACGGCGATGCCGGCGGCGAAGTCGATCCACTCCCGGCCGTCGACGTCGACGATGGTGCCGCCCGACGCGCGGTCCACGTAGGACGTCATGGTGCTGCCGACGCCGCGGGCCACCGCCGCGCCGCGCCGCTTGTGCAGTTCGTCCGAGGAGGCCATCGCGCTCAGCCCTCGATGTTGTGCATGACGTGCTTGATCCGGGTGTAGTCCTCCAGGCTGTAGACCGAGAGGTCCTTGCCGTGGCCGGAGTGCTTGAAACCGCCGTGCGGCATCTCCGAGACGAACGGGATGTGCGTGTTCACCCAGACACAGCCGAAGTCGAGCCGGCGGGTCATCCGCATCGCCCGGCCGTGGTCCTTCGTCCAGACCGAGGCCGACAGGCCGTATTCGACGCCGTTGGCCCAGCGCACGGCCTCGTCCTCGTCGGAGAACCGCTGCACGGTGATGACCGGCCCGAACACCTCGTCCTGGATGATCTCGTCGGACTGGCGCAGCCCGCTGACGACGGTCGGGGCGTAGAAGTAGCCCCGCTCGCCGACCTGCGAGCCACCGGTCTCGACCTTCGCGTGGTCGAGCAGCCGGTCCACGAAGCCCCGCACCCGGGCCAGCTGGTTGGCGTTGTTGAGCGGGCCGTAGAGCACGTCCGCGTCGTCCGGCGCGCCGGTCTTCGTGTTGCGGGCCTGCTCGGCCAGCGCCGCCACGAAGTCGTCGTGGACGCCGGGGCCGGCGAGCACCCGCGTCGCCGCCGTGCAGTCCTGCCCGGCGTTGAAGTAGCCGCCGACCGCGATCGCCTCGGCCGCCGCCGCCACGTCCGCGTCGTCGAAGACCACCACCGGGGCCTTGCCGCCCAACTCCAGGTGGGTCCGCTTGAGGTCGGGGGCCGCGGCGGAGGCGACCTCCATGCCCGCGCGGGTCGAGCCGGTGATCGACACGAGCTGCGGGGTCGGGTGCGACACGAGCGTACGACCGGTGTCCCGGTCGCCGCAGACCACGTTGAACACCCCCGGCGGGAAGAACTCCGACGCGATCTCGGCCAGCAGCAGCGTCGACACCGGCGTGGTGTCCGACGGCTTGAGCACCACCGTGTTGCCGGCGGCCAGGGCCGGGGCGATCTTCCAGACCGCCATCATCAGCGGGTAGTTCCACGGGGTGACCTGCGCGCAGACGCCGATCGGCTCGCGCCGCACGTACGACGTGTGCCCCGCCATGTACTCGCCGGCCGAGCGCCCCTCCAGCATCCGGGCCGCCCCGGCGAAGAAGCGGAACTGGTCGACCGCCGGCGGCAGCTCCTCCTCGGCGGTGAGCTGACGCGGCTTGCCGGTGTTGCGTACCTCGGCGTCGACCAGCTCGGCGGCGCGGGCCTCGACCGCGTCGGCGAGCCGGAGCAGCGCCTTCTGCCGCTCGGCCGGGGTCGTGTCCCGCCAGGTCTCGAAGGCGTCGGCGGCGGCCCGCATCGCCGCGTCCACGTCCCCGGGCCCGGACACCGGGGCCTGCGCGAAGACCTCTCCGGTGCACGGGTCGACCAGGTCGGCGTAGCCGCCGTCGGTCGGCTCGACGTAGTCGCCGTTGACGAAGTTGCGCAGCTGCTGCTGGTCACTCATGACGGGCTCACTCCGAGAGGGGGTGGTCTGCGGCGGTTATCGCAATCTGACTGCCATCTTGGCCACTGAATTCGCGGCAGACAAGGGTTGACGCGACTGTTTCCGTGGACGGGTTGGTCGTCTACGCTGCTCCACGTGGAGTCCGCAGCCTTCTATGTCGCCTCCCGCCCCGCCCACGGCGAGGGCGAGCTGACCGTCCACCACCCTTACGACGGGCGCGCCGTCGGTCGTACCACCCTCGCCACCGCCGCCCAGGTCGAAGCGGCCGTCGCGGCAGCCGCCGGGGTGGCCGCGACGGCCGCGGCCCTGCCCGCGCACGCCCGCGCGGCGGCCCTGGACCACGTGTCCCGGCGGCTCGCCGAGCGGGCCGACGAGATCGCGCGGCTCATCACCGCCGAGAACGGCAAGCCGCTCAAGTGGGCGCGGGCCGAGGTGGGCCGGGCCGTCTCCACCTTCCGTTGGGCGGCCGAGGAGGCGCGGCGGTTCTCCGGCGAGCTGCAACGCCTCGACACCGATCCCGCCGCCAGCGGGCGGATCGCCCTGGTCCGGCGGGTGCCGAAGGGGCCGGTGCTCGGCATCGCGCCGTTCAACTTCCCGCTCAACCTCGTCGCGCACAAGGTCGCCCCGGCGATCGCGGTCGGCGCCCCGATCGTCGTCAAGCCCGCCCCCGCCACCCCGCTGTCCGCGCTGCTGCTGGGCGAGCTGCTCGCCGAGACCGACCTGCCGGAGGGGATGTTCTCGGTGCTGCCGCTGCCCAACGAGCGCGCCGCCGAGCTGGTCGCCGACCCCCGGCTGCCGGTGGTGTCGTTCACCGGCTCCGGGCCGGTCGGCGCGGCGATCCGCCGGTCGGTGCCCGACAAGCACGTCACCCTGGAGCTGGGCGGCAACGCCGCCGCCGTGATCTGCGAGGACTGGAACACCGACGAGGACCTGACCTTCGCCGCGCACCGCACAGCGACGTTCTCCAACTACCAGGCCGGGCAGTCGTGCATCGCCGTGCAGCGGGTCTACGTGCACGAATGGCTCTACGACGCGTTCCTGCCCCGGCTGGTCGCGGCCGTGCAGAAGCTGCGCACGGGCGACCCGTCCGACGAGCTGACCGACGTCGGCCCGCTGGTGTCCGAGGAGGCCGCCCGCCGCGTCGAGGCGTGGGTGGACGAGGCGGTCACGGCCGGCGCCACCATCGAGGTGGGCGGCCGGCGCGAAGGCGCCACCTACCCACCGACCGTGCTCACCGGAGTGCCGGCGGACGCCAAGGTCTGCACCGAGGAGGTCTTCGGGCCGGTGCTGGTGGTCGCCCCCGTCGAGCACGACCAGGCCGCGTTCGCCGCCGTCAACGACTCGGCGTACGGGTTGCAGGCGGGCGTCTTCACCCATCGCCTGGACGTCGCCTTCGCCGCGCACCGCGCCCTGGAGGTCGGCGGGGTCATCGTCGGCGACGTGCCGTCGTACCGGGCCGACCAGATGCCGTACGGCGGGGTCAAGGGCAGCGGCGTCGGGCGCGAGGGACTGCGCAGCGCGATGGAGGACTACACCGACCCGCGCGTCATGGTGCTGACCGGGGTGACTTTGTAGCTCACCAGGTGCCGTCGTCGCGGACGCGGGCCGGGGCACGGCCGAGCAGCAGGGTGGTCAGCGCGGCGTCGACGTCCGCGCCGAGGAACCACTCGCCGGCCTGGTCCAACGCGAACACCCGACCCCGCTCGTCGACAGCGAGGATGCTGTCCTGCCGCTCGGTGCCGATGGGAAAGAGCCGCGCTCCGAGGACGGCGGCGAAGTCGGCCAGGGTGTCGGCGGTGTGGGCGACCTGACGTGGGCGGATGTCGAACCGGGAAATCCACACCTGCTCGCCAGGACCGCGCCGAGCGCCTACCAGGCTGGGGAAGGCGGTGAGCGTCGCGAGGGCGGCCGGGAAGCTGGCGTGGGTGGACGTCCTGCCCCGGACAGCGCTCACGTCCCTGATGGCGGACATGGCGACGACCTCGTCCCCGAAATGAGGCCGCCAACCGGCCGCGACGAGCGCCTGCGCGACCTCGGGCGGGAATCGGCCGGGGTCGGGATCCGGCTGCGGATCCGGCTGCCACGGCATCGTGAAGGCCCGGTCGGACCAGGGAAGAAGGTTGAACTCCACGAGCAGATCCACGCAGGAATCGCAGGGGCGGTCCGCAGGGCCGCCGTTGGGATCCCCCGGCTCGCGCACCCGGAAGACCTCGAATCGCGCGCTCTGCAGGAGATCCTTTGCGTCGGCCATGTTCAGTGGGGCGATGCCCTCGGCGGCACGGCGGTGGTCGAAGTCGTGCAGGGCGTCCGAGACGACGATCAGCTCGGCGTGCCGGTCGCCGCCGCGCGCCAGGTGGCCGGCGGGCAGCTCGTCCAGATAGGCGCGGACCAGTGGGTGGTGGTGCAGCTCGACGTCGCCCTTGGCCCCCTGCGCGCGGAACAGCCGGCCCTCGACGGTCAGGTGCGCCGCCGTGCCGGGGGTCGGTAGCCGGCGGATCTCGCGGAGCAGTTGGCTCGCCGGATCGACCGTGCGCGGCGCGCCGGGACCCTCCGTCCGGCTCGTGCGGTACATCTGCTCGACGATCTCCACCGGCACGCGTGGCCAGGTGGTCACCTCACCGGTCTGCTTGTCCACCACGGTGGTCGGCAGCTCGCCCGGCACCGTCCTCGCGTCGACGGACACAGTGGACGTGATCACGTAACCGAGGTCGAACTCGTCGACCGTCGGGCGGCACTCGTGTCCCAGGCGCTGCGACTCGCGGAGGGCCCACACGGCGGCGAGTTGCTCGGCCTGCTGGCGATCGATCACGGGCTCGAAACTACCGGACCCCACGGAATCGTGGCGGCCGGTATGGTTCGCCCTACTGACGGTGACCGGGGAGGGTGGCGTTGGGCGAGAGCGTGGACCGGGACGCCAATCGCGCGCTGCGGGCGCGGTTCGACGAGGTGTACGGGGACTACCGGCGACTTCGGTCCGGTTTGGACGAGCTGCGGGCCCGGCTCGCCGAGCTGCGGGTGACGGAGCGCTCCGATGACGGTCAGGTGACCGCGACGGTCGGGGCCCGCGGCGACCTGATCTCGGTGGAGCTGCACCCCTCCGTCTACCACGACCGGGACGCGAAGGCGTTGAGCCGGAAGATCACCACCACGATCCACCGGGCCGGTACGACCGCCGCCTCGGCCACCCAGGAACTGGTGGCCGGCTACCTGCCCGCCGGCTCCGGAGCGGTCGACTTCCTGCGTACGGGTGACTTCGGGTCGTTGCTGGCCCGGGCGGACTCGGCGCTGCGCCGGGGCGAATGATGGACGGCCAACTCTGGCTCGACCCGCAGCGTGCCCGGCGCGGCGGCACGGACCTCTCGCTCGCCGGCGAGGCCGTCGGCGCACGGCGCCGCGAGGTGGGCGGGGCCATAGCGGCGGCGAGCGCATCCCGGCCGTGGGGCAAGGACGACATCGGCGCGGCCTTCGAGCAGAAGTACCGGGGCTTCGAGGAGCTGGTGCTGCGCGTGTGGGAGGGCGTAGGGCGGCACCTGGAGGGCCTCGGCGCCGACGTGGTCCGGTCCGTCGACGCCAACCTCCGCACGGACGCGTCGAGCGCCGGCCGGCTCGACCGCGTCGGCGACCGGCACCAGCAGCGCTGATCCGCGGAGGAGACCGGGATGAGTCTGTTGCCGAGCCCCATCCCGCACCCGCTCGACTACTCGCCCTGGGACCTGCCGGGCTGGGTCTACGAGGCCCTCGACTGGGTGATCGGCGTCGAGTGGCCGGAGGGGAACGAGCGGGCGGTCTGGGAGCTGGCCGACCAGTGGTACGCGGTGGCTGCGGCGCTGGCCGGGCCGCACGCCGACGCCGTCACGGCCGCCGCTGAGGTGCGCGGCGGGTACGGCGGCGTCGGGGCGGTCGCCGCCGCCTTCGACACCGCCTGGCGCCGGGTCGCCGAGGGCGACGAGGCGCCGCTGCCCGTGCTGCTCGCCGTCAGCACCGAGCTGGGCCGGCTGGTGGAGGAGTGCGGCTGCGACATCGAGGGCGCCAAGCTCGAGGTCTGGATCGAGCTGGGCATCCTGGTGATCGAGCTGCTGTCGCTGGCGGTCGCCACCGTGCTCACCGCCGGCGCGGCCTCGCCCGCCGCCGGGGCGGCGATCACCGCCACCCGGCTGATCGTGCAGCAGATCTTCAAGCGGCTGATGGCGCAACTGGCCCGCAAGTCGCTCAAGCAGGGGCTCAAGGAGGCGGGCGAGCGGGCGGCGAAGGAGGTCACCAAGGGCGGCGTGCGGGGCCTCGCTCGGCGTGCGGCGCTGGGCGGGGCGTCCGAGGCGGCCGAGGAGAGCGGCATCAACCTCGCCACCCAGGCGTACCAGAACTCGACCGGCCGACGGCACGGGCTGGACATGACGGAGCTGGGCACGACGGCGGTCGGCGGCCTGGCCGGCGGAGCGGTGGCGCCGCTGGCCGGCCTCGGCCGCCATGCCACCGGGCGGGGCGCCCGCATCGGGGAGCACCTGGGCCGCGAGATGACCGGCGAGGTGATGGCCGAGCAGGCCGCGAGCCTCGCCACCGGCCAGGGCCTGACCTCCGTGGAGGACGCGGCCCGGGCGGCCGTGTCCGGTGCCCGTGGCTCCGCCACCGCGCAGGCCGACGCCGCGCTGCAGGCCCGGCTCGACGGCCAGATGAGCGCCCTGGCCGGAATGTCGCTGCCATCGACAGCAGTCAGCGGGCTTTCGGCCCCGCCCGGTGTGCA
This sequence comes from Micromonospora sp. NPDC002717, assembly GCF_040295705.1. Taxonomy (NCBI): domain Bacteria; kingdom Bacillati; phylum Actinomycetota; class Actinomycetes; order Micromonosporales; family Micromonosporaceae; genus Micromonospora; species Micromonospora sp. NPDC002717. The sequence goes on along the minus strand of NZ_JBEOVW010000002.1, from coordinate 291,649 downwards.
GCCAGTGGCTGAGTTCTCCGCTGCCGTGCCTGACGCGGCGGGGGTGGAGCCGTCGGCGCATGGTTCAGGGGCGGCGACCAGCGCGACAGGTGAGAGCCAACGAGGTGCGACCGTTGCCGAGGTGGTGCCGGCACCTCGGTCATCGCCCGATAGTCACACAGCACCGGCCGAGCCCGCGACCACGGTCGCCGCTCGTGCCGGAGACATGACCGAGCCTGTGACCACCGCCGGAACCGACCAGGCCGGCGGAACCCTCGCCGGTAGGTCGTCCGCGCCGGAGGCCGCACTCAGCCCGACGCTCTCGTCGGTCACGACCGCGGCGCCGACTCTGGTCAGCGGCGGCACGACCGGCGTGGAGGCTCCGGCGGCCGGTTCCGGGAACGTCCCCACCGGCGGTGGGCCGTCGAACGCACCGGCTACCTCGGCAAGCGGGCTCAGCGCGGGTGTGGGCACGGCGGCGGTCCCACCCGGTCCCGCCTCGCCGCCTGAGCCGAGAGCACCCGGTGCGCCCGTCCCTGGTGCGGGCCACGTTCCGCCGCTCGGCAACCCCGAGGCCGCCGCTCCACGAGGAACCGCAGGAGGGGCGCCCACACATCCGCATCCGGCACCGCCTACCCGGCTACCCCTGCCCGACGCGCCGGCGCCCACGCAGAATCCACATGTCCACGCCGAGACGCCCGCAGCGGCCCGCCGGGATGACGCGGCACTTCCCCCTGTCAGGACGCCAGAGTGGTACGCGGCCAAGTGGGCACTCGACGAGGAGGCGTTCGAGAGACGCCGCTATCGCGGCTACTACGAGTCGCAGCGGGCGTGGTTCGAGGACAACCGCCGCTTCGACGATGCTGCGAGACTCAGGGCTCGCGCCGAGGAGCACGACCAGAGGGCGCGTGACTTCGTCGCTCACGCGCGTCATCTGCGCCAGGCGGGTCAGGCGCGTCAGGCTGACGCGTGGCAGTGGGCAGCTGATGACGAGACGCGTGCATACGGGCAGTGCCTCGACTACGCGGATGCCGTACTGGCCGGCAGTCTCGTACCGTCGGTCATTGGCGTCGTCGACCCTGCGGACTTCCGGCGGATCAACGACGACGTCGGCGACCTGGCACTCGGTGCCGTGGAGACCGCGGACCGCTCGGCGCTGACGAGGGACGACTACCCGCCGCCGATCGACCGGTCGCGGAACTACGGCCAGCCCGGCGGTCTGCGTCCGCCGCTGGCGCTGCACCAGACCGACATCGAGCGGCAGGTGCCCCGCGAGCCCGACGGGAGCGTCAAGCGGACCGCTGATCCGCGACGCGGCGGCTGGTTCGGCTTGGTGAACGACGGCGGGCCGCGAGCCGACCCGACCCGCGCCATCAACTGCATCGACTGCACGCTCTCGCTGTTCGACACCTGGATGCACGGCCGGCCCCGGGTGGCCGCGCCCCGCACCTTCGACGCCTACCTGGCCGGTGACGTCACGCGCCCCATCAACGGTGAATTGGGCGGCATGGGGCGGATCGAGGACGTCACCGGGGGGCGCTTTCAGCGCCTCTGCCAGCCGACGGAGGACGTTCAGGGCGCCGAGCGGCGGCGGGCCGTCGACACCGGCTACGACAACCTTCACTACCAGCTCCGCCTCGGCGGCCACGGCAGCTTCGCCTTCGTCGTCAACAGCTGGGAGCAGGGCGGCTCCCACATCTGGGTCGCCCTCAACCAGCACGGCACGGTGCTCTACCTGGACCCGCAGACCGGAGCCGTGTCGGACGCGCCGCTGTACCGGCACCAGGGCACCCCGCACCCGTACAACGCTGTCGACACCGAGGTTCTGGTGCTGGGACCGGACGCCCGACCGATGCCGCTGGGCGGGCTGCGGCGCGGCCGGTTCAGCGAGCGTCCGGACCTGCCGGACCATCCGCCCGTCGAAACCGACCAGGGGTACGGCGAGCCTTACCTGAACCGCATGTACCTGCTCGACGGCCCCGGGTCGGCCGCCCCGCCCGATGGGCTGCCGTCAAGCCGGCCCGAACAGCCGGGCCCGGCACCCAATCGAGGCGACGCCCCGCCGGAAGATCTGCGGGCCGCACGGGAACGCGCACGGGCGGAACGGGTGGCGAACGGTGGACCCGTGAGCGCCGCCCTGGCCGACGAGCCGGACCTGGAGCGGGTGTTCGCCGCCGGCGTGACGCCGGTCGAGGTGGCCGCCGGGCTCGATGCGCCGGCCCTCCGGCGACTCGTACCGCACCTCGACGAGCCGGCCGCCCGGGACGTGGCGCGGCTGTTCGCGGAGCCGCGCGTGCAGCGAATGCTGGACGACACGTGGCGGACGCCGCCGAAGGACGAGCCGATGCTCGCCGAGACCCTCGTCCGGCAGTTGGTGGAACGTCCCGACCTGGCGCGGATGATCCTCGCTACGCCAGAACTGGCGAACTCGCTGACGGCGCGTCCGGTGACACTGCATCACCTGGCCATTCACCAACAGGCGATCGACGTCCTCGGCTCCGTTCTTGATGAGATTGCGGGTAGGGGTGCCGAGGCCGTTGCGCGCGGACCGTTGCCTACGCCTCAGCCAACGCCTCTCACCGACAATCAGCGAAGGATCAGCGCACTCTTTTCCTCAGGCCGGGAAAGGGCGACCCAGGCCGGGTTTGACGTAGCTCGCAAGAGCGATGCCGAGTATCAGACGAAGTACCTTGACCGGTTGTACACCGATGCGGTTGAGGCGCAGCAGGAGGTTGTCGCTCTCGCGCAGCGTCTGGCTGCCGAATCATCCGGGCCGGCCATGCCTGACGGCCGCCCAGGGCCGAAGGACAGGAAGCGGGCCGAGGACAAGGTTGCTAAGTATCGGGGGGACGTTTCGATGCTGACCGACCTTGCTGCTGCCAAGGTCGCCTTTCGTGAACTCTCAGATCTCTATGCAGCGCTTAAGGTGCTTCGTGGTTACATCGGCGTTGAGGTTGTCGAATTCGAAGACCGCTTCATTGCCCCTCAATCAAGTGGTTATCGGGATATTCAGATGTCGCTGCGAACGTCGAACGGGCACATTGCGGAATTCCGCCTGCACCTCCAGGCATTGGACGACGTGGCATCCTGGGAGCATGCCCTGTACGAAGTTCGGCGGGACCTCAAGGCGGTGGCCAAGGATCAGGGCCGTACGATGTCGCAGGTGGAGCGTGCCGTCTGGAACGGCGTCCTCAAGGAAGAACAGCGATATTTCTGGCAGGCGCTGCAGACAACGTTGGGCGGAGGCTCGTAGGGTGACCGAGATGCCTGGGTTGGTGCTGCCGGCCTACTTCAGCTATTACAAGTCGCCGGTCAAAATGGTCGGCACGCCTGAGGGTGGTATCAAGGCTTGGCGGCTGTCCCATGACACGGGCGGGTGGGAACCCGCCGATGACCTGATTGAGGAGATCCTGTTCGCTGTCGGTGGCGAGATCAGTTCCTTGACGGTGGACTCCTTTGTTGAGTGGACGGAGCATGACCGCGGTCGCTACCTGCGGGGAAGGGGGCCCGTTTTCGCGTTGTACGAAACGATCAGGGGCATCGTGGAAAATGCTCAGGCCGAGGGGCGCCAGTTGACCACAAAGGAACTGGCGTTGGTCCGGGGCATCAGGCGCCGGACTTTCGTGATGTTCGAGGAGGAGCTTCAGCGAGCGGGCGATCCTGCTGCCGATCCTTCGCTGGCTGAGCAGAGCAGCTGAGTCCGCGGCCACTGAGCCTGGTGCCCCGCGAGCTGGAAACCTGTTGCGACCCCGGTCCGGCGTCGGTCAGGGTCGCTCGTATGGCTGAATCCGCCGCCGACCGCCCCACCCAGAACTTCGCCTGGTCGAACATGTTCGTCCACCCGGACGACGACCCCCGCTCCGACGGCAACCACTACGACGAGCGCACGATCCTCGTCGAGTACCTGCGCGACCAGCGGCTCACCCTGGAACTCAAGTGCGCCGACCTGGACGCCGAGGCGCTGGCCCGGCGGGCCGTACCGCCATCGAAGTTGTCGCTGCTCGGCCTGGTCCGCCACCTGGCGGAGGTGGAGCGGGGCTGGTTCCGGCGGACGATGGCCGGTCAGGACGCGCCGAAGCTCTACTGCTCGAAGGCCGACCCGGACGGCGACTTCGACGGCGCGGTCGGCGACCCGGAGGTGGTGGCCGAGGCGTGGCGCACCTGGCGGGCGGAGGTGGAGTTCGCCGAGCGCTTCGTCGCCGAGTCCGACGACCTGGGGGTCACGGGCCGGCACGGCGACGGGGAGGTCTCGCTGCGGGAGCTGCTGGTGCACATGATCGAGGAGTACGCCCGGCACAACGGCCACGCCGACCTGCTCCGCGAGTTGATCGACGGCCGCGTCGGCCAGTAGGAGCGTCGCCGTTCACCGTGGACGGGATGGTTTGTGGGGCCGGAATAGCATGGCGAAATGGCTGAACCAGACACCGACCAGCGGTCCGCCGGCCAGCAGAGTGCCGGCAGGCAGGCCACCGGCCGGTTGTCGTGACGACGGACGGATCGGGGATCGCGCAGGTCGGCATGTCTGAGGTGTCCGGTGGGCCCGTTGCTGTGCCGGGCAGCGTGGCGGAGGCGTTGGCCGTACAGGAGCGGTTGCGGCCGCTGGTCGACCTGGTCGGGCCGGGGCCGGCCGAGCCGGCGACGGTGGCCGGCCTGGACGTCGCGTACGCCGAGAGTGGCGACCGCCTCGCGGCGGCCGTGACGGTGCTGGACGCACGGACGCTCGCGGTGGTCGACTCGGCGGTCAGCGTGGGCCGGCCCGCCTTCGACTACGTCCCGGGGCTGTTCGCGTTCCGCGAGCTGCCCGCCTTGCTCGACGCGCTCGACCGGCTGACCGTGCGGCCGGAGGTGCTGGTCTGCGACGGGCACGGGCTGGCCCACCCGCGCCGGTTCGGGCTGGCCTGCCACCTGGGCGTGGTGACCGGCCTGCCGGCGATCGGGGTGGGCAAGACGCCGCTGCTCGGCGAGTGGGCCCCGCCGGCCGACGAGCGCGGCGCGTGGACGCCGCTGCGCGACGGGGACGAGATCGTGGGCCGGGTGCTGCGTACCCGGGCCGGCGTGAAGCCGGTCTTCGTCAGCGTCGGCCACCGGATGAGCCTCGACAACGCGACGGCCCGGGTGCTCGCGTTGACGCCGCGCTACCGGCTGCCCGAGACCACCCGCACCGCCGACCGGCTCTGCCGCGACGCGCTGGCCGCCGCCGCATCGGGCTGACGCCCGCAGGCGCCCCGCCCGCCCGGGACGCGGTGCGCGCCACCGGAAGATGTCGACACCCGAGGTCCCGTCCGCCGACGAATGTCAGGTGCAGCGACGCGACCACGGGGGTAATACGGCGCACATCCGGAGCGCTCTATGACCGGGCCTCACCCGGCGGCGGTAGTAGCCTACCGGCGGACCCCCGTCGGGGGAGGAACGGCGAGGTGATCATGGCGGTACGTCGGCACGCGGCGCGGCTCGCGACGGTCTGCGCGTTGCTGGGTGGCCTGGTGGCGCTCGGCGCGACGCCGGCGCTCGCCGACGACGACTCGGTCCGGGTGCGGTCGGCCGGCAGCTTCACGGCCGGCGGTTCCGCCGAGGGCGTCTCGATCGAGGTGCGCAAGCGCAGCGACGGCTGCGTGCTGCTGCGTACCACTCTGGGGCTGCGCCTGGGCGGTCTGCGCGCCGACCAGGTCAGGGCGCAGGTCAACGTGGGCGGCCACTGGTTCCCGGTGTCGCTCTCCGGGGGCGGGGGCAGCGTGGCCACTCCGGCCACCTCGCCGGCGAACCCGCGGCTGTGCAAGGGCAAGGGCATCACGGTGCGCTACCGGGTGGCGTTCGTCCAGGGTGCCCCGGGCGGCCGGCTGACGGTCACCGGCGCGGCCAGCAACGCGCTCGGGCAGCTGCTGGGCCGGGGCGCCGAGGCGTCCCGGGTGGTCGGCGGCCGGGCCTCCGAGTCGCCGTCGCCGACGCCCTCGAAGAAGGCGTCGCCCACCCCGAGCGCGCTCGCCTCGCAGGCGGAGACCGCCGGGGAGTCGCCGGCCCTGGCGGCCGTCGCCGGGCAGGGCGCCGGCGCCACCGTCAACGCCGCCGAGGAGGAGTCCGGCGGCGGCTCGGTGGTCATGTTCTTCGGCATCGCCATGGTGGCCGTCGGGATCCTGCTCATTCTCCTGATCTTCCGCCGCTCCCGGGCGGACAAGGAACCCGCCGACGACCTGCCGCCCGTCCCGCTGCCCCGCAGCAACCCCGGCGGCACCACCTACCGCTCCGCGCAGGGCCCGGGCGCCGCCCCCGTCCCGCCCGGCCAGGTGTACGGCCAGCAGCCGCCCGTCCCCGGCGTGTACGGGGGCGCCCCGGCCCCGCGTCCGGCCGGCGCCGTGTACGGCAGCCGCCCGGCCCCGGAGGCCACCCAGGTGGTGCCCGGCGGGTCCACCCCGCCGCCGGTGTCCGCCCCGCCCGGGAACCCGACGTCGACGCCGCCCGCTCCTGGGCAGTACGGCCGGCCGGCGTCGGCTCCGCCCGCCACCGGGCGACCCGGTGACCCGCCCCCGGAGGCCGGCGGTGGCGACCACACCAGGTTCATGCCCCGGCTCCCTGGCTGAGCCGGGGCACCCCGCGCCCCTCCGATACGCTCAGGCCGTTGACGACCTGCGGCGCGAGGAGCGATACCGGTGTCTGATCTGTCCCAGATCGTGAAGGCCTACGACGTCCGTGGGACGGTGCCGGACCAGTGGGACGAGCGGGCCGCCGAGGCCCTCGGCGTGGCCTTCGCGCAGGTGCTGGACGCCTACGGCGAGGGCGGCGACGCGGTGCTCACCGCGCACGACATGCGTGCCACCGGTCCCGGTCTGGCCGCCGCCTTCGCCGCCGGAGTGCGTGCCGAGGGGCGCTCGGTGATCGAGCTGGGGCTCGGCTCGACGGACATGCTCTACTACGCCTCCGGCGCGTTGGGGCTGCCCGGCGCGATGTTCACCGCCAGCCACAACCCGGCGCAGTACAACGGCATCAAGATGTGCCGCTCCGGAGCCCGGCCGATCGGGCAGGACAGCGGGCTGGCCGAGATCCGCCAGCGGGCGCAGGCCCTGCTGGACAAGGACGAGGCCCGTCCGGCCGGCGAGCCGACCGCGCCGGCCGAGCGCCGCGACCTGCTGGCCGGCTACGCGGCGTACCTGCGCGAGCTGGTGGACCTCTCCACCATCCGCCCGCTGAAGGTCGTCGTCGACGCCGGCAACGGCATGGGCGGCTACACCGTCCCGGCCGTGCTCGGCGACGCCGTCCTGCCGGCGCTGCCGCTGGAGATCGTGCCGCTCTACTTCGAGCTGGACGGCACGTTCCCCAACCACGAGGCCAATCCGCTGGACCCGGCCAACCTGGTCGACCTCCAGCGCGCGGTGGTCGAGCACGGCGCCGAGATCGGCCTGGCGTTCGACGGCGACGCCGACCGCTGCTTCGTGGTCGACGAGCGCGGCGAGCCGGTCTCCCCGTCGGCGATCACCGCTCTGGTGGCGGCCCGAGAGCTGGCCAAGCACCCCGGCTCGACGGTGATCCACAACCTGATCACCTCCAGCGCCGTGCCGGAGATCATCCGCGAGCACGGCGGCGACCCGGTCGTCGCCCGGGTCGGGCACTCCTTCATCAAGGCGGAGATGGCCCGCACCAACGCGATCTTCGGCGGTGAGCACTCCGCCCACTACTACTTCCGGGACTTCTGGTTCGCCGACACCGGCATGCTCGCCGCGTTGCACACCCTGGCCGCCCTGGGCGAGCAGTCGCTGCCGATGTCCGTGCTGGCCGGCGAGTACGAGCGGTACGTCGCCTCCGGCGAGATCAACTCGACCGTGGCCGACCAGGCCGCCAAGGTGGCCGAGGTGCGGGCCGCGTACCCGCAGGCCGAGGCCGACGAGCTGGACGGCCTCACGCTGCGCTTCCCGGACGGCGCGTGGTTCAACCTCCGCGCCTCCAACACCGAGCCGTTGCTGCGGCTCAACGTCGAGGCCCCGACCCGGGAGCGGATGACCTCGCTCCGCGACGAGGTGCTCGACCGGGTTCGCCGATAAGATCGCCTGCGCCGGTCGGCACCGCCGATCGGTGAAACCGCATACGTGGAAGGAGCCGCGCCGTGGCCCTGGACCCGCAGTTGCTGGAAATCCTCGCCTGTCCGGACACGCATCACGCCCCGCTCGACTACGACGCGGAGGCGCAGACGCTGACCTGCACCGAGTGCGGTCGGATCTTCGAGGTCCGCGACGACGTGCCCGTGCTGCTGCTGGACGAGGCGCGCGGCGGCCCCGCGGAGCGGTCGTGATCGAGGGTACGGCCGGGGTCAGCGGCCGCCGCGATCCCGACGAGGCCCTGCTCGACGACCAGGACGCGCTCGCCGAGCACGACCCGGGCGGCATGCTGCGGCACACCGCCTCCGCCGGGGCGCAGGTCCGCGAGTCGGCCGCCCTGGCCGCCGAGGCGAACCTCCAGGTGCTCGCCGACGAGGGCCGGCCCCGCGCGGTCGTCATCGCCGGCATCGGCACCGCCGGCCGTACGGGTGACGTGCTGGCCACCGTCGCCGGGCCGCGCTGCCCGGTGCCGGTCATCCCGCACCGCAGCGCCGGCGTGCCCGGCTGGGTGGGGGCTGCCGACGTGGTCATCGCCGTGAGCGCCTCCGGCCGCAGCCCCGAGGCGCTGGGCGCCGCCGAGGCCGCGCACCGGCGGGGCGCCCGGCTGGTCGCCGTCGGCGCGCCCGACTCGCAGTTGCAGTCGGTGGCCGAGCGGGCCCGGGCGCCGTTCATCCCGGTGCCCCGGCGCGCCCCGGCCCGGGCCAGCCTCTGGGCGCTCACCGTGCCGGTCCTGCTCGCCGCCCGTACGCTCGGCCTGGTGAAGGTCAACGAGGCGGACCTGGCGGAGACCGCGGCCCGGCTCGACGCGGACGCCGACCGGTGCCGCCCGACGGCCGAGTCCTTCGTCAACCCGGCGAAGTCGCTCGCCCTGGGCCTGGCCGGCTCGGTGCCGATCGTCTGGGGCTCGTCGCCGCTCGCCACCGTGGCGGCCCGCCGGTTCGGCGACACCCTGTCCGCCAACGCCCGCTACCCCGTGGTCAGCGGGGCGCTCGGCGAGGCCGGGCGGGGGCGGGTCGGCCTGCTCGACGGCGTCTTCGGCGGCCTGGCGGAGGGGGAGCGGGACATCTTCGCCGACCCCGACGACGAGGCGCCGGCCGGCACCCGGCTGCGGCTGGTGTTGCTGCGCGACGGCGGGCTGAACCCCGAGGACGACGCCGACGAGCCGCTCGACGTCGAGGAGCGCCGCGCGGACGCGGTGCAGACCCTCGCCGAGCGGCGCGGTGTGCGCTGCGACGTGGTGACCGCCGAGGGCGGCTCCGCGCTGGAGCGGCTCGCCTCGCTGGTCGCCGTGCCGGACTTCGCCTCGGTCTACCTCGCCCTGGCACACGGACTGGATCCGATGGCCGTTCCGGCCATCACCGAGATGAAGGAGCTGGCGAACCAGTGAGCGATAGCAGGGAGCGGGTCGAGCGGCGCGGCGCGCCGGTGCCCGGCGGCGCCGCGCGACGGAACGGGGCGGCGGCGTGAGCGCCAACGGCGGGACGAAGGCGATCGTCGCCGCGCTGCTGGCCAACGTCGGCATCGCCGTCACCAAGTTCGTCGCGTTCCTGCTGACCGGGTCGTCGTCGATGCTGGCCGAGTCGATCCACTCGGTCGCCGACTCCGGCAACCAGGGACTGCTACTGCTCGGCGGCCGGCGGGCCAAGCGGGCCGCCACCCCGCAGCACCCCTTCGGCTACGGCCGCGAGCGCTACATCTACGCGTTCATCGTGTCCATCGTGCTGTTCAGCGTCGGTGGCCTGTTCGCCCTGTACGAGGCGTACCACAAGTGGTCGCACGCGGAGCCGATCACGAGCTGGCACTGGGTGCCGGTCGTCGTGCTGGTGGCCGCGATCATCATGGAGTCGTTCTCCTTCCGCACCGCCATCAAGGAGTCCAACCTCGTCCGGGGCGACCAGTCCTGGGTGAAGTTCGTCCGCCGGGCCAAGGCCCCGGAGCTGCCGGTGGTGCTGCTGGAGGACCTGGGCGCGCTGGTCGGTCTGATCTTCGCGCTGTTCGGCGTCGGCATGACGCTGATCACCGACAACGGCCGGTGGGACGCCGCCGGCACCGCGATGATCGGCGTGCTGCTGGTGGCCATCGCGATCGTCCTGGCCGTCGAGACCAAGAGCCTGCTGCTCGGTGAGGGCGCCGAGGCGCACGACGTCGCCGCGATCGAGAAGGCGGTCACGGACGGCCCGGAGGTGGAGCGGATCATCCACATGAAGACGCTCTACCTGGGCCCCGAGGAGCTGATGGTCGCCGCGAAGATCGGCGTGCCGGCCTGCGACAACGCCGAGGAGCTGGCTCGCGGCATCAACGTCGTCGAGGCCCGGATCCGCGCCGCCGTGCCGGCCGCCCGGGTGATCTACCTGGAGCCGGACATCTACAGCGCCGCCGCCGAGCGGGCGGGCAGCGGGAGCGCGGCGCACACCGCCGTGCCGGGATCCGAGCCGGGCGAGGCCACCGGGCGGCCCGGGAGCTGACCGGTGGAACTGCTGTACGGACCGATCAGGGACTACGCGTGGGGGTCCCGCTCGGCGATCGCCCAGTTGCAGGGCAGGCCGGCGCCGAGCGACGGCCCGGAGGCCGAGCTGTGGCTGGGCGCCCACCCGGGCGGCCCGGCCACGGTCGACCGCGACGGCAGCCGGATCGACCTGACCGACCTGCTGCTCGCCGAGCCGGACCACTGGCTCGGCGAGCGGGTCGTCGGCCGGTTCGGCACCCGGCTGCCGTTCCTGCTCAAGGTGCTCGCCGCGGATGCCCCGCTGAGTCTGCAGGCGCACCCGGACGCCGAGCAGGCCCGTGCCGGGCACGCCGCCGACGCCGGCCGCCCCGACGGGCAGCGCAACTACGTCGACCCGTACCACAAGCCGGAGCTGCTGGTCGCGCTCTCGCCGATGGAGGCGCTCTGCGGGTTCCGTGACCCGGTCGCCTCGGCGGAGGCGCTCGCGGGGTTCGGCGTACCCGCGCTGGAGCCCGTGCTGGCGGCGTTGCGCACCGGCCCGTCGGGGCTGCGCGACGCCGTACGGCTGCTGCTGACCTGGCCCGCCGACGAGCGCGACGTGCTGGTGCGGGCCGCGGCGTCGGCGGCGGTCGCGGGGCCCGACGCGGAGCTGGCCCGGGAGCTGGCCGCCGCCTACCCGGGCGACCCGGGGGTGCTGGTGGCGATGCTGCTCAACCGGGTGCGGCTGGCGCCCGGGGAGGCGATCTGGATGCCGGCCGGCAACCTGCACGCCTACCTGCGGGGCACCGGCGTGGAGATCATGGCGGCCAGCGACAACGTGCTGCGCGGCGGTCTGACGCCGAAGCGGGTGGATGTCGACGAGCTGCTCCGGGTGCTGCGCTTCGAGGTGCTCCGGGAGCCGGTGGTGCCGCCGCTGGAGGTCGACCCCGGGGTGGTCACCTGGCCGGTGCCGGTGGACGACTTCGCGCTGCACCGGGTGACGGTGGGCGCGGCGCTGCCGGCGGTGACGCTGTCGGTGCCCGGGCCACGCGTGGTGCTCTGCTGCGCGGGGGAGGTCTCGGTCGACGACGGGACGGGCGCGGTGACGCTCGGGCGGGGGCAGGCCGCGGTCGGCACGGCCGCCGCCGGGCCGCTGCGCGTGGCGGGCGCGGGCGAGGCGTACGTGGCGAGCTGCGGCCTGGGCTGAGCCGGTCGTCCGCCCGGCGGTCGCCGGGCAGGGCAAGTCCGACTTTCCCGGAATGGCTTGACGCTGCGACTTCGCAGTGTGACTCTATGGGTACGCAGCGTTATCGCGACGACGGTCCGAGAACGCGCGCGAGGGATCCAAACCGGGGGGATGCACGGGGCGGGCGGCTGGTGGACGGAGAGTCCGTCCACGACCGACCGCCCCGTGCGCTGCCCGCTTCTGTCTTCCTGCTCTCTTCACCGGCCGGTCCCTTCCGCGGCGGCCCGCGCGCGTAAGGTGGAGGGTCGCGCAGCACATCGTCCGACAGGAGCTTCCATGACCAGCACCCTCCCGGCGTCCGCAAGTGGAACGCCGTCCGAGGCCCGGCCGAGCACCCTCGCCGAGGGCGACTACAAGGTGGCGGATCTGTCGCTCGCCGAGTTCGGGCGCAAGGAGATCCAGCTCGCCGAGCACGAGATGCCCGGCCTGATGGCGATCCGTCGTGAGTTCGCCGACGCCCAGCCGCTCGCTGGCGCCCGGATCACCGGGTCGCTGCACATGACCATCCAGACCGCCGTCCTGATCGAGACCCTGGTCGCGCTCGGCGCGCAGGTCCGCTGGGCGTCCTGCAACATCTTCTCCACCCAGGACCACGCCGCCGCCGCGATGGTGGTCGGTCCGACCGGCACCCCGGAGGCCCCGGCCGGCGTCCCGGTCTACGCCTGGAAGGGCGAGAGCCTGGAGGAGTACTGGTGGTGCACCGAGCAGGTGCTCGCCTGGCCCGACGGGCAGGGCCCGAACATGATCCTCGACGACGGCGGCGATGCCACCCTGCTGGTGCACAAGGGCGTCGAGTTCGAGAAGGCCGGGGCCGTCCCGCCGGTCGAGTCCGCCGACTCCGAGGAGTACGCGGTCATCCTCGGTGTGCTGCACCGCTCGCTCGCCGAGGACGGCCAGCGGTGGACCCGGATCGCCGCCGGCATCAAGGGCGTGACCGAGGAGACCACCACCGGCGTGCACCGGCTCTACGAGATGCACCGCGCCGGCACCCTGCTCTTCCCCGCCATCAACGTCAACGACTCGGTGACGAAGAGCAAGTTCGACAACAAGTACGGCTGCCGCCACTCGCTCATCGACGGCATCAACCGGGCCACCGACGTGCTGATCGGCGGCAAGATGGCGGTCGTACTCGGCTACGGCGACGTCGGCAAGGGCTGCGCCGAGTCGCTGCGCGGCCAGGGCGCCCGGGTCGTGGTCACCGAGGTCGACCCGATCTGCGCCCTCCAGGCGGCGATGGACGGCTACCAGGTCGCCACCCTGGACGACGTGGTCGAGCAGGCGGACATCTTCATCACCGCCACCGGCTGCTTCGACGTCATCACCAACGAGCACATGGCCCGGATGAAGCACCAGGCCATCGTCGGCAACATCGGCCACTTCGACAACGAGATCGACATGGCCGGCCTGGCGAAGCGGTCCGACGTGGAGCGGGTCAACATCAAGCCGCAGGTCGACCTCTGGAAGTTCGCCGACGGGCACGCGATCATCGTGCTGTCGGAGGGCCGCCTGCTGAACCTGGGCAACGCCACCGGCCACCCGAGCTTCGTGATGTCGAACTCGTTCGCCAACCAGACGATCGCCCAGATCGAGCTGTTCACGAAGACCGAGGAATACCCGACCGGCGTCTACGTGCTGCCGAAGCACCTGGACGAGAAGGTCGCCCGGCTGCACCTGGAGGCGCTCGGCGCCAAGCTGAGCACCCTGACCAAGGAGCAGGCCGCCTACCTCGGCGTCTCCGTCGAGGGCCCGTTCAAGCCGGAGCACTACCGGTACTGAGCCGACCCGCACCGACCGGGCCGGCCCGCGCCAGCGGGCCGGCCCGTCGGCGTCTCCGGCGACTGCGGGCGAGCGGCCGGTCGGCGGGCCGCGGCGGGCGTGGGCCAGTCGGGGCGGAAGCCCTCGGGGCCGGGGCCGGCCGGGGCGGGAGCGGGGTCAGTCCGGGCGGGAGCGGCGGCGGGCGGGGCGGACCCAACTCCACACGCACCAGGCGAGCCAGGCCAGCGAGACCACCGTGGCCAGGGCGCGCAGGCGCAGCGCGCTGAGCAGCAGCACCACCGCCAGGACGGCCAGCCACGGCCCGAACGCCCTCACGACCGCCACCGCCCACGCGCGCTCCCGACCGCCACCGTCCGCACCGCCCTCACGACCGCCACCGGCCGAGGACCATGCGGCGGACCAGCGGCGGGGCGATCCACGACCAGACGCAGAAGAGCGCCCACGCCACGCCGAACAGGCCCGCGAGCAGGTCCAGCCCGGCGAGGTTGAGCAGCACCACCACGCCGATCGCGAGCAGCCAGGTGCGGAGGATCCCCAGCCGGTAGAGCGGCCGCAGCGGCAGCAGCAGCGGGTGGGTGTACACCCGGCTCTCCCAGGCGGCCTCGGCGTAGTCGGCGTCGGTCGGGTCGTGCGCCACCGCCTGCCCGAAGGCACGGTGCGCGGTGCCCACCCGGCCGCGCCGGGCCGCGGCGACGCCGTGCAGGGCGAGCGCCGCGGGGTTGGCCGGCCACGCCCCGAGGAACTCGCGGGAGATGCGCTCGGCGGCCCGGTCGTCGCCCCGGGCGTACGCGAGTTGGAAGCGGGAGGCGAAGACGGCCGGCGCGTCCGGGACGATCGCGGCGGCGCGGGCGACCAGGCGTTCCGCCTTGCCGGTCTGGCCCACGGCCGAGCAGAGGTCGGCGTACTGGCAGAGCAGCCACGGGTTCTCCGGCTCGATGGCCAGCGCGTCGAGCAGCGCCCGCTCGGCGGGGGCGAACTCGCGGTGGTGGCGCAGCGCGAGACCCAGCCGGCCGAGCAGCTCCGCGTCCGGGCCGGTCTCGGCCAGCCCCTGACGGGCGACGGCGACCACCTCGTCCCAACGGTCCAGCCCGGTCAGCGCCGCCGCCCGCAGCCGGAACGCGGCGGGGCTGGCGGCCAGCGCGGCGGGGAGCCGGTTCACCTCGTCCAGGGCCTGTTCCAGCCGGTTCAGCTCCAGGAGCTGGGCCACCCGGGCGAGCTGGGTCTCCGGGGCGGTCACGCGGCGGCCACCAGCACGATCAGCGCGGCCTCGGCGAAGCCGAACAGGAGCACCGCCCCGACGCCGGGCAGCCACAGCGACGCCGGCGCGCCGCCGCGCAGCTCGTACGCCCGGAACCGGCGCTTCTGCGTGGCGGAGGCAGCGAGCCAGACCAGCGCGCCGGCCAGCGCCCCGATCAGCCGGACGGGCCGGTCGGCCCCGTCGTCGAAGACCACGAGCGTGACCACCAGCCGGGCCACCAGCCCGGCCAGCCCGACGCCGAGCACCGCCAGGTGCGTCCGGCGGGGCAGGCCCAGCCGGTGCCCGTTGACCAGGGCCAGCACGGTGGCCGCCGTCGGGCCGCCGAACACGGCGGGGAAGATCAGCGAGTGCGGTCGCCACGGCGGGCGACGCGCCTCGTACGCCGCCGGCGCGATGGTGGGGGTGAACAGGTCGTCGGCCACGGTGTTCCCGTCTCGGTAGGGGCGAGCGAGCCGGATCCTGCCATAGCCGGGCGACGGTCGGTGGTCCCGCGCCCGCCGCCCGGGTGCCCGCGCCCGCCGGTCAGGTGCCGGCGTCGGGCGTGGACATGGCGCTCGCCGGCGCCGAGGTGGACCGCGGCGTCGACGCGGTCGCCGCCGCGACCGCCGGCCGTACCGCCGCGACGGGCTGCGCCGGCACGGCGGCCGGCGCGCCGCCGGGCACCGCCGGACGGATCGTGCCGGGTGGCGCGGCGACCTCGGGCGGGGCGGCGGCCGGGACCGCGCGGGGCGGCGCGGGCGGGCCGGGCGTCAGCTCCGGCCAGAGCGTCGCGGCGACGGCGCGACCGCGGCCCAGCCGGTGCCAGGCCCGCCGGTGCCGCTCGCCGAGGACCGCGGCCAGGTAGACCGACTCCGGCAAGCCCGGCGGCGGGGGTGGCGTGATCACCGCCGAGATCTCGGCCCACAGGCCGCGGCCCAGCCGCCCGCGGGCCGGCTCCGCCAGGTGGCGCACCCGGGCCAGGTACTGCCGGGCGGCCAGCGCCAGGCCGTCGTCCAGCCGGCTCAGGTCCAGCGTGTGCGCCCAGCCGACCAGCACGGGCACCGCCGTCGGGACCGGCCGCCAGGCGGTCGCCGTCCGGGTGTGCACGACGAGCGTGCCCGCCACGAGGTCGCCCAGCCGGCGCCCCCGCCGGTCGGTCAGCATCACGGTCACGCCGGCGACCCAGCTCAGCAGCGGCAGCACCAGGCCCGGCCACTCCACCGCCACGCCCACCAGCGCCCGGGTCAGCGACTGCCGCAGCCCCACCGGGGCGCCGTCGGCGCTGACCACCCGCAGCCCGACCGCCAGCTTGCCCAGCGTCCGGCCGTGGTTGAACCGCTCGCAGAGCACCGGGTAGCCGACCAGCACCAGGACCAGCCCCACCGTCGCGAGGGCACCGGCCAGCGCCTTGTCGACCAGCCCGGGCGGCAGGTTGCTGAGCACGATGCCGGCGGCGATCGACAGCACCAGCACGAGGACCAGCTGGGCCAGGATGTCGAGCATCAGCGCGAGCACCCGGGAGCCGATCCGGGCGGCCCGGACGTCCAGCTCCACGGCCTCCCCGCTGACCAGCCCGGCGTCGCCCCACGGGGCGGGTCGGGCCGGCGGTCGTGGTTGCGCTCTCATCCCGACAGTGAACACTATGATCGCCGGACGGGGGTGACGGTGGATCTCGACGCGTACGTCGCGGAACACGGCGGGGAGTGGCGGCGGCTGGAGGAACTCTCCCGGCGCGGCCGGCTCGACGCCGCCGAGGTCGACGAACTCGTCGCCCTCTACCAGCGGGCGACCACCCAGCTCTCGGTGCTGCGCAGCCGCTCACCCGACCCGGCGCTGGTCAGCCAGCTCTCCCAGGTGGTGCTGCGGGCCCGGGCCCGGCTCACCGGCCGCCCGCGGCCGTCCTGGGCGGCGGTCGGCAGGTTCCTGCTGGTCGGCTTCCCCGGCGCGGTCTACCGCGCCTGGCCCTGGTGGTGCGGGGTGGCGACCGGCTTCACCCTGCTCAGCTTCTTCCTCATCTGGTACGTGGCGGGCAACCCGGAGACGGCGGGCGCGTTCATCGGCGAGGAGGCGGCCGCCGACCTGGTCGAGTCCGGCTTCGCCGGCTACTACACCGAGTTCGCCGCGCCGACCTTCGCCTTCCACCTGTGGACGCACAACGCCTGGCTCGCCGCCCAGTGTCTCGCCGCCGGGGTGCTCATCGTCCCCGTGCTCTACCTGCTCTGGCAGAACGCGCTCAACATCGGCGTGGTCGGCGGGGTGATGGTCGCCTACGGCCGGGCGGACGTCTTCTTCGGACTGATCACCCCGCACGGGCTGCTGGAGCTGACCGGCGTCTTCGTGGCCGCCGGGGTGGGCCTGCGCGTCGGGTGGGCGTGGATCGCGCCGCCCGCCCAGCTCACCCGGGGGCAGGCGGTCGCCCGGGCGGGCCGCGAGGGCGTCCTGGTCGCCGTCGGCCTGGTGGGGCTCTTCGCGGTCTCCGCCGTCATCGAGGCGTTCGTGACGCCCGCGCCCGTGCCGGTCCCGCTCCGCGTCCTCGCGGGCGCCGCCGTCTGGCTCGCCTTCCTGGCGTACGTCGTGGTGCTCGGCCGCCGGGCGACCGCCGCGCGCGAGGGCGACGACGTCCTCGACCCGTACGCCCGCCGCTGACCGCCCGCCCCGACCGTCCCGGGGGATCAGAGCTGGCCGAGGGACTTGAGGCGCAGGTAGGTGTCGGCCAGGGTGGGGGCCAGGCGACCCGCCGGGGCGTCGACGACCGTCACCCCGTGCCGGCCCAGCGCGGCGCGGACCCGGTCGCGTTCGGCCAGCGCCCGCCAGGCCGCCGCCGCCGCGTAGGCGTCGCCGGGGCGCTGCGGGACGGCCGTGGTGAGCGCGGTCAGCACCGGGTCGTGCGTCGCGGCGATCACCACCTTGTGCCGGGCCGCGACCCGGGGGAGCACCGGCAGCAGCCCCTCGCCGAGGGCGCCCGCCTCCAGCGCGGTGAAGAGCACCACCAGGCTGCGCTGGCGCTGCCGGCGCAGCAGCTCACCGGCGATCAGGTCGAAGTCCGTCTCCGCCAGCGCCGGTTGGAGCGGGGCGAGGGCGTGCACCAGCCGGGAGAGCAGGGCCGGCCGGCCGGTGCCCGTCACCGTGGCCCGGACCGCCGTGTCGGCGGCGAGCAGGTCGACCCGGTCACCGGCGCGGGCGGCGAGAGCGGCGAGCAGCAGCGCGGCGTCGATCGCGGTGTCCAGCCGGGGCTCGTCGCCGACCCGCACCGCCGACGTGCGGCCCGTGTCCAGCACGCAGACCAGCCGGCGGTCCCGCTCAGGCCGCCACGTCCGCACCAGCACGTCGGCCCGGCGCGCGCTCGCCCGCCAGTCGATCGACCGGACGTCGTCGCCCACCACGTACTCGCGGAGGGTGTCGAACTCGGTGCCCTGGCCGCGCCCCCGGCTGACCTGGGTGCCGTCGATCACGCGCAGCCGGGCCAGCTTCTCGGGCAGGTGCCGGCGGGAGTCGAAGCGGGGGAGGACGCGCAGCGTCCACGGCGGGGTGGCCGGGCGGCCGGAGCGCTGGCGGAAGCCCAGCCCCATCGGCCCGAACGAGCGCACGGTCAACGCCGCCGCCGGCCGGTCGCCCCGCCGCAGCGGGGTGAGCCGGCTGGGCAGCGCCACCGTCCCGCCCGGCGCGACGCGCACGAGCTGCGCCGGGGGCACGTCGGGGCGGGCGCCGGCCGAGGGCACCCAGGCGTCGCGGACCCGGGCGCGCAGCGTACGGCCGGTGGGGTTGTGCAGCAGCAGCGCGACGGTGGCGGTGCCGCCGAGCCGCACCGCGCGGTCGCCCTCCCGGGTCGCCGCGAGCGCCCCCGGCGGCGCGGCCAGCGCCCGGTCGACCAGCACGAGCAGCAGCACCCCGCCGGTCATCACCAGCAGGCCGACGAACGGCGCCGGCCAGGCCGGCAGGGTCAGCGCGCCCGCCGCCAGCAGGAGCGCCGCCCGCCAGGTCATCGCGGCGTCGGCACGGTGGCCAGCACCGTGTCCAGCACCGCGTCCACGCCGACGCCCTCCAGCTCGACCTCGGGGCGCAGCCGCAGCCGGTGCCGCAGCGTCGGTCGGGCGACCGCCTTCACGTCGTCCGGGACGACGTGGTCGCGGCCGGCCAGCCAGGCCCACGCCTTGGCGGTGGTGAGCAGCGCGGTCGCGCCCCGGGGCGAGGCGCCCAGCTCCAGCGCCGGCGTGCTGCGGGTGGCCCGGCACAGGTCGACGATGTAGCCGAACAGCGGCTCGGCCATGTGCACCCGGCCGACCGCCGCCCGGGCGGCAGCCAGGTCGGCCGCGCTGGCCACCGGCCGTACGCCGGCGGCCGTCAGGTCGCGCGGGTCGAAGCCGGCGTGGTGCGCGCGCAGCACCCCCAGCTCCTCCTCCCGGCTGGGCAGCGGCACGGTGAGCTTGAGCAGGAACCGGTCGAGCTGCGCCTCCGGCAGCGGGTAGGTGCCCTCGTACTCGATGGGGTTCTGGGTGGCGGCGACGATGAACGGGTCGGGCAGCGGACGCCGGTCGCCCTCGACCGAGACCTGCCGTTCCTCCATGACCTCCAGCAGCGCCGACTGGGTCTTCGGGGGCGTCCGGTTGATCTCGTCGGCGAGCAGCAGGTTGGTGAACACCGGCCCCTCGCGGAAGGTGAAGGCGGCGGTGCGCGGGTCGAAGATCAGCGAGCCGGTCACGTCCCCCGGCATCAGGTCCGGGGTGAACTGCACCCGCTTGGACCGCAGGTCGAGCGCGGTGGCCACGGTGCGGATCAGCAGGGTCTTGGCGACGCCCGGCACGCCTTCCAGCAGCACGTGCCCACGGCAGAGGAGGGCGATCACCAGGCCGGTGACGACCGCGTCCTGCCCCACGACCGCCTTGGCGACCTCGGCGCGCAGCAGGTGCAGGGCGGCACGGGGGTCGGCGGGGCCGGCGGTCAGCGGATCGGCGGTTCCGGCGGGTCGGGTCACCGGGGATCTCCTTCGGATCGGTGCGGGTGCGGTGCGGCTGCCGCTGGCGGCCCGTCGGCGAGGTGCGGCGCGGCGGGGTGCGAAGCGGTGGCCGGGGGCGTGAGGTGCGGCCCGGCCGGGGAGGCGGGGTGCGGCCCGTCGGGCGGGTGCGGGGCGACCGTGCGGGTCAGCCGGTCCAGCGCGCGGGCCAGCTCCAGCAGGTCCTGGTCGGTGTCGGGTGTGCCGCCGTAGAGCAGTTCCTCCGTCCGCCCGGGGCCGTCGCCGGTGCGGGCGGCGACCGCGGCGGCCACCTCGGCGGGCGGGGCGGTCGGCGGCAGGTTCAGCCGGGGCAGCAGGCGGTCCCGGGCGGCGGTGCGCAGCGTCCGCGCGGCCGCGTCCCGGGCGCCGGCCTTCTCGTAGAGCCGGGCCCGGCCGAGCACCGTCTCCGCCGAGCGGACCGTCACCGGCAGCGGCTCCGGCGCCGGCGGGCCAAGCCGGCGGGCCCGCCAGAGCGCGGCCAGCAGGGCGGCGACGGCGAGCTGCACCAGCAGCGCCCAGAACCAGCCGGGGAAGGCGGACCAGAGCGGGTTCGGCGGGTCGGAGCTGTCGGCGTGGGAGTCGTCACCGTCGTCGTCGGAGCCGCCGCCCGGGCCGCCGGGGTTCCCGTTGCCGCCGCCGGGGCCGCCGGGGCGGCCGCCGCCCGGCCCGCCGTACTCGGTGGAGCCGCCCGGGGTGGGCGACCAGGCCGGGCTGCCGCTGGTGCCGGAGCCGAAGGTCGGCGGGGGCGCCTGGCCGTCCAGGTCGAGCCACACCACCCGGCCGGCCCCGCCGAGCAGGGCGGTGGCGAACGCCCGGTTGTCCCACTCGTCGATCCGGTCGTTGCGGAACGGGTCGCTGGCGCCGACCACCACCACGCTCTCGGGGACCCGGAGCAGCCGGGCGAGCCCGCCGTCGAAGCAGAACTGCACGGGCGCCGACCCGCCCGGGGTGACCGCGTAGCGTTGCAGCCCGACCGCCGCCCGTCCGAGCTGGCGCAGCTCGGGCATCGGGCAGGGCAGGCCCCGCGCGTCGGGCTCCACCGCCTGCGCGGCCCACCGCCGGCCGGCCGGCTCCACCGGCAGCGGGATCGCGTCCAGCACCCGCCGCGGCGGGTCCACCAGCACCAGCCGGGTGGCCGAGGGAAGCGAGCCCAACGCAAAGACCGTGTCCGGGTGCAGCAGCGCCGGCGCGGGCACGAAGAGCGTGGCCGGCCCGCTGCGGGCGGCCAGCAGCGCGCGCAGCGTGTCCGTCTCGCGCTGCACCGTGACGCCCCGCTCCCGCAGCGCCTCGGCGAGCCGGCTGCCGCCGTCGTCCCCGGTCGCGACGGGGGAGAGGAACCCCCGGTCGGTGGGATCGGGCTGGTCGACCGCGTGGGTGACCAGGGTGGTGGTCAGCAGCAGCGCGGTCAGGCCCAACGGGATCAGCAGCCGGTGCCGGCGGCGACGTCGCCGGGGGGCGTCGCCGGCTTTCGGGGCCGGCTGGGCGGCGGTGGCCTGTGCGCTCATGGTCGTGGCCCGTCCTCGGGTCGGCCGGTCAGCAGCCGGTCCAGGTCGGCGGCGTGCTCCCGCATCCGCCGGTCGTGCTCGGCCGAGGCGGGGCGCTGGCCGTACCAGAGTTCGGAGAAGATCGCCCCGGCGGCGCCCAGCGGCGGGCCGACCTGCGGACGGCTGGCCGTCGCGGCCCGCACCACCTCGACGACGGTCATGCCGGGCTGCGGCTGGAGCATCCCCCGGGCGACCAGCTCGCGGATCATCGCGCGCAGCCGTTCCCGGACGGCCTCGGCGTACCGGCCCTCGGCGGCCAGCCGGTCGGCGAGGGAGACGTACGCGGCGGCCGGCAACTCCGGCTCCGGCTCGCGCGGCGCGGGTACGACCGGCGCGGGGGCGTCCACCGGCCCGGGCTTCCGGCGGCGTCGACGCAGCCGGGGCAGTCGGGGCAGCCGGCGGGGCACCCAGGCGGGGTACGTGTACCAGCCGACCGCCACCAGCACCGCGGCGAGCACCAGCAGCAGCGCGGCCAGGGGCAGCGGCACCCGGTCGCCGAGCGCGGCCGTGGTCTCGGTCCACCACCGGCTGAAGCTCATCGGTCGGCCGCCAGCAGAACGGCCTCCGGCGTGCCCGTCCGGGCCCGGGAGAGGCGGATGTCCAGCCCCTCGGTGCGCATCCGGGTCTCCAGGTGCAGCACCGCGTCGAGGCAGGCCAGCGCCGGGTACGCGACGCCGTTGACGCCCGCCCAGACGGCCAGCGACAGCCAGGGGGCCCAGGTCCGGTCGACCAGGTCGAGCGCGTCCAGCCCGTAGTAGACGCCGATGCCGAGGCCGAGGCGGACGATCCACCAGGACAGGTAGCCGAGCAGCCGGATCCCGCCGGCCCGGCCGCCGCCGCGTACGGCCAGGGTGGCGGCGCGCAGCGGGGCCCGCAGCGGGTGCACCCGGTCGACGACCAGCGCCGGCGCCACGGCGCCGAGCAGGGCGAAACCGATGAACCAGGCCGGCCCGAACAGCGCGGCCACCAACATCACCAGCCCGACCAGGGCGGTGAGCAGCACCGTGGCGCCCCAGCGGGCGCCGGCGGGACGGAACACCTCGCGCGGCCCGACCGTACGGCCGAACAGCGCGCCGCCGGCGGCCCGGGCGGCCGGGTTGCCCAGCAGCGTGATGATCATCGCCTCGGTCGCCGCGCCGACGGCCAGCAGCAGCCAGTACGCCCCGAAGTGATCGAACTCCACGAACCAGACGGGGGGCTCGACGTCGGCGGCGAGCCGCAGCGGGTAGAGCAGGAGCTGCTCGCCGACGGCCAGGGCGAGGGCGAGCGGGACCAGCACCCGGGCCTGGCCGCGCAGCAGCAGGACCGCGGAGTCCAGCAGCTCGCCGACCGTGAGCGGGCGGCGCGGGAGCACGGCGGTCGGGCCGGCGTCGGGCACGCGTACTCCTGGGGACGGGCGACGGTGGCGCGTGACGGCGCACGCGGGGATCATGGTGACACGCGCGGTCCGATCGGGTGGACCCGCACGCCGGGGCGGCGACGCCGGCGTCGGTTGCTGGGCGGCGGCGTCCCACGGCAGTACCGTGCCGGGTGACGCGGATCCCACCGAAACTGAACGGGATGGAAACATTAACCCCATGAGAGCCCGGGTACTGGTGGTCGACGACGACCCCGCGCTCGCCGAGATGCTCGGCATCGTCCTGCGCAGCGAGGGGTTCCTGCCCTCGTTCGTCGCCGACGGGGAGCGGGCCCTGGCCGCGTTCCGCGAGAACCGGCCGGACATCGTCCTGCTCGACCTCATGCTCCCCGGCATGAGCGGCATCGACGTGGCGCGGTCGATCCGGGCCGAGTCGGGCGTGCCGATCGTCATGCTGACCGCCAAGAGCGACACCGTCGACGTGGTCCTCGGCCTGGAGTCCGGGGCCGACGACTACGTGGTCAAGCCGTTCAAGCCCAAGGAGCTGGTCGCCCGGATGCGGGCGCGGCTGCGGCGCGGCGAGGACGTGGCCCCCGAGATGTTGACCATCGGGCCGCCCGGCAACCAGATCACCATCGACGTGCCGGCGCACACCGTCAGCCGCAACGGCGAGGAGGTGAAGCTGACGCCGCTGGAGTTCGACCTGCTGGTGGCGCTCGCCCGCAAGCCGCGCCAGGTGTTCACCCGCGAGGTGCTGCTGGAGCAGGTCTGGGGCTACCGGCACGCCGCGGACACCCGGCTGGTCAACGTGCACGTGCAGCGGCTGCGCGCCAAGATCGAGCCGGATCCGGAGCGACCGGAAATCATCCTCACCGTGCGGGGCGTGGGCTACAAGGCGGGCACCGGATAGCCTGGTCACACTGTGGCCACCTCCCCGATTCCGGACCCCCAGCCGACAGCTCCGCGCTGGCGTGTCGCCGCCGTGCGGGAGCTGTGGCGCGGCCTGAGCGGCCGGTCCGCGCGCCTGCTGGCCGGGCTGCACCAGACCTGGCGGCGGTCACTGCAGCTGCGGGTGGTGACCATCACACTGGTCGCGTCCAGCCTGCTGGTGGGCGGTTTCGCCTACCTGATCGCCGACAAGATCACCAGCATCCTGGTGGACAACGCCGAGACCGACGTGCGGGTGCGGCTGGACAGCGGCGCGGCGTACGCGGCCAAGCAGTTCGGTCTCTACAACCAGCCGCAGGACGCGCAGTTCCAGGAGACCGTCGACGGCACGGTCAACTACCTCGCCGGCGGTGACCCGCAGCAGACCACCGGCGTGATCGTGGCGCTCACCGCCGACAACCACACCGGCGTCATCCAGCCGCGCTCCTCGCCCGCGGTCAACGTCCGGCCGCTGATCAGCAGCGAGCTGCGCGCCACGGTCGCCGGGGGCAAGATGGCCAGCCAGATCCGCACCGGCCGGCTGGACGGGGAGCGCACGAAATACCTGGTCTACGGCTCGCCCGTGCCGACCAAGTTCGGCCAGGTGGAGCTCTACTACCTCGTGCCGCTGACGCGGCAGGACGACACGGCCGCCGACGCCCGCGCGACGGTGGTCGCCACCGGCGCGGCCCTGGTGATCCTGCTCGGCCTGCTCGCCGGCCTGGTCACCCGGCTGGTGGTGACCCCGGTGCGGGTGGCCGCCCGGACGGCCCAGCGGCTCTCCGCCGGCCTGCTCGACCAGCGGATGGCGGTCAACGGTGAGGACGACCTCGCCCTGCTCGCCGCGTCGTTCAACCAGATGGCGACCAACCTCCAGCGCCAGATCCTGCGGCTGGAGGAGATGTCCCGGCTGCAACGCCGCTTCACCTCCGACGTGTCGCACGAGCTGCGCACGCCGCTCACCACGGTCCGGATGGCCGCCGACCTGATCTTCTCCGAGCGGGACGAGTTCGATCCGGCGGTGGCGCGCAGCGCCGAGCTGCTCCAGGCCGAGCTGGACCGCTTCGAGGAGCTGCTCACCGACCTGCTGGAGATCAGCCGCTTCGACGCCGGCTTCGCGATGCTGGACGCCGAGCCGACCGACCTGGTGCCGGTCGTGCACCGGGTGGCCGACCGCCTCGCCGGACTGGCCGAGCGGGTCGGGGTGCCCATCGAGCTGGACGTGCCCGCCACGCCGGTGATCGCCGAGGTCGACCCGCGGCGGGTCGAGCGCGTGCTGCGCAACCTGGTCGGCAACGCCGTGGAGCACGGCGAGGGCAAGCCGGTGCTGATCACCCTGGGGATGGACGACACGGCCGTCGCGATCACCGTCCGCGACCACGGGGTGGGCCTCAAGCCCGGCGAGGAGAAGCTGGTGTTCAACCGCTTCTGGCGGGCCGACCCGTCCCGGGCGCGGCAGACCGGCGGCACCGGGCTGGGGCTGTCGATCAGCCTGGAGGACGCCCGGCTGCACGGCGGCTGGCTGGAGGCGTGGGGCGCGCCCGGGCAGGGCGCCCAGTTCCGGCTCACCCTGCCGGCCCGCGCCGGCGACCGGTTGACCACCTCGCCGCTGCGGCTGGTCCCGGCCGACGCCGCCCTGCCCTTCGGCGGCCCCCGCGAGGGCGGGCTGCTGGCCATCGGCCCGGGCAGCGGCGGCGTGCTCGCGGTCGGCCCGGCCGACGGCGCGGTGGCCGCCGGGCCGGGGCGGCAGGGGACCGGGGGACGCGCGGAGGTGGGATCGTGAGGCGGCACCTGCTCGCCGTGGTGCTCGGCGGCGCACTGCTGCTGGCGGGCACGGCCGGCTGCGGCATCCCGGCCAACACCGAGGTCCGGGTGGAGGGCGCCGGGCCGGCGGCCGAGGCCGGCTCCACCAGCGGCATCCGGGGCGAGCCCCCGAATCGCAGCGCGAGCGGCGGCGAACCGGAGCAGTTCGTCAAGAACTTCCTCTCCGCCGCCGCCGGCGAGCCGGACGGGGCCTACCAGCGGGTCCGGCAGTTCATCACGCCGGAGGACCACGACCGCCTCCAGGTGAAGGAGGGCAGCGAGGTCGCGCTGACCGTCGTCCGGCTCACGGAGGCGCCGGTCATCGTCAACGACCCGAACAAGACCGACGTCACCCTCAAGGTGCAGCAGGTCGGCCAGCTGCGCGCCGACGGCACGTTGGCCCCACCGGAGACGAGCACCACGTCGTACACGTTCGAGCTGCGCACGCAGGAGGGCCGGGCGAACGCGGGCCTGTTCGTGGCCAACCCGCCGAACGTGCTGCTGCTCAGCGTCGACGCGCTCGAGGCGTACTACCAGAGCCGGACGATCTACTTCTGGAACTCCGGCCGCACCCGGCTGGTGCCCGACCAACGCTACCTGCCCCTCGCCGTGCCCGACGAGCGGCTGGTCAGCGAGGTGGTGAAGTGGCTGACCGCCGGCCCCTCCCCCTGGTTGCGCTCCGCGGTCACCGGGCTGCCGGACGGCACCCGCCTGATCAACAACGCCACCCGGACGGAGGGCCGCTGGGAGGTCGACCTGGAGATGCCGGACGAGAAGGTCCGCCTGGAGCAGCTCGCCACGCAGCTCGCCTGGTCGCTGCCCGACGTCGACGGGCAGCTCGAGATCAAGATCCGTACCCAGCCCCGGAAGGACATCCCCGACCTGGAGGCGCACCGGCAGGCGAACCCGGTGTACCGGGTCGGTGGCGGCTTCCAGCGGTTCTGCGTCTACGAGGGCGCCGTCCACCCGCTGTCCGACGCCGCCGGAACGATCGTCACGGTGCCGGTGGCGGCCGAGGAGAACAGGAACGTCGTGACGGCGGGGCTCAGCCGCGCCGAGGACCAGATCCGGGCGGCACTGGTGGTCACGGAGGCCGGCCGGCAGTGGCTGTCCGTCGGCGCCGGGCTCGACCCCGTCGCCGTCTTCCACCGCAGCGCGAAGGGCTACGGCACGATCGGCCGGCCGGTCTGGCTGCGCTCGACGGACCGGGGCGAGCCGGCCGGGTTGGTGGTCGCCGACGGCGCTCTCTACCGGTTCGACGCCCAGGCGCAACTCACCCCCGTGTCGCTGGGCGTCTCCGGCACGGTGACCGCGGTGGCCGCCTCGCTGGACGGGCACCGGATCGCCGTCATCGCCGGCGGCGGGCTCTACGTCGCCGCCCTGAGCCCCACCGAGGGCGGGGTCACCCTCGGCCCGGCCCGTCGGCTGCCCACCCGGCTGACCGGCCTGTCGGCCGTCGACTGGTACGGCGAGGACAAGCTGCTCCTCGCGGGGGAGGTCGGCCGCCCGGCGGTCTACGAGGTCAGCGTGGACGGCACCCGGGACACCCGGGTGGAGGACAAGATCGGCGCCCGGGTGACGCACCTCGCCGCGTACCCGGCCAACACGGAGGTGCCGCGCGGCGCGGCGATGTACGAGGCGAACGGGGTGGCGTACGGCAGCGCTCCGTTCGAGCGGATCCAGCCCGAGCAGGTGCAGGTGTCGCCGCCCTCGACCGGGACGCGTGCCGGCAACCCGACCGCCCCCTTCTTCCTCTACTGATGCCGGGCCTCGGCGGGCTCTGGTCGGACCTCACCGACCTGGTGCTGCCGGTGGAGTGCGCCGGTTGCCGGGAACGCCGGCCGGGGCTGCGGCACGGCGTCTGTCCGGAGTGCGTGGCGGCGCTGGACGCGCTGCGGCCTCGGGCGGTACGCCCCACCCCGGCCCCGCCCGACCTGCCGCCCTGCGTCGCCCTCGGCCCGTACGCGGGCCCGCTGCGGGAGGCGCTGCTCGCGTACAAGGACCACGGCCGGCACGGGCTGGCCCGGCCGCTCGGCGCGCTGCTCGCCGAGGTCGTGGCGGCGGCGGTCGGCGAGACACGGCCGGTGACGCTGGTGCCGGTGCCGGACACCGCGGCGGCGGCCCGCGCCCGGTACGGCGACCACCTCGGCCGGCTGACCCGGCACTGCGCGGACCGGCTGCGCCGGGCGGGCTGGCCGGTGCGGGTGCGCCGGCCCCTGCGCGCCCTGCCCTGCCCCGACTCGGTGACGCTGGACAGCGCCGGGCGGGCGGCGGCGGCCGAGTCCGCCTTCCGGGTCCGCCCCCGGGTCGCGCCCGCCCCGGACGGGACCGCGGTCGTGGTGCTCGACGACATCCTCACCACCGGGTCGACCCTCGCCGCGGTGGCACGCGCGCTGACCGTGAGCGGGCTGTCGCCGACGGTCGCCGCCGTGCTCGCCGCGACCGAGAAACGGCACCGGTCGTAACCGATCGTGTTTCCGTTTCACCCGTTGGTGTATGAGGTGTGAAAAATTTCTGGCCGTCTCCGCGACCGGGGGTGACGGCCGGGCGAACAGGAGTTAGCGTTTGCCTGTCGGGGGTAGGAGGGTCTTCCCACCCGCTCCCGGCGGTGAAAGGAGGCGTAGCCGCACTGACCGGTCGACGCCGAGTGGGACCTCCCCCAGATGCGCGCGACCGGATGCCGGATCGAACGACCGTCCGAACTAGGGAGGTCACGTGGACATCGTGGTCAAGGGCCGTAACGTCGAAGTGCCGGACCATTACCGGGTGCACGTAGCGGAGAAACTCGCAAAGATCGAACGCTACGACCACAAACTTATTCGTGTCGATGTCGAGCTTTTTCACGAGCGGAATCCCCGCCAGGCGGACCACTGCCAGCGCGTCGAGATCACCTGCGTCTCCCGGGGCCCGGTGATCCGGGCGGAGGCGTGCACGAACGACTTCTACAGCGCGCTCGACGCGGCCATCGCCAAGCTCGACACCCGGTTGCGCCGGGCGGCCGACCGCCGCCGCGTCCACCGGGGTCGGCACGCCCCGCTCTCCGTCGCCGCCGCCACCGCCGGCCTGCCGGTCGCCGACCTCGACGCGCCCCTGGGGGCGTCCGTCGATGGCGCCCGCGCCGGCACGGCCACGGCCGTGGCGGAACGGGTCGAGGAGGAGCACGAGGATCAGCCCTGGCACATCGCGCGGGAGAAGGTGCACCCCGCCGAGCCGATGACCGTCGACGACGCCCTGTTCCAGATGGAACTCGTCGGCCACGACTTCTACCTGTTCCAGGACAAGGAGTCCGGCCGACCGAGCGTCGTCTACCGGCGACACGCCTACGACTACGGCATCATCTCCCTCGCCCTCTGATCCTCCGACGCCGTGGTGGCGGCCCGTGCCGCCACCACGGCCGACGGACGTCGGGCCTCCGGCCCACCGCACGGCCTGAGGTGCGACCAGGCGCGGGTCAGCGGATTTCGTCGGGGAGCAGCCCGAAGACCAGGTCGTCGATCCGGGTGCCCGCCAGCCCCGGCAGCCGCCCGCGCAGCAGCCCCTCCCGGCGGAAGCCGACCTTCTCCAGCACCCGCTGCGACGCGACGTTGCCGGGCAGGGTGGCGGCCGTCAGCCGGGCGGCCCCCGCCGGCCCGAACGCCCAACCGGCGAGGAGCCGCACCGCCCGGGTGGCCAGCCCACGACCCCGCGCGGCGGGCAGCAGCGCGTAGCCGACGCCCGCCTCCCCGGCGGCGGCGTCGAGGTAGGACATCCCGCAACTGCCGACCGGTTCGCCGGTGGTCGCGTCGAGGATCAACAGCCGGGCGATGGTGCCGGTCAGCCACCCGCTCTCCGACAGCCGGCAGCGTCGCGTGATCGCCTCCCGGGTGGGCGGCACCGGCGGGGCCTGGTTCGCCACCACCTCCGGCAGGGTGTGCAGGTGGTACATCAGGTCGACGTCGTCCGGGCCGAGCGGGCGCAGGGTCACCACGCCGTCGGTGAGCCGGCCGTCGGGCAGGTCGGGCAGCAGCCGGGGGGTGGGGCCGGGCGGGTCGTCGGCGAGGCGTACCCAGGCCATCAGGTCCGACCGGCCGCCGCCGCGGAGCTGGCCGGCCGCCCGGCGTACCCCCTCGTGGCGGAAGCCGGCGGCGAGCGCCACCCGCTGGCTGGCCGGGTTCTCCGCGTGGGTCAACAGCTCCAGCCGGTCGAACCCGCACCGGAACGCCGAATCGGCCAGGGCCCGCGTCGCGGCGGTCGCGACGCCGCGACGCCGCGCCCAGGGCGCGACCCAGTAGCCCACCTCGGCCTGCCGGCGCGGCGTCACGACCTGGCCGAGGCCCGCCCCGCCGACCAGCCGGTCGGTGGCGCGGTCGGCGATGGCGTACGCGGCCCCGCCGGCGGTCCAGGCCGCCGGGGCGCCCTCGGTGATCCACCAGTGGGCGTCGGCCTCGGTGTACGGCTCCGGCATGCCCGGGTTGAACCGCAGGTTGACCGGGTCGGCGCAACCGGCGGCCAGGTCGGCGGCGTCCTCGGGGCGGAACGGCCGCAGCCGCACCCCGTGGGCGTCGATCACCTCGGGCGTCACGTCAGGTCCCCGGCGAGCAGCGCGCCGCCCCAGGCGTCCACCCGTTCGCCCCGGTGCGTGAGCCCGCCCCGGGCGGTGCCCTCGACCGTGAAGCCGGCCTTCTCGGCGACCCGGCGCGAGGCGGTGTTGCCGACGTTGGCCCGCCACTCGATCCGGGCCAGGCCCAGCGTGGTGAAGCCCCAGGTGGCGAGGGCGGTCAGCGCGGCCGGCATGAAGCCCCGGCCCCGGCTCGCCGGCGCGGTCATGAAGCCGACGTCGGCCAGCAGCGGGTCGACGGGGGAGAGCCGCAGGTCGATCGAGCCGGCGTACCGGTCGTCGGCGTCGGCGATCACGAAGCAGGCGCTGGTGCCGGCCGCCCAGGTGCCGCGCGAGTAGACCAGGTAGGACTCGGCGTCGGCGGGATCGTACGGGTCGGGCACGGTGGTCCACCGGATGGTCTCCGGGTCCCGGCAGGTCTCGACGACCGATTCGAGGTCGCGCTCCTCCATCGGGCGCAGCCGCAGCTCACCGCCGCCGGCGGTGGCGAAGAGGACGGGCTGGGGGCGGCCGAGGACGGCGGCCCGCCGGGTCTCCAGGGTGCCGGGCCCGGCGGGCCCGGTCTCGCCGGGGGCGGGCACTTCGCCGGGGAACAGCGAGCCGATCCAACCGTCCGGCCCGCCGTCCGGCGCGGGGTTGGCCAGCCGCAGTTGCCCCTCGACGCGGAAGCCCGTCCGGAGCGCGACCAGGCGGGAGGCGTGGTTGCCGACCTCGGCCTGCCAGATCAGCCGGCGCAGTTTCCGCGTGTCGAAGGCCCAGCGCGCGACGGCCCGGGCGGCCCGTACGGTGACGCCCCGGCCCCGGGCCCAGGGCGCGGTCCAGTACCCGATCTCGCCCGTGCCGAGGCCGGGGTCGATCGAGACCAGCCCGCAGGAGCCGAGCACCTCGCCGGTGGCGGGGTCGCAGACCGCGAACGGCGCCCCGGTGCCGGCCGCCCAGTCCCCCGGGGCCACCTCGGTGACGAACCTGTGCGCGTGTTCGGGCAGGTACGGGCGAGGTACGGTGGTCCAGCGCTGGATGTCCGGGTCCTGGCACGCCCGGTGCACCGCGTCGGCGTCGGTCGCCCGCCAGGGTCGCAGCAGCAGGCCGTCCTCGGTGATCTCCACGGGTTCCACCCGAGCCATCGTGCCGGATCGTTCGCGTACGGCGTAACCGGATTACGGCGGAGGCGGCGCGCGTCGAGCGAGTTATGTCGGTTTCGCCGGGTCGGAGGGCCGCCACCAGTGACCATCGCGCCGATGGAGCGCCTACGATGGTTCGAGACTGTCTAGGGGAGCGTTGATCCGTGTCGATTCTGGAAAGGGTCCTCCGCGCGGGCGAGGGCCGTATGGTGCGCCGGCTGAAGGCCATCGCCGCCGCCGTCAACTCGATCGAGGACGACTACGTCAACCTCAGCGACGACGAGCTGCGCGGCATGACCGACCAGTTCAAGGAGCGGCTCGCGGACGGCGAGACCCTCGACGACCTGCTGCCGGAGGCCTTCGCGGTGTGCCGGGAGGCGGCCGCCCGGGTGCTCGGCCAGCGCCCGTACGACGTCCAGGTGATGGGCGGCGCGGCGCTGCACTTCGGCAACATCGCCGAGATGAAGACCGGTGAGGGCAAGACGCTGACCTCGGTCATGCCGGTCTACCTCAACGCGCTCTCCGGCAAGGGCGTGCACGTCATCACGGTCAACGACTACCTGGCCCAGCGCGACGCCGCCTGGATGGGGCGGGTGCACGAGTTCCTCGGCCTCACCGTCGGCGTGGTCCTGCCCAACCGGCCGGCCGTCGAGCACCGCGCCGCGTACGAGTGCGACGTCACCTACGGCACGAACAACGAGTTCGGCTTCGACTACCTGCGCGACAACATGGCCTGGTCGCGGGACGAGCTGGTCCAGCGCGGCCACAACTTCGCGGTGGTCGACGAGGTCGACTCGATCCTGATCGACGAGGCTCGCACCCCGCTGATCATCTCCGGCCCGGCCGAGCACTCCGCCCGCTGGTACACGGAGTTCGCGGGCGTGGTGGCCCGGCTCCAGCCCGGCAAGGACGGCGAGGGCGACTACGAGGTCGACCACGCCAAGCGGACCATCGCCGTCACCGAGCGCGGCGTGGCGAAGGTCGAGGACCGGCTGGGCATCGACAACCTCTACGAGTCGGTGAACACCCCGCTGGTGGGCTACCTCAACAACGCCATCAAGGCCAAGGAGCTCTTCAAGCGCGACAAGGACTACATCGTCAGCGACGGCGAGGTCCTGATCGTCGACGAGTTCACCGGCCGCATCTTGCACGGACGCCGCTACAACGAGGGCATGCACCAGGCGATCGAGGCCAAGGAGGGGGTGGAGATCAAGCAGGAGAACCAGACCCTCGCCACCATCACCCTCCAGAACTACTTCCGCCTCTACGAGAAGCTCTCCGGCATGACCGGTACGGCGCAGACCGAGGCCGGCGAGTTCAACAAGGTCTACAAGGTCGGTGTCGTCACCATCCCGACCCACCGGCCGATGGTCCGGCAGGACCGGCCGGACGTGATCTACAAGACCGAGAAGGCCAAGTTCAACGCCGTGGTGGAGGACATCGCCGAGCGGCACGCGGTGGGCCAGCCGGTGCTCGTCGGCACCGTCTCGGTGGAGAATTCCGAGATCCTCTCCCAGCTCCTGCGCCGCCGTGGCATCCCGCACTCCGTGCTGAACGCCAAGTTCCACGCGCGTGAGGCCGAGATCGTCGCCCAGGCCGGCCGCAAGGGCGCCGTCACCGTCGCGACCAACATGGCCGGCCGCGGCACCGACATCCTGCTCGGCGGCAACGCCGAGTTCCTCGCCGCCAACGAGCTCCGCCAGCGTGGCCTCGACCCGATCGAGCACGAGGAGGAGTACGCCAAGGCGATGGAGGAGGTCCTGCCCAAGTGGAAGCAGGCCTGCGACGTCGAGGCGGAGGAGGTCGCCGACGCCGGCGGCCTCTACGTGCTGGGCACCGAGCGGCACGAGTCCCGCCGGATCGACAACCAGCTGCGTGGTCGTTCCGGCCGGCAGGGTGACCCGGGCGAGTCCCGGTTCTACCTGTCGCTCCAGGACGAGCTGATGAAGCGCTTCCGCTCCGGGGCGGTCGAGGCGGTCATGGAGCGCTTCAACATCCCGGAGGACGTGCCCATCGAGTCGAAGATGGTCACCCGCCAGATCAAGAGCGCCCAGGCCCAGATCGAGGGCCAGAACGCCGAGATCCGCAAGAACGTCCTCAAGTACGACGAGGTGCTCAACAAGCAGCGCCAGGTGATCTACGCCGAGCGCCTGCGGGTGCTCAACGGCGAGGACCTCTCGGACCAGGTCCGCAACATGATCGACGACGTCGTCGAGGCGTACGTGCGGGGGGCCACCTCCGAGGGCTACGGCGAGGACTGGGACCTGGAGCAGCTCTGGTCCAGCCTCAAGCAGCTCTACCCGGTCGGCGTGACGATCGATGAGCTGGAGGAGGAGGCCGGCGGGTCCCGGGCGGGCATCGACGCGGACTTCCTGCTCGCCCGCCTCAAGGAGGACGCGCACGCCGCGTACGACCGGCGCGAGGAGCAGCTCGGGGCGGAGGGCACCCGCGAGCTGGAGCGGATGGTCCTGCTCCAGGTGATCGACCGCAAGTGGCGCGAGCACCTCTACGAGATGGACTACCTCCAGGAGGGCATCAGCCTGCGGGCGTACGCCCAGCGCGACCCGGTGGTGGAATACCAGCGCGAGGGCTTCGACATGTTCGCCACCATGATGGACGGCATCAAGGAGGAGACGGTCGGCTTCCTCTACAACGTCGAGGTCCAGGTCAACGAGCCGGAGCCCGCGGCCGAGGAGGTCAAGCTGCTCGACAAGCCGGTCGAGATCCGGGCCAAGGGCCTGGGCCGGTCGCCGCAGCAGCAGGGCCTCCAGTACTCGGCGCCGACCATCGACGGCGAGGCCGGCGCGGGTGCGGTGGCCGTCGAGCGCGCCGACGAGCAGGCGCCGGCGCTCGGCGTCGGCCGGCCGGAACCGGCCGCCCCGGCCGCACCGGGGACGACGGCCCCCGCGGCGCCGCAGCGCCCGGCGACGGGCCTGCGCGGCCCGGCCGTCGCGGCGAGCGCCGCGCGGCGTCCGGCGCCGGGGCAGGCGGAGGCCGGCAACGGCCCGTCCCGCAACGCGCCGTGCCCGTGCGGTTCCGGTCGCAAGTACAAGCGCTGCCACGGCGCGCCCAACGGCGGCGCCTGATCGACAGGTGAGCGGGGCTGCGCCCCGCCGGAGCGAATCGAGCCGCGGTCCTCGCCGACCGCGGCTCGATCCGTGTTTCAGAGCACCTGGAGGGCGGTGCAGAGCCAGGTGCCGCGGCGGTGCTCCAGGCGCAGCGCCATCGCCCAGGTGCGCCCGCCCGCGCCGGCGAGCACCGCGGCCGCCTCCACGGCGGCGGCGCGCGGCTCGCAGACCCGCAGCCGACGTAGTCGTACGGCGGGCCGGGTGGACCGGCGACGCGCCGGGCCGGACCGGGCGGTGGCGCGGGCGAGCTCGGGCAGCAGCCCGGCCGCCCTGGCCGGGTCGAGCAGCGGGCGGAGCTGCCCGGGCGGACGGTAGCCGTTGAGCACCTCCAGGCAGGTGCTCACGAAGCGGTGGGCGGCCCGGGTGGCCTCGGGGGTGGCGGTCACCAGCGCGCCCGGGGGCAGCGGGGCGGCGGGCCCGCGGCCGGGTCCCGCCGGGGCGGGCGACACCCGCGCCCGGCGGCCGGGCGGCCGGTCGGGGTCGCGGCGGGCCGGCTCGAACAGGTCGAGGACGAGTTGGGCGTGCGCCGGGGCGGGCCAGTGTGCGGCGTCGTCATCGGCGAACGGCGGCTCGAACGAGGGCGCGGGGCGCAGCCGGACGGGAGGGCGCGGCGGGCCGGGACGGCGCGAGTCGGTCATCCGGACCTCCCATGATCTTGCGTTTACCTACGTTTGCCTTCGACTGGCTCCATTCTCGGACACGGCAGAGCCGATGGTCAATGGCTGGGGGCGTTCGGGTGGTTACTCCGGGTCGCGTTCGGCCAGCGGGTTGCTCCGCACCCACTCGGCGGTCTCGGCGTACTTGCGCTCGATGTACTCCTCCAGCCGGGCACGCTCCACGCGCCACTGGCCACGCCCGCCGATCTTGATCGCCGGCAGCTCGCCGCTGCGCACCATGTGGTAGACCTGCGAGTCCGACACGTTCAGCTCGGTGGCCACGTCGGAGAGCAGCAGGAACCTCGGTTCCACGGAAACTCCCGGGGTCGGCGTCGTTTGGCTCAGTTTGCCACCGACTGCCGACGTCGCCCAGCCGGCGGACGGGACCTGCGGCGACGCGTCCGGCGGGACACACCGGCCGGGAGCTTCCGTCGCGCAGGTGCGAGGTGTATGACGGTCACGGCGTACGGCATGATCGGCGGCGGACCGGCGGAGGCCGGCGGCGGACCTGAGCGGGGGAGACGACCGGTGACCGAGGAGCTTGTCCGGGTGTACGTGCCGGCGACCGTCCCGATGCTGACCCTCCTGCGCGGGCCGGGGCTGCCCGTGGCCGCCGCGCACGCGGTGACCCCCGCCCTGCGCGAGTGGTACGCCGAGGGCGACGAGGAGGAGTTGGAGTACGTCGCCTTCACCCGCGCCGCCCAGGACGCGCTGCAACTGCTCCGGGCCGATCCCGACGCGCCCCGCCGCCGCGTGGTCGTCTCGGTGGACCTGCCCGCCTCGGCGGTGGGCCGGGGCGACGGGGAGCTGGGCTCCAGCGCGGTCGAGCTGAGCGCGCCCGTGCCCGTCGCCGCCGTCGCCGCGATCCACGTGGACGGCGCCGACGCGGTCGAGGACGTGGCCGCCGCGGCGGAGGTGGTCACCGAGGCCCTCGCCGGCGACCCGGACGCCCAGTTCACGGTCGACGGGGCCGAGGACCACGAGCTGGAGTGGTACGACGTCTCCGAGCTGGACCTGCTGCTCCGCGCCGCCTCCTGACCCCCCGTCAGCGGGTGGGGGCGGCCTCGGCCGGCTCGTCGTCGTCGGCGTGGGCCGGGCCCAGGGTGCGGCCGAAGGCGATCATGGCGGTCAGCGCGCCGACGAAGAGCACCCAGATGCCGTTGTCGACCCGGGAGGTGCCCAGCGAGGTCTGCGCCACCGCGTCCGCCTCGCTGAGGGCGCCGGCCAGGTCGAGCAGGGAGCGCCCGCCGACCCGGATGATCACTTCGGCGAGGAGCAGGAGCAGGCCCGGGCCGGCCCCGGCCAGCAGGTACGCCGGCCAGCGCGGCGCGGGCGTCGCCGCGTCCCGCCGGGCGGCCTGGCGCCGGGCCCAGGTCAGGTAGCCGAAGGCGAGCAGCCCCGCCACCAGGCCGGCGAGCAGCGACTCGGTGCGCGACACCCACTTGGCGGCGGTGAGCAGCGACTCCTGGCTGTCGCCGGCGCCGAAGAGGTCGAACAGGGGGTCGCGGGCCCGGCTGAAGGCCACCACGAAGACGAGCGTGCCGAGGGCGGCGGCGACCACGGCACCGACCACGGGCGCGCTGCGGGCGCCGGCGATGGCGCCGCCGATCGTCGCCGCGGCGGCGGTGGTGCCGGCGATCACGTTGGTGGTCGCGTTGTCGGCGTACGTCAGGTTGATCGCGAACGCGGCGGCCAGCGCCACCAGCAGGCCGGTGCCGATCGCGGCCACGAAGCGCAGGGTCACCCGGTCGCTGCCCCGGCGGGCGAGCAGGTCGACGCCGAAGAGGGCGAAGGCGGCGCCGGCGACCAGCGCGGCCGAGATCACCCCCGGCAGGGCGAACGCGGAGAGGCTGATCGCGGTGATCCCGGCGGCCGCCGAGTCGATCGCCTCGCGGGTCGACCAGAGCATCGCGGTCAGCCAGCCGAGCGCCAGGAGCGCGAGCACCGGTGCGCCGGGCGCGAGCGCCGGAGCGACCCCGTCGCCGTCGGCGGCCGGCCGGTCCGACCCGTCGGCGTCGGCCGGGCCCGGCTCCCGCCCCGGTCCGGCAGCGGTGGCGTCGTCGGCCGGAACCGGCTGGTCCGATTCCGCGGCGGCGGAGCTGCCGGGCTGCTTGGTCATCCTCATCCCTCCGACGGACGCCCGGCCCTCGGCGGGCCGGCAGTTCACCGGCCACCCAGCGTACGCGCCCGCCGGGCCCGCCCCGGTCGGTCGGTGGTGGGGGTGGGGTGAGGGCCGCGCCGTGAAACAATCGGGCGAGGTCCCGCCGCCGCGACCGGTCCACCCCCGCGGCGTCCGGCGCCGGTCGTCCGGCCGGTGCCCGCGGGTCCGATTTCGCCACCGCTGTCGAGATCGCCAGGAGCCCTGATGGACGCCGTGTTCTCCGTACCCGAGCCGCGCAACGAGCCGGTGCGCAACTACGAGCCGGGCAGTGTCGACCGGGAACGGCTCCAGCGGCGGCTGGCCGAGCTGGTCGCCGAGCCGATCGACCTGCCGATGACCATCGCCGGTGAGCAGCGGATGGCCGGCGGCGAGTCGATCGACGTGGTGCAGCCGCACAAGCACGCGCACGTGCTGGGCGTCACCGGGCACGCCGACCACGAGGACGCCCGCGCGGCGGTCAAGGCCGCCAAGGACGCCGCCCCGATGTGGCGGGCCCTGCCGTTCGAGGAGCGCGCCGCGATCTTCCTGCGCGCCGCCGAGCTGCTCGCCGGCCCCTGGCGGGACACCCTGAACGCGGCCACCATGCTCGGCCAGTCGAAGACCGCCATCCAGGCCGAGATCGACTCGGCCTGCGAGTTCGTCGACTTCCTCCGGTTCAACGTGTACTTCGCCCGGAAGCTGCTGGAGGAGCAGCCGATGTCGTCGCCGGGGGTGTGGAACCGCTTCGACCACCGCCCGCTGGAGGGCTTCGTCTACGCGATCACCCCGTTCAACTTCACCGCGATCGCCGGCAACCTGCCCTCGGCGCCGGCCCTGCTGGGCAACACGGTGGTCTGGAAGCCGGGCCCGACCCAGCAGTTCGCCGCGCACTTCACCATGCGGCTGTTCGAGGCGGCCGGCCTGCCCCCCGGCGTGATCAACATGGTCACCGGGCGTGGCGAGGAGGTCTCCGACGTCGTGCTCGCCGACCCGGACCTGGCCGGCATCCACTTCACCGGTTCCACCAAGGTCTTCCAGCACCTGTGGAAGACCGTCGGGGAGAACATCTCCCGCTACCGGGGCTACCCGCGCCTGGTCGGCGAGACCGGCGGCAAGGACTTCGTCGTCGCGCACACCAGCGCGGACGTCGACGCCCTGCACACCGCGCTGATCCGGGGAGCCTTCGAGTACCAGGGCCAGAAGTGCTCGGCGGCCTCCCGGGCGTACGTCCCGCGGTCGCTCTGGGAGGGCGGGCTGCGCGACCGGCTGGCCGCCACCACGGAGTCCCTCACCTACGGCGACGTCACCGACTTCGGCAACTTCGGCGGCGCGGTGATCGACGCCAAGGCGTTCGATCGGCACACCGCCGCGCTGGAGCTGATCTCCGACGACGACGCCTGCCGCGTGCTGGCCGGCGGCACCGCCGACGACTCCGTCGGATACTTCGTCCGGCCGACGCTGTTCGAGTGCACCGACGCGGCGCACGAGACGTTCACCACCGAGTATTTCGGGCCGATTCTCGGCGTGCACGTCTTCGACGACGCCCGCTTCGACGACGTGGTCGCGCAGGCCGAGTCGATCGCGCCGTACGCGCTGACCGGGTCGATCTTCGCGACCGACCGCCGGGTGGTCGACGCGGTGGCCGAGAAGATGCGGTACGCCGCCGGCAACTTCTACATCAACGACAAGCCGACCGGCGCGGTGGTCGGGCAGCAGCCCTTCGGCGGTGCCCGGGCCAGCGGCACCAACGACAAGGCCGGCTCCTGGCACAACCTCGTCCGGTGGATGTCGCCCCGGACGATCAAGGAGACCTTCGTCGCGCCGACCGACCACACGTACCCGCACATGGGCTGAGGCGTCAGGAAGGGCCCTTCCCGCCGTTCCCGGACGGGAAGGGCCCTTCCCCGCACGGTGGCGGGGAGAGGCGGGGGCGGCCGGGCGGCGGTACCGTGGCCGCTGTGACCCACCCCACCCCCGCGCACGACCCCCGCTTCGGCGAGCAGGGTGGCCTGCTCACCTACAGCGACTATCTGCGGCTGGCCGACCTGCTCGCGGCACAGGTGCCGGAGTCCGACCCGGCCTCCCACGACGAGCTGCTCTTCATCACCATCCACCAGGTCTACGAGCTGTGGTTCAAGCTGCTGCTCGCCGAGCTGACCGACGCCCGGGACCGGATGCTGGCCGGCGAGACCTACCTGCCCCGGGTGCGGCTGGAGCGCTGCCACGCGGTGGAGCGGGTGCTGATCGGCCAGGTCGACGTCATCGACACGATGACCCCGCAGGATTTCCTGGCCTTCCGCACCAAGCTGGCCCCGGCGTCGGGCTTCCAGTCCGCCCAGTTCCGGGAGATCGAGTTCCTCTCCGGCCTGAAGGACCCGGACTACCTGCGCCGGTTCCGGGGGCTGCCCGCCGTCGAGCGGGAACGGCTGGAGCGGCGGCTGGCCGAGCCGAGCCTCTGGGACGGCTTCCTGGCCGTGCTCGGCCGGGCCGGCTTCGATGTCTCCGAGGCGGAGGCGCGCTTCGCGGCGTACGCGACGATCGCCGCCGACCGGGAGCGGTTCGGGCCGCTGTGGGACCTCGCGGAGGCGCTGGTCGCGCACGACCAGGCGTTCTCGCTGTGGCGGGCCCGGCACGTGCTGATGGCCGAGCGGCAGATCGGCACCAAACCGGGCACCGGGGGCTCGGCCGGCGGGGCGTACCTGCGTTCCCGGGTCGAGAGCCGCTTCTACCCCGAGCTGTGGGAGCTGCGCAGCCGGCTCTGAGACATCGACGCTCCGGCGCGGACTGTCTCGCGCCGACAGTGCACATAGGAAGCCCTACCGGGTGGCGAAACCGTGAAATCCTGGACGCCACGTCAGCAAAGTGGCAGCGTGATGGGCATGGCGGATTCCGGAGTCAACCCCACGGCGGCGGCCCTGCTCGGGCTGCTCCATGAGGGCCCCATGACAGGTGGCCAGTTGATGGCCGCCGCCGAGCGCCGGCTGGCGCCGTACTGGTCGATGACCCGTAGTCAGGTCTACCGGGAGCTGCCGGTGCTGGCCGAGCGGGGTCTCGTCCGGATGGGCAAGCCCGGGCCGCGCTCCAGCCAGCCGTACGCGATCACCGCAGCCGGAAAACGGACATTTTCCCGCTGGTTGACGGAGGACCCGGGGCGGGACACGATCCGCAACCCGGTCGCCATGCGGATCGCCTTCGGCGACCTGCACTCCGCCAGCCAGCTCAAGAACCTCCAGGCCGCGGCCAACGAATACCACACCGAGGCGCTCGCCAAGGTCCGCGAGCAGGTCAAGAACGCCAAGAAGGAAGGCGAGACGTACGACGCCAGCGCGCTGGAGTTCGCCGTCGCCTACCACAAGGCGGCCCTGTCCTGGCTGAAGAGCGCCCCGGTCGGCTGACCGGGCTCGCAAGCTCATTCTTCCCACGAGCGGGTCATCTTTTCGCTCGTGACTGCGGGGCTCGCAGGCTCACTCCTCGCACGAGCGGAGTTATCTTTTCGCTCGTGACTGCGGGGCTCGCAGGCTCACTCCTCGCACGAGCGGAGTTATCTTTTCGCTCGTGACTGCGGGGCTCGCAAGCTCACTCCTCGCACGAGCAGTACCCTTGTCTGTCGTGACCGCTGCCGATTACGCCGAACAGCTCAAGGACCTCGACGCCACCCTGCGCAACATCGAGTCGGTGCTCGACGTCGACCGCCTGCGGGAGGACAAGGCGCGCCTGGAGCAGGAGGCCTCCGCGCCCGACCTGTGGGACGACCAGGCCAAGGCGCAGCAGGTGACCTCCCAGCTGTCGTACGTCAACGGCGAGATCAACAAGCTCTCCACCCTCCGCTCCCGCCTCGACGACGCCGGGGTGCTGCTGGAGCTGGCCGAGGCCGAGTCCGACCCCGGGGTGCTCACCGAGGTCGAGTCGGAGATCGCCGGGCTGACCAAGGCCATCCAGGAGATGGAGGTCCGCACCCTGCTCTCCGGCGAGTACGACTCCCGGGAGGCGCTGGTCGCCATCCGGGCCGGCGCCGGCGGCGTGGACGCGGCGGACTTCGCCGAGATGCTGCTGCGGATGTACCTGCGCTGGGCCGAGCGGCACGGCTACCCGACGGAGGTCTACGAGACCTCCTACGCCGAGGAGGCGGGCCTCAAGTCGGCCACCTTCACCGTGAAGGTGCCCTACGCCTACGGCACGCTCAGCGTC
The DNA here is from genome assembly GCF_040295705.1 of Micromonospora sp. NPDC002717. NCBI lineage: Bacteria > Bacillati > Actinomycetota > Actinomycetes > Micromonosporales > Micromonosporaceae > Micromonospora > Micromonospora sp. NPDC002717. Next base: position 250,451 of record NZ_JBEOVW010000002.1, on the reverse strand, counting down.
GAGTCGGGCACCCACCGGCTGGTGCGGATCAGCCCGTTCGACAACCAGGGCCGCCGGCAGACGAGCTTCGCCGGGGTCGAGGTGCTGCCGGTGGTGGAGCAGACCGACCACATCGACATCCCCGAGAACGAGATGCGGATCGACGTCTACCGCTCCTCCGGCCCGGGCGGGCAGAGCGTCAACACCACCGACTCCGCCGTCCGGATCACGCACATCCCGACCGGGATCGTGGTCACCTGCCAGAACGAGAAGTCCCAGCTGCAGAACAAGGCGTCCGCGCTGCGGGTGCTCCAGGCGCGGCTGCTGGAGGTCAAGCGCCAGGAGGAGCAGGCCAAGCTCCAGGGCCTGAAGAAGGAGACCACCGGCGCGTGGGGCGACCAGATGCGCTCGTACGTCCTGCACCCCTATCAGATGGTGAAGGATCTGCGGACGGAGCAGGAAACCGGCAACCCGTCCTCGGTCTTCGACGGCGACCTGGACAGCTTCATCGAGGCCGGGATCCGGTGGCGTAAGCAGCAGGAGCTGGCCGGCGACACTGCGTGATCAGCCGCGGGCGGAACGCGTCTTCGATCTCCGCGTAACCCCGCAAATAGATGACGCGACTCGCAACGGCGGGGCGTGGGGCTTGGCTCCACGGTTACACCGCGTAGACTCACCACCCGTGATTCAGCTTGAGCAAGTGACGAAGACGTACCCGAAGGCGTCCCGGCCTTCGCTCGACAACGTGTCCGTCTCGATCGAGAAGGGCGAGTTCGTCTTCTTCATCGGTCCATCCGGCTCCGGCAAGTCCACCATCATCAAGCTGCTGCTGCACGAGGTCTCGCCCAACAAGGGCCGGGTCATCGTCAACAGCAAGGACGTCACCTCGATGCGTTCCTGGAAGCGACCCCACTTCCGGCGCTCGATCGGCTGCGTCTTCCAGGACTTCCGGCTGCTGCCGAACCGCACCGCGTACGAGAACGTGGCGTTCGCCCTCGAGGTGATCGGCAAGACCAAGGCGGTCGCCCGCCGGGTCGTGCCGGAGGTGCTGGAGTTGGTCGGGCTCGGTGGCAAGGAGCACCGCTACCCGCACGAGCTCTCCGGTGGTGAGCAGCAGCGGGTGGCCGTCGCCCGGGCGTTCGTGAACCGTCCGCTGATCCTGCTCGCGGACGAGCCGACCGGAAACCTCGACCCGGACACCTCGATCGAGATCATGCGCCTGCTGGACCGGATCAACCGCACCGGCACGACCGTCGTGATGGTCACGCACGACTCCAACATCGTGAACCAGATGCGCCGCCGGGTCATCGAGATCGAGAGCGGCCGCATCGTGCGCGACCAGGCCCGCGGCGTCTACGGCTGAGCCGACGCCACCCCTGCGCAGCCTGACGACGAACACCTCATGCCGGAGACCCGGAGGAAATCCCGATGCGCGTGAAATACGTCCTGTCCGAGGTACTGGTCGGACTGTGGCGCAACGTGACCATGACCATCGCGATGATCATCACGATGGCTGTCTCGCTGACCATGCTCGGCGCCAGCGGTCTCATGTACCGCCAGGTCGACGACATGAAGGACCTCTACTACAAGAACATCCAGGTCTCGATCTTCCTCGACCAGGAGGTGACCCCCGCGCAGCGTGACGCCCTGGACGGCCAGCTGAAGGGTGACCCGCTGGTCAAGGAGGTCATCTACGTCAACAAGGACGAGGCGTACAAGCGCTTCCAGGAGATGTTCCAGGACGCTCCGGACCTGCTCAGCGCCGTCAAGGCGGACAGCCTGCCCGAGTCGTTCCGGCTCACGCTGAACAACCCCGAGCAGTACAAGAGCATCTACGACCAGTACAAGGACGCCGAGGGCGTCGACGAGATCGTCGACCAGAGCCGGCTGCTGGACAAGATCTTCGACATCCTCACCTCGATCCAGAACATCGCCCTGGCCGCCGCGATCGTGATGGCCGTCGCCGCGCTGCTCCTGGTCGCCAACACGATCCAGGTCGCCGCGTACAGCAAGCGGCGTGAGGTCGCGGTCATGAAGCTGGTCGGCGCGTCGAACTGGTTCATCCAGGCGCCGTTCGTGCTGGAGGCCGTGGTCGCGGGCCTGATCGGCTCGCTGCTCGGCCTGGTGGCGCTGATCGCGGCGAAGTACCTCCTCTTCGACGGATCGTTGCAGGCGCTACAGGGCCTGCTCTCCCCGGTGGGCTGGGGCGACATCCTGGTGATGTTCCCGCTGATGGCCGGCGTCGGCGGCCTGGTCAGCGCGGTCACCGCCTGGGTCACCCTCCGCTTCTACCTGCGGGTCTAGCTTCCGTACGGCTCGACGGGCCCTCTCGCGCCAGGAATAAACGGCGCGGGAGGGTCCTTGTCGTTCGGGTAGCATGATCTCCGCCCTGCGGCCGGTCACTCCGGGCGCGGTCACACGGAAAGGGGGTGGCGCCGATGCCACGGGAGAAGGGGCGCAAGGTCGTCGCCTCCAACAAGAAGGCCCGGCACGACTACTCGATCCTCGACACCTACGAGGCGGGTATGGCGCTGACCGGCACCGAGGTCAAGTCGCTGCGGGCCGGGCGCGCGTCGCTGGTCGACGCGTTCGCCCAGGAGCGCAACGGCGAGCTCTACCTGCACGGGATGCACATCCCGGAGTACACGCAGGGCACCTGGACCAACCACGAGCCGAGGCGGACCCGCAAGCTGCTGCTCAAGCGGCTGGAGATCGACCGGCTGATCGGCAAGACCCGCGAGGGCGGCCTGACCATGGTGCCGTTGCAGGTCTACTTCTCCGACGGCTGGGCCAAGGTCGAGATCGCCCTGGCCAAGGGCAAGAAGTCGTACGACAAGCGGCAGGACCTCGCCAAGCGGGACGCGGACCGGGAGATCGCCCGGGTCACCGGCCGGCGCGGCAAGGGGATGGATGACTGATCTGTCTGCTTTGTCCGGGTCGGCACGCCGGCCAGGGGCTCGGGATGAAACCCGTTGCGGCAGGCGTTAGGCTTGGTGGAGCCGCCACAAGGGCGGCCCGTCGAGGGGGTGACTGGTTTCGACTTCGTACGTTGCGGCAGGGGAAGCGAGCCGAGGAAGCCGACGTCGTCTCGAGAATCGTTCGTCGGAAACCAATAAGCGCCAAGAACAATCGCGCTGACTTCGCTCTCGCCGCCTGAGGCGAGTAGCAAGTCTGTCGGCCTGGGAGCGCCTTCGACCCAGTTAGCCGGCATCAGCTAGAAGGCTGGCCAACCGGACCCGGTCGCGGGGTCCGTGCGGCGAGATCAATCAGCGACTGGGCCCGTCACACCGACTCGCTCGCGTGATCGGAGGGGCCGAGTAGAGGCACAGCGAGCTGCGCTCGGAGAAGCCCTGACAAGGCGGCGAAGGACCCGGGTTCGATTCCCGGCACCTCCACCACCAGTCGATGCGCCCCGGTCCACCGGACCGGGGCGCATCGTCGTCTCCGGGCGGGGACGGAGGCCTGGACGCGGGGACGGGAGGGCCCGGGCGCGGGGACGGAGGGCCTGGACGCGGGGCCAGTGGGGCGTGAGGGGCTGCTGCGGCTGACGGGGCGGATGAGGTGCCACCGCCTCTGGACAGGGCAAACGCGCCGGGTCCACCATCGCTGTACGGTCAGACGCGACGCGGGAGGTGCCCATGGTCACCGGTCCGATCCAGCAGCCGTCCACCGTCCCCGGGGCGCTCCGGCCGCCCGCCGCCCGCCGGCCCCCCGCCACCCTGCTCGGGGACCTGCACGCGCTCACCCGGGCCCTGGCGGCGCCGCCGGCCGAGCCGCGCTGGCGGGAGCGGGTCCTGTTCCGGCTGGGGCCCGTGCGGCAGGGCTTCGCGGAGCACGTCCGGGTCACCGAGGGGCCCGCCGGACTCTACGCCGAGCTGCTCGGCCAGGCGCCCCGGCTGGAGCACGGGGTGCGGCTGCTGGCCCGGGAGCACGCCGCCATCGCCGCCGCGCTGGCCGCCCTGCACCGGGCGGCGGAACTGCCGGAGGCGTCGGCCGACGACCTCCTCGGCCGGGCCGGGCACCTGGTGCGCGCCCTCGCCCGGCACCGGCAGCGCGGCGCGGACCTCATCTGGCAGGCGTACGAGACGGATCTCGGCGGGGAGACCTGAGCGCGCGGGAACCGGCGGCGGCGCCCCGGCGTCCAACCGACATGCGCCGTACCGCCGCCCTGCTGGGCCTGCCGCTGTTGATGATCGTCGCCGGGTGCGCCCCGGCCGGCTCCGAGCCGGTCGCTCCCGCCGGCTCCGATTCCCGCCGGGACGCGTTCACCCAACGGGCCACCGAGGTGGCCGAGGCGTGGCGACCGGCCCCGGCGTGGAAGACCGGATACGTGCCGGTGCAGGACCCGACGGTGCTGCTCGGCGATCCGGGCTTCACCGAGGCGACCAGGACGGCCTTCCAGAGCGGCTGGTACCGCGACCAGGTCGACCTGCCCGCCGACCTGCCCGCCGACGGCACCATCCGGTTCCCGGACGGCACGCTCACCGTGCCGCTGATCAGCGCGGCCACCGCCTACGGGCAGCTCGACCAGGGCGACCCGCCGCCGTGCGGGGGCCGGCCGAAGGGCCCTGCCGGGCCGAACGGCCCCGGCCGGCCCGGCCCCGGTGGCCCCACCATCGAGCCCGGCCCCGACGGACCGGTCAGCAGCACCGCGCAGACCGCCTGCGTCCCGCTGACGGTGACCGCCGTGAAGCTGGGCACGGCGCCGGTGCGCACCAGCCGTGGCGAGGCGCAGGTGCCGGCGTGGCTGTTCACCGTGGAGGAACTCTCCGCGCCGGTGGCGCGGGTCGCCGTGGCGCCTTCGGCCGTCACCGCCCTGCCTGAGCCGGCCGCGCCGGCGAGCCCGGCCCCGCAGGGCGTGGTCGGCGCCCAGGACCTGCGGTCCGTCGACGGCGCCACGCTGACCTGGCGGCTCGGCGTGGGCAGCTGCGACACCGGGATCACCCCGCTGGTGCAGGAGCGCGACGACGTGGTGGTGGTCGGCGGCGGCGTCACCACCGCCACCGGCGAGTGCATCATGCTGCTGAAGCTCGAGCCGGTCACCGCCACGCTGAAGGCGCCGCTCGGCGACCGGCCGGTGCTCGACGTGCTCACCGGCGCGCCGCTGCGACTCACCACGAGCTGACGCGGCGCCGGCACGCGGCAGACGGGCCGGTGCTGACGGGGTGGCGACTCACGGCCCAGTTCGTCGCTGCCCCGCCGGCGGGTCACAGGAGCCGGGGCACCTCGGTGCTGACCGGCACCGGCAGCACCGTCGGGCCGTCCGCCCGCAAACCGGCGACCAGGGCGTCGCCGAGCTGGTCCGGGTCTGTCACGACGGTGGTCGTGCAGCCGTAGCCACGGGCGATGGCGGTGATGTCCAGCCCCGGCAGGTCCAGCCCGGGCACCCCGGGGGTGTCCTTGAAGTCGGCGAACGACTTCAGGATGGCGTACTGCTGGTTGACCGGCACCACGACGACCAGCGGCAGGCGCAGCCGCGCGGCGGTCCAGAGGGCCTGCACCGAGTAGTGGAACGAGCCGTCCCCGATGACCGCGACCACCGGCCGGCCTCGGCCGGTGTCGCGCTGCGCCAGCGCGATGCCGACGGCCGCCGGCAGGCCGTACCCGAGACCGCCGCTGGCCATGGTGAAGTAGGACCCGGGCCGGGTGCTGCGCAACCGGCGGCGCAGCGCCGGCAGGTTGGACGGCGACTCCTGGACCAGGATCCCGTCGGCGGGCCAGTGCCGGGCCAGCGCCGCGAAGAGCGCGTCCGGTGCCGGCGGCAGCCCGCCCGGCGGCGGTGGCGGGTCGGGGCGCGGCGGCGGCGCCGGCCGGTCGGCCGCCGGCAACAGGTCGACCAGGGCGGCCAGGGCCAGCCCCGCGTCACCGAGCAGGCTGTCGCCCACCGGGGCGCGGGCCGCCTCCTCGGGGTCGTCGGTGACGTGCAGCAGGCGGGCGCCGTCGGGCAGATGGTCGCCCGGCACGTGCGGGTAGTACCGGAACACCGGCGCGCCGACGACCAGCACGGTGTCGCGCCCGTCCAGCGCCTCCGCCAGCGGCCCCGTCGCGAACGGCAGCACCCCGCGGAAGTGCGGGTGGTCCTCCGGGAACGCGGCCCGCTCCGGCGCGGGGGCCGACCAGACGGGCGCGGCGAGCCGCTCCGCCAGCGCCACCGCGGCCGGCCACCCGCCGGCCCGGTCCACGGCCGCGCCGAGCACCAGCGCGGGCGCGCGACTGCCGGCCAGCACGGCGGCGAACTCCCGCAGCCGCTGCGGGTCGGGCGCGAACCGGGTGGCCACCGTCCGCACCGGCGGGGGCGGGTCGGCGGGCTGCGCCCAGTCGTCGAGGGGCAGGGAGAGGAAGACCGGCCCGGCGGGCGGCTGCACCGCGGTCGCGTACGCCCGCATCAGCGCCGCCGGGACGTCCTGCGCGCGGACCGGCTCGTGGCTCCACTTCACGTACGGCTGGGGCAGCTCGGTGGCCCGCCTGCTGGTCAGCCGGGGCTCGAGCAGCAGCATCTCCCGGGTCTGCTGGCCGGCGGTGACGATCAGCGGGGTCCGGTTGTGCCACGCCGTGACGAGGTTGCCCATGCCGTTGCCCGTGCCGGGCGCGGTGTGCAGGTTGACGTGCGCCGGCCGGCCGGTGGCCTGCGCGTAGCCGTCCGCCATGCCGACCGCCGACGCCTCGTGCAGGGCGAGCACGTACTGGAAGTCGTCCGGGAAGTCCCGCAGGAACGGTTCCTCGGTGGAGCCCGGGTTGCCGAAGACGGTGGTCAGGCCGAGGGCACGGAGCAGGTCGTACGTGGTGTCGCGGACCGTTGCCATCGCCCCCCAATCTATCGGGGCTCCCCGGGCATCTCGGGCTTTTCGCCGCCTCCCCCCGTTAGGGGAGCGTGATGGGGAGGGTGATGCCGTCCAGCGCCCGCCCGCAGTCGCAGTCCCGTTCGGCGGGCAGCGCGGCGACCGCGTCCAGCAGGAGGCCCCGCAGCCGGTCGGTGTTCTCGCCGAAGACCCGGAACACCTCCTCCTGGGTCACCGCGCCGCCACCTTCCACGCCGGCGTCGTGGTCGGTGACCAGGGCGATCGAGGAGTAGCAGAGGGCCAGCTCGCGGGCGAGGACCGCCTCCGGGTGCCCGGTCATGTTGACCACCGCGCCGCCCATCGAGGCGAACCAGCGCGACTCGGCGCGGGTGGAGAAGCGGGGGCCCTCGACCACCACCACCGTGCCGCCGTCCACCGCCGGGACGTCCCGCCGCGCCGCCGAGGCGAGCAGCGTGCGACGGCCGGCCGGGCAGTACGGGTCGGCGAACGAGACGTGCACCGCGCTCTGGTCGTAGTAGGTCTGCGCGCGCCCGCTGGTGCGGTCGATGAGCTGGTCCGGCACCACGAACGTGCCCGGCCCCAGTTCCGGCCGCAGCCCGCCCACCGCGCACGGGGCGAGCACCTGGCGTACGCCGAGGGAGCGCAGCGCCCAGAGGTTGGCCCGGTACGGGATCAGGTGCGGCGGGTGGCGGTGGTCCCGGCCGTGGCGGGGCAGAAAGGCCACCCGCCGGCCGCCCACGTCGGCGATGGTGACGGCGTCGGACGGCGGCCCGTACGGCGTGTCCACCTTGTGCTCGGTCGCGCCGTCGAGCAGCGCGTAGAGCCCAGAGCCCCCGATCACCGCGAGTTCCGCCGTGACGCCCATCGGTCCTCCCTCAGGTCTGTCGATCACCCGACCGTCAGACCTTAACCACCGCCCCGGGGGCAAGCTATGGTGCCAGGCATGGCGTTGACAGCGCGCACGGCACCGGTGCCCCCGGGCGTCCTGGTGCGGTCGGTCTGACGGGGGTCCGGCATGCAGGGAGAGGGGCAGGCGATCGGCGGGCGGGCTACGGGGTCGATGGCCGGGCGGTTGCTGGTCGCGACGCCGGCGCTGAAGGACCCGAACTTCGACCGCACCGTCGTGCTGCTGGTCGCGCACGAGCCCGGCGGCGCCCTCGGCGTGGTGCTCAACCGGGCGACCGAGGTGCCGGTCGCCGACGTGCTGGGCGACTGGAGCGACCTGGCCCGCGATCCGGCGGTGCTCTTCGAGGGCGGGCCCGTGCAGCCCGACTCGGCGATCTGCCTGGCCCGGATGCGCCACCCGGTGCAGCGGCTCAAGGGCTTCCACCCGATCTCCGGCGCGGTCGGCACGCTCGACCTGTCGGTCGACCCGGAGCGGCTGCGGGAGGGCATCAGCGGCATCCGCGTCTTCGCCGGCTACTCCGGCTGGGGCTCAGGCCAGTTGGAGCAGGAGATCGAGGACGGCTCCTGGTTCTCGCTGGACGCGCTTCCCGGCGACGCCTTCGTGGACCGGCCCGACGACCTGTGGCCGATGGTGCTGCGCCGGCAGGGCGGCATGATGGCCGCGGTCGCCCACTTCCCGCCGGACGTGGCGCTCAACTGAGCCACCGGCGGGGTGGGGACCCCGCGAGATGACCATGCGGCGGGGCGTGTGTATAGTTCTCTCGTGCCCGGGCGACCGGGACGAGGCAAGGGGCCGTGGCGCAGCTGGTAGCGCACCACACTGGCAGTGTGGGGGTCAGGGGTTCGAGTCCCCTCGGCTCCACCCTTGCGAAACGCCCTAGTGGGGGACATAATCCCCCCACTAGGGCGTTTTCCGTTCGCGCCGCTCTCGGGGCGCTACGTGCCAGATCCATACTTCCGGAACGACCTGAACCTCGCCGGACCCCACCCGACGTCGGCACACCGGATGACCGGAGGCACCGACGTCGGGTGGGGCACGTCGTGGCTCGGCTGCCCCCGGTGTCAGCCGAACCAGCGCACCCCCTGCGCGATCCGTACGAGTTCCGGAGTGACGGCGGCCGGGTCCGGCGGGGATGACACCCGGACCGGCACGGGGCTGGACCCCGACACCACCAGTTGCCCGCCGTGGAAGCCCTCCAGCACCAGGGCCCTTCCCTGGTTGGTCAGGTAGGTCGGCAGTCCCTGTACGTCCCCGACCCGCTCGTCCGGGTTGAGCGGGAACCTGTTCGCCGCGTCAGCGCTCCAGCTGATCCGGTACGTGGTGCCGACATCGATCGTCGGCAGGTCGGTGACCACCCCGTCCTCGGTGATGCCCTCCGCCGCGCCATGCGGCCGGCCCGAGCCGTCCTGGTACGCCACCCCGAAGTGCAGGCCACCGCCGTGCGTGACCATGGCGAGGCGCTGCCCGGCCGGCAGGTAGGCCGGGGCGAACGGAGCGCCGAGCGGCCCCGACGGCGTTTCAGTCAACTGCTCGGCGATCCGCCGGGCCGTGGTCTCCAGCCCCTTGGCCGCTGGACCGCCCGGAGTGCCGACGCCGTACTCCAGCGAGGCCCAGCGGCCCGACGGGAGTGGGAACTCGACGAACGACCGGGTCGCCCGGGTGACCGTCCGCCCGGGGCGGCCGTTGACGGCGACAGGCTTCCATCCGCGCGTTGTCGGCGTGCCCTGCCGGCCCGACTGGTCGATGCTCACGCTGAGGTACGCGCCGCCGCTCATCGGATAGAGGATGCTCTGCGCGGCGGGGCCGCAGCTCCGGATCGGCGTGGACAGTCCTGTGGGGAGCCAGCCGAGGCTGAGCCGGCACTCCTGCGGCGGCACCGGGGTCGCTCGCCCGGACGGGGACGCGCTGTCGGCCGGACGGGACAGAAACCCCTCGTCACCGCCGATGAGCACCGTCGTGCCGGTCAGGCCCAGCGTGGCGACCGCGGCGAGCCCGACGGTCGCGTACCGTCGTCGCCGGGCGGAGCGGGCTATCCCGACCCGCACCTCGGCCAGCACGACCTCGGTGTCGGGAGTGTGCCGTTCCCCCTCGGCAAGGGCCCGGAACAGTCGTGCGTTCATCGGCTCTCCTCCAGTTCCAGCTCAAGCCTGAGAGCGGCGAGGGCCCGGGCCCGGTAGACCCGGACCGACGCGACCGCGCACCGCAGCACGTCGGCGATCTCGACATCGGAAAGGTCCTCGTAGTAGCGCAGCACAACCACGGCCCGCTGCCGGGGCGGCAGCGCCGCCATTCGCGCCCACAGGTCGTCGCGCTCGGCGTGGCCGACCGCGTGATCGGGGCCGTGCTCCTCGACCGGTCGGCGTGCCTCGTCCAGCGCCGCCCGTCGGGCTCGGCGCCGCCGCAGGGAGAGGTACTCGGTGAGCACCATCCGGCGCAGGTACAGGTCGGGTCGGTCCATCCGACCGATCCGGCCCCACCGGGCGTGTGCCCGGATCATCGCGTCCTGGACCACGTCCTGGGCGAGGTCCCGGTCGCCGGTCAGCACGGCCGCGTACCGCAGCAGGGTCGGCAACCGGGCTGCCATCACGTCATCGAAACTCTCCACCCGCGCACCTCCTGCCCAGAAGAACGCCACGGGCTCCCCGGGGTGTGACACGGCTCGACGGTCGACCTTCGGCGACACCGTCCTCACGCGACCGAGGGGGTGGAGGCAGGTTCGGGCCGAAGTTGCGCCACAGCCCGAGCGAGATCGCCGGCAGCCGCAAGTGGACCGAGGTGAGGAGGGGGACAATGGCCGGCTAAGCCAGGCGTGCCAGATCCGTGCCAGTACGGCCGGTCGATGCGGGTAGTAGCGGGGAGTCAAGGGCGTACGGCCTATCGTGCCATCCTGACCGGCCAGGGTGGCGGCGGAGATCCAAGATCCCCCCTGGCAGTGTGGGGGTCAGGGGTTCGAGTCCCCTCGGCTCCACCCTTGCGAAGCGCCCTGGTGAGGGACATCCTCCACCAGGGCGTTTCGGCGTTCCTGCGGCTCTTGGCCCGCCACGTGCCCCAGCTGTGCCAGTTGGCACCGGCAGGTGCCGGCTGGCCTTGGTGCGGCGTTTCAGGCGGATGTGACCCGGTATCCGCCGCTTCGTACCGTGAAGAACGGCGCGGGTGCCATGACGGGTGCGTTCGGGCTCCCGGCCATGCACGTGGCCAGGTTCTCTACCGGTCCTGTCGAACCCAACTGGTCGAGGCTGCGCCCGGAATCGTCGTCACCGCCGTCGAAGACGGTGAAGCCGAGGTGCCTGCCCAGCCAGCTCTGAGTCAGCTCGGGCGAGGTCTTCGTGACGATCGCGGTCAGTGTCGAGGCTCGGCCGCTGGTCATCACGCAGTTCACCGCTCCTTCGGCCCAGAGGGTGAGATTCAAGGCGGCCACCCGGTGGTAGACGCGGACCGTTCCCTCGGCATCGGCAGGGTGAGGGACCTGACCTGCGGCGGGGGAGACGGCGTGGGCGTCGAAGGTGAAACGGACGTCGTCGTCGGGCGCCTGGGGGTAGAAGACCCGTGCCGACCCGGTCACGCGCGCGATCGACTGCGTCCGGGTGGAGGCCGCCCCCGGAGAAGCGGCCGGGATGGCGGACGCGGTCACCGTCGCCATGCTGAGGGCCGCCAACGTGCGGAAGCCTGCTCTGGTCATGCGTTCTCCTGGTGTGAGCGGATTGTGCTCTCGACTCGCAGCATCACAAGTCCTCTCGGGCCGCCGCCTCCCCTGCACGAGTGATCTGTGGCAGCGGCAGAGTTGGTCGTGTGATTGGTCATAATCAAAGAACGTCAATGAAAGCGCCGTGCCACCGCTGGTGAAATGGTCGGGGTGGCCGTCGGGCACACATCGATGCCGTTGTGGTGTCTGGTCCGGACATACATCGCTGCGTGCCGGAATTGCCATTCTGTCCCGGCAACCAGATCGCTCGGTGAAGGGGGAGAACGGGTGTTCCGAATGATGCGGAGAATGGCGGTCGCGGTGACGGCGGCGGCGGCCCTGGTCGGGGTGGTGGGTGCCCCGGCGCAGGCGGCGGTCAACCCGTACACGCCGGAGGCGGTGTGCGGCGTCGGCTACACGCGGATCGACCAGGACCCGATCCGCAAGGACACCGGCGAGCTGCTGGGCACGGTCCACCTGCTGCGCAACAACCTGACCGGCTACGCGTGCGTGGTGACGATCAAGTCGGCGTACGCCGGGGTGGCGACCCGCACCGGGGTCTACGCCGACACGGACTACGCGTCGCCGGTTCAGGACGAGGGGCTGAAGTTCTACTACGCCGGGCCGGCCAAGACGTACGTGGGCCTGGGCGGCTGCGTTCTCTGGGGCGGCTCGATGGCCGACTCGTCCGGCACCGTCTGGTACCACGCTCGGGCCAACCCGGCCATCGGTGGAATCGTCACCTGCGGGGACGTCTCGCACCCGCAGTAGATGAACTGCTGAGTGCGTGGACGGGCCGGTGGTGCGATTCCACCGGCCCGTCCGGCAATCACGTCGACGCCATTTCCAGACTTCCCGGGAACCGGTGCGGCTCAGCCGAGGCGGCGCTCGATCTCGGCCAGTTCCTCGGCGGTGAAGTCGAGGTTGTCCAGCGCGGCGATGTTCGCCTCCAACTGGGGCACGCTGCTCGCCCCGATGATCAGGCTCGTCATCCGCGGATCGCGCAGCGCCCAGGCGAGCGCGAGCTGCGCCAGGGACTGGCCGCGCCGCTCGGCGATCGCGCCGAGCGCCCGGATGGTGGCCATCTTCTCCTCGCCGAGGTCGCTCTCGCTGAGGAAGACGCTGGTGCGCACCCGGGAGTCCGCGGGGATCCCGCCGAGGTAGCGGTCGGTGAGCAGGCCCTGGGCGAGCGGGCTGTAGGCGATGCAGCCCGCGCCGACCCGCTCCAGCGTGTCGAGCAGGCCGTCGTCCTCCGCCCAGCGGTTGAGCATGGAGTAGGACGGCTGGTTGATCAGCAGCGGCGTGCCCAGCTCGCGCAGGATCGTGGCGGCCCGCTCGGTCTGCTCCGAGTCGTAGTTGGAGATGCCGACGTAGAGCGCCCTGCCGGAGCGGACGACGGCGTCGAGCGCGCCCATCGTCTCCTCCAGCGGGGTGTCCGGGTCGAAGCGGTGCGAGTAGAAGATGTCGACGTAGTCCAGCCCGAGGCGGCGCAGCGACTGGTCCAACGAGGAGACCAGGTACTTGCGGGAACCCCATTCGCCGTACGGGCCCGGCCACATCAGGTAGCCGGCCTTGCTGGAGATCACCAACTCGTCCCGGTACGCCCTGAGGTCCGTGGCGAGCATCCGGCCGAAGTTCTCCTCGGCGGCGCCCGGCGGCGGGCCGTAGTTGTTGGCCAGGTCGAAGTGGGTCACGCCGAGGTCGAAGGCGCGGCGGACGATGTCCCGCTGCCGCTCGTAGGGCCGGTCCGGGCCGAAGTTGTGCCACAGCCCGAGCGAGATCGCGGGCAGCCGCAGCCCGCTGCGCCCGCTGCGCCGGTAGGCCATCGTCTCGTAACGGTCGTCCGCTGCCAGGTACGTCACGCCCCGACCCTAGCCTCCCGCCCGATCCGACGCGGAGGTCAGAGGTCGAAGCGGAGGCGGGGCAGGGTGCGGCCGGTGGAGGGGGAGACGCAGGTGCCGGCGGGTACCGCGCCGACGTGCCGGTAGAAGGCCTCGGCGCCCGGGTCCGCCTCGATCCACAGCGTACGGGCGCCAGCGGCGCGGGAGGCGGCCACGGCGTGGTCGAACAGCACCCGGCCGGCGCCGGTGCCGATCGCCGGCGGGTCCACGAAGAGCATGTCCAGTTCTAGTTCGGGCGGCGCGCCGGCGAGCACCACCAGGCCCACCACCCGGCCGTCCCGCTCGGCCACCGCCACGTGTCGGGCAGTCACGTCCGCCGGCGTCAGCGTCAGCTCCGTACGGCAGCGGGCCAGGAACTCCGTGTCGTATCCCCAGTGGCCCTTGGAGCGCAGCGCCAGCTCGGTCAGCTCGGTCGCCTCGTCGGGCCGGGCGGGCCGGATGAGGAATCGCACCCGCCCATTGTGCCGGAGGTGCGGCGAGCGGCACCGGGGCGGCACCGGGGCGCTGCCGCTCCTTGCGCGAGCCCGAACGGGCGTACCGTCCCTCTTGTCCGGGTAGGTTCGGTGACATGCGTCTCGTCCAGCTCGACACCCCGAAACCCCTGTCCACGATCGGCCTCGGCACCTGGCAGTTCGGGTCCCGGGCGATGCCCCGCCTGCTCCGGGCCCGAACCGGAAAGTGAGCCCGATGGACGACATCACCTCGCTGATCCTCGACGACCACGCCGCCTTCCGGCGGGGCTTCGCCCGCCTCGACGACGCCCGCGACGAGCACGAGCTGCTGGCGATCTGGGACGCGCTCGCCCTGCACCTCGACATCCACGCCGAGGCGGAGGAGGCGATCCTCTACCCGCACCTGGTGCGCCACGGCGACGACGGCGAGGCCGAAACCGTCGACGCCATCGGCGACCACAACAAGATCCGCGACGCGGTGGCCGAGTCCAAGCTGCACCCGGTGGGCTCCGACCAGTGGTGGGCGGCGGTGCGTACCGCCCGCCGGGAGAACAGCGAGCACCTCGCCGAGGAGGAGGACGAGGCGCTGCCCGACTTCCGCCGGCACGCGAGCGACGAACTGCGCGCCGAGCTGGGCCGCCGCTGGCTGACCTTCTACGGCGAGCACAGGAACGGCCGCGACCTGCCCTTCACCGACAAGGACCCGCAGCGCTACGTCGACGAGCACCGCTGACGCGCCCCTCGTCCGACCGGCGGCCGGGCCACCGATCTCCCCGACGTGGGGGAGTCGGCGCGGGGCGGCCCCGGGACAGAATGGGCGGGTGAAGCCCCGCACCGCCCTCGCCCCGCTGGTGGCCGGCAGCACCTGGCGGCGCGGAGTGTTCCTGCTGCTCGGCGGGGTGCTCGTGCTGCCGTACGTGCTGCTGGCGGTGGTGTTCGCGCAGATGCTGACGCAGCCCGACGTGCCCCGGCCGCTGGTGCTGGGGCTGCTCGTCGTCGCGGCGACCATCGCGGCGGTCCCGGTCTTCCTCGACGGCCCCCGGGCGCTGGAGATCGCGGCCGCGCGGGCCCTGCTCGGCGTCGACCTGCCCGACCCGGCGCCCGGGCACGCCGCCGACCGCGAGACCCGACTGCGTTCGGCGCTCTGGATCGGGCTGCACCTCGTCAGCGGCGGGCTGGTGGTGGCCGCCCTGTTCAGCGCGGTGCCGATGGCGCTGGCCTTCATCGGCCAGCAGTTCGGCCTCGACATCGGGATGACCGGCGGAGAGCGGTTCGGGCCGTTCGACGGGCGGGACACCGGCTGGCTGACCCTTACGGGCATCGTGGTGCTGGTGGCGCTCGGCTACGCCGTCGCCGGGCTGGGCGCGCTGGCCGTGTCGATGGCCCCGGTGCTGCTCGGCCCGGCCCAGGCGGAACGGATCGCGGCCCTGGAGGCCCGGGCCGCCCGACTCGCCGAACGCAACCGGCTGGCCCGGGAGCTGCACGACTCGGTGGGGCACGCGCTGACCGTCGCCACCCTCCAGGCGGGGGCGGCCCGCGAACTGCTCGACCGGGACCCGGAGTTCGCCCGGCGCGCGCTGACCGCGATCGAGGAGGCCGGGCGCACCGCCATGGACGACCTGGACCACGTGCTCGGGCTGCTGCGCGAGCCCGCGGGCGGGCGGGCCGCGCCCGCCCCGCAGCGTACGCTCGCCGACCTGGACCGGCTGGTGGCCGACACCCGCGCCGCCGGCCTGCCCGTCGACGCGCGGTGCGCCGGCGACCTCGCCGACCTGCCCGCGGCCGTCTCCCGGGAGGGCTACCGGATAGTCCAGGAAGGGTTGACCAACGCCGCCCGGTACGGTCGGGGGCCGGTCACGCTGCGCCTGGGCGTGCACGCCGACGCGCTGGAGCTGGAGCTGGACAACGCGGTGGGCCGCCGGCGCCGTGCCGACCCGGGCCGGGGCGGCCGGGGCCTGGACGGGATGCGGGAGCGGGTGCTGCTGCTCGGCGGCCGGCTGACCGTCGGGCCCGACGGCGACCGCTGGCGGATCCGGGTACGGCTGCCATTCGAGGGGACCTGATGACCGACACCGCGACGACCACCACCGGCGTGCTGATCGTCGACGACGACGAGCTGATCCGGGTGGGGCTGCGGGCCATCCTCGACGCCCAGCCCGACCTGCGGGTGCTCGGCGAGGCCACCGACGGCGCGGAGGTGCCGCCGCTGGTCGCCCGGCTGCGCCCCCAGGTGGTGCTGATGGACGTGCGGATGCCCGGCATCGACGGCATCCAGGCCACCCGGCGGCTGCTCGCCACCTCCGCCGACCCGCCCCGGGTGCTGGTGGTGACCACGTTCGCCAACGACGAGTACGTCTACGACGCGCTCCGCGCCGGAGCCAGCGGGTTCCTGCTCAAGCGGGCCCGGCCGGCGGAGGTGGTGGAGGCGGTCCGGGTGGTCGCGCGCGGCGAGTCCCTGCTGTTCCCCGCCGCCATCCGCCGCCTCGCCGGGGCGTACGGGGGGCGGGGCGCCGACCGGCTGGAGGCCGCCCGGCTCACCGACCGGGAGGCCGAGGTGCTGCGGCTGATGACCACCGGCCTGTCCAACCCCGAGATCGCCGCGCACCTCGTGGTGGGCGTGGAGACGGTGAAGACCCATGTCGGCAACGTGCTGGCCAAGCTCGGCGTGCGCGACCGCACCCAGGCGGTGATCGCGGCGTACGAGTCGGGGTTCGTCACCCCGTCGGGCTGAACGGCCCTTCCGGGTCAAGCAGGTGGTTCCCTCCGCAGGGGGAGTGGGTTCACCGCCGCACGGGAGGGAACGCGGGGCCCGCCGGCCGAGGCTGAAGGCATGACGACGACCCTTCCGCACACCCGCCGGCCGGCCGTGCACCGGTCAGCACGGCTCGCCCCGCTCGCCGCCGCCTGGCTCGGCCTGTGGGGCGTGCTCGCCCTCGTCTCCACCGCCACCGGCGCCGGCTACCCGTTCGGCGCGAACGACCCCGGCGGGGACCTGAACCTGCTGCGGCTGGTCCCGACCGCCGCCGGGCCGCCGCTGTTCGCCGCGCTGCTGCTCAGCGCCGCCGTCGCCGCGCTCGCCATGGCCGGCCCGCAGCGTCCGGGCCGGCCGCTGCGCGCGCTGCTGTCGGCGTACGCCTGGACGGTCGCGTTCCTGCTGGCCGTCGTCGTGCCGGACGTGGGAGTGCTGACCATCCTCGGGTACGCCCCGATCCTGGTCATCGGCGCGCCGTTCGGCTGGCCGCCGGTGGACTACGCCGACATCTTCACCTGGGCGCTGTTCGCCCGGTTCGCGGCCGTCGTCGGCGGGGTGCTGCTCGCCGGGGCCGTGCTGGGCTGGCAGCGGCGCACCGCCGGCGCCTGCCCGGGGTGCGGACGCGACGGCACCGACCACGGCTGGACCTCGCCCGCCTCGGCCACCCGCTGGGGGCGCTGGGCGGCCTGGGTCGCGGCCACCATCCCGGCCCTGTACGCCGTCACCCGGCTCGCCTGGGCGGCCGGCATCCCGCTCGGCATCGAGCAGTCGTTCCTCGACGAGATGCGGGCGAGCGGGCTGGTGTGGGCGGGCGCCGGGCTGGGCGGGTTCGCGCTGGTGGGCGCGGTCCTCACGCTGGGCCTCGTGCAGCGCTGGGGCGAGCGGTTCCCGCGCTGGATGGCCGGCCTGGCCGGGCGGCCGGTCCCGGTAAGGCTCGCCGTGGTCCCGGCCACCCTCGTCGCGGTGGCGGTCACCGCGGCGACGCTCGGGCTGCTCGCCAGCCCCGCCTTCTGGGACTTCGGCGAGGTCAGCCTGGCCACCGCGCCGATGCTGCTGTGGCCGTTCTGGGGCGTCGCCCTCGGCGCGGCCACGTACGCGTACCACCTGCGCCGCCGGGGCGCCTGCGGGGACTGTGGCCGAGGCTGAGCCGTACCGACGGCGGGGGCGCCCGGTCGACGGACCGGGCGCCCCCGGCTCCGTGAGCTAGCGTGGTTGGGGTGACTGCGCCTTCCCCGGTTACCCCGGTCCCACCGGCCGACCTACCCGGCACGCTCGGCGCGCTGCGGGCGGCCGGCCACGCGTACCGCACGGTCAAGCAGGAACTCCGCGACAACCTTCTGGCCCGGATGCGCTCCGGCGCCGACCGCTTCCCCGGCATCGTCGGCTACGACGACACGGTGCTGCCCGAGGTCGAGCGGGCGCTGCTCGCCGGGCACGACATGGTGCTGCTCGGCGAACGGGGCCAGGGCAAGACCCGGCTCATCCGCTCGCTGGCAGGGCTGCTCGACGAGTGGACCCCGGTGATCGCCGGCTCGGTGCTCAACGAGCACCCGCTGCACCCGCTCACCCCGGCCTCCCGGGCGCTGGTCGCCGAGGCCGGGGACGACCTGCCGGTCGCCTGGCTGCACCGCTCGATGCGCTACGGCGAGAAGCTGGCCACCCCGGACACCAGCGTCGGCGACCTGATCGGCGACGTCGACCCGATCCGGGTCGCCCAGGGGCGCACCCTCGGCGACCCGGAGACCATCCACTTCGGTCTCGTACCGCGCACCAACCGGGGCATCTTCGCGGTCAACGAGCTGCCCGACCTGGCCGAGCGGATCCAGGTCGCGCTGCTCAACGTGCTGGAGGAGCGGGACATCCAGGTCCGCGGCTACCAGCTGCGGCTGCCGCTGGACCTGTTCCTGGTGGCCAGCGCCAACCCGGAGGACTACACCAACCGGGGCCGGATCATCACCCCGCTGAAGGACCGCTTCGGCGTGGAGGTCCGCACCCACTATCCGGCCGACCTCGACCTGGAGCTGGCTCTGATCCGGCAGGAGGCCGACCCGGTCGCCGAGGTGCCGGAGCACGTGCTGGAGGTCCTCGCGCGGTTCGCCCGCGCCGTGCGCGAGTCGCCGTCGGTGGACCCGCGCTCCGGCGTCTCCGCCCGGTTCGCGATCGCCGCCACCGAGACGGTCGCCGCCGCCGCTCTGCGCCGCGCCGGCCTTCTCGCCGCCGGTGCCGACGGGGGGCGCCCCGAGGCGCCGGTGGCCCGGGTGGGCGACGCGGTGTCGGTGACGTCGACACTGCGCGGGAAGGTGGAGTTCGAGAGCGGCGAGGAGGGGCGGGAGGTCGAGATCCTCGGCCATCTGCTGCGGACCGCGACGGCCGAGACGTTCCGGGCCCGGCTGGCGGGGCTGGACCTGTCCGGCTTCACCGCCCTGGTCGACGAGGACGCGGTGATCGAGACCGGCGAGCTGGTCAGCTCGGCGGAGCTGCTGCGCCAGGTGGGCACCGTTCCCGGGCTCGCCAAGGCGCTGGACCGGCTCGGCCTGGGCGACGCGCCCACCCCCGAGCAGGCCGCCGCCGGCGTCGAGTTCGTCCTGGAGGGGCTGCACCTGACCCGCCGGCTCGGCAAGGACGTCACGGACTCCGGCCGGACCCGCTACGGCGGCCGGGCCTGAGCATGGCCGGCAACCGGTTCCGGTACGGGCAGTGGCGCGGCGGCCCCGACCCGCTCGCGCCCCCGTACGACGTGCGGGGCGCGGTGGACGCCGTCGGCGCGGAGGTGCTGGCCGGCGGCAGTCTCCGGGAGGCGTTGCGCGACCTGCTGCGCCGGGGCCCGCACGGACGCGGCGGCCTGGACGACCTGGCCGCGCGGGCGAGGCGGCTGCGCCGGGAGGCGCTGCGGCGGGGCGACCTGGACGGGGCGGTCACCCGGGCCCGGGCCCTGCTCGACCAGGCGCTCGCCGCCGAGCGGGACGAGCTGCGCGGGCGCGACGGCGACGCCGCGCGGTTCGCCGAGGCGGTGCTGGACAACCTGCCCCGCTCGACCGCCCGGGCGGTGGCGGAGCTGGCGGGCTACGGGTGGGCCAGCGACGAGGCGCGCCGGACGTACCAGCGGATCCTGGACGGGCTCCGCGACGACGTGCTGGGCCAGCGCTTCGCCGGGCTGCGGGACGCGGTGCGGGCCTCGGCGGACCCGGCCGCCCAGCGGCGGCTGGCCGAGATGATGCGCGACCTGAACGACCTGCTGGCCCGGCACGCCCGGTCCGAGGACACCACCGACGCGTTCGCCGAGTTCATGCGCCGGCACGGCGAGTTCTTCCCCGAGCAGCCGGCCGACGTCGACGAGCTGGTCGACGTGCTGGCCCGCCGGTCGGCCGCCGGGGAGCGGCTGCTGCGCTCGCTGTCCGACCGGCAGCGGGAGGAGCTGGCGGGCCTGATGCGGCAGTCGCTCGGCGACCGGCTCGCCGGGGAGTTGGCCGCGTTGGACGCCAACCTCCGTGCGCTCCGGCCCGACCTGCACGGGGGCCGTGGCGAGCGGGTGCGCGGCGACCGGCCGCTCGGCTACGGCGAGGCCGCCGGCGCGCTCGGCGAGATCGCCGAACTGGACGGGCTGCTCGACCAGCTCGACCAGGAGCACCCGGGTGCCACCCTGGACGACGTCGACGTCGACGCGGTGGCCCGGACGCTGGGCCGGGACGCCGCCGACGACGTACGCCGGCTGCGGGAGCTGGAGCGGGAACTGCGCCGGCAGGGATGGGTGAGCCGGGACGCCGACGGGTTGACCCTGAGCCCGAAGGCGCTGCGCCGGCTCGGCGGCACCGCGCTGCGGCGGGTCTTCGCCGACCTGACGGCCGGGCCGCGCGGCCAGCACGACCTGCGTTCGGCGGGCGCCGCCGGCGAGGTCAGCGGGGGCTCCCGCCCGTGGGAGTACGGCGACGAGCAGCCCCTGGACGTGGTGCGGACGCTGACCCGGGCCGTCCGTCGCGCCGGGACGGGCGTGCCGGTGCAGTTGGCCGTCGAGGATTTCGAGGTGGTGGAGACCGAGCGGCGGGCGTCGGCGGCGGTGGCGCTCTGCGTCGACCTGTCCTACTCGATGATCTCGCAGGGCCGGTGGGGCCCGATGAAGCAGACCGCGCTGGCGCTGGCGCACCTGATGGCCACCCGGTTCCCGCAGGACGCGCTGCAGATCGTCGGGTTCGGCCGGGAGGCGCTGCCACTGACCGAGCAGGAGTTGGCCGCCGTCGAGCCGGACATGCAGCAGGGCACGAACCTTCAGCACGCGCTGCGGCTGGCCGGCCGGCACCTGCGCCGGCATCCGGGCGCCGAGCCCGTGGTGCTGGTGGTGACCGACGGGGAGCCGACCGCCCACCTGGACCCGGACGGCGGGGAGGCGCTGTTCCACTGGCCGCCGCTGCCGGAGACGGTCGAGGCGACCGTCCGTGAGGTGGACCGGCTGACCCGCTGCGGCGCCACGCTCAACCTGTTCATGCTCGGCGACGACCCCGGCCTGCGCCGCTTCGTCGACGCCGTCGCCCGCCGTTCGAAGGGCCGCATGTTCACCCCCGACCTCGAGGATCTCGGCGAGTACGTCGTCTCCGACTACCTCCGCGCCCGCCAGCCCCGTCGCCGCTGACCCCGCTGATCCTGCTGGCCGGCTGGGTTGCTGGCCGATTGGTCCGCTGGCCGGGCGGCGCAGCGAAGTCGGACCGCTGGCCTGATTCCGTCCTACGGCTCAGGCTGCGCGGGCTCGACCACCAGTGTTCCTCCGGCCCCGGCCCTCGGCCTCGGCCCCCGTCCGGGTGAACCATGTGCGGGAACGCTGGGGCGGACGGCGCGGGGCGGGATTCACTGAGGGCATGGACAGCGGGGCGTTGCGAGGGGCGTACGAGGAGGTGCTCGCCGAGGTCGACGCGGGCGGGTTCGGGCCACCGCCGGCCGGGCAGCTCAGCGCCGAGCAGATCGTCGCCCACCTCGCCGCCAACGACGAGTTGATGACCGAGGCGACGGAGGCGGTCATCGCCGGTTCGCCGTTCGCGTACTACGACCTGGAGACCATCCACCGTCCGCAGGTGGACGCGCTGGTCGTCGAGTGCGGCGGGCTGGACGGGCTGGCCACCCTGCTGCGGGCCACCAGCCAGAAGCTCTGCGTGTTGACCGAGCGGCTCGGGCCGGCAGCGGAGACCCCGGTCGAGACGCACCTGCGCGAGGGCTTCGACCTGGTCGTCGACGACACCCTGCCCTGGGGCCGCACCCTCGACCTGCACACCCGCGTCCACCTCCCGAAACACCTGGCCCAACTCCGCATGCTCCGCACCCCCTGACCTGACCCGTCCCCACTCCGCGATCTTGCACTTGTCGCCCCCGACAAACCACGTGGAAGAGGGCGAATGCCGGGCCGAAAGCGCAAGATCGCGGGGCGCGGGGAGGGCGCGGGGAGGGAGGGGCGAGGGCGAGGGAAGGGCGAGGGTCAGGGGTGGTGGAAGGTGCGGCGGTAGGTCGACGGGGTCACGCCGATGCGCTGGTGCAACTGTTGCCGGAGCGCCGCGGCGGTGCCGAAGCCGGACCGTCGGGCGACCTGGTCGACGGTGAGGTCGGTCGTCTCCAGCAGTAGCCGGGCGTGGTCGGTGCGCTGCTGGAGCAGCCACTGCGCCGGGCTCATCCCGGTCTCGGAGCGGAAGCGCCGGGTGAAGGTCCGCACGCTCATCCGGGCCTGCCCGGCCAGGTCGCGCAGGCTGACCGGCTCGTGCAGCCGATGGCGGGCCCACTCCCGCGCCCCGGCCGTGCCCGCGTCCGCCGTCTTCGGCACGGGGCGCTCGATGTACTGGGCCTGGCCGCCGTCGCGCCACGGCGGGACCACGCAACGCCGGGCCGCCCGGTTGGCCACCTCGCTGCCGTGGTCGGTGCGGATGACGTGCAGGCAGAGGTCGATCCCGGCGGCCACCCCGGCCGAGGTGAGCACCCGGTCGTCGGCGATGAAGAGCACGTCCGGGTCGAGGTCCACAGCCGGGTGGAGCCGCCGGAAACGGTCGGCGTACGCCCAGTGGGTGGTGGCCCGCCGGTCGTCGAGCAGCCCGGCCGCGGCCAGCACGAACGCCCCGGTGCAGATGGACATGATCCGGGCACCCCGTGCGTACGCCCCGCGCAGCGCGTCCGCCACCGCCGGGTCGAGCGTCCCGTCGCGCATCGGTGGCCCGCCGTGGATGCCGGGGACGACCACCGTGTCGGCGGCCTCCAGCAGTTCCAGCCCGTGGTCGGGGAGCACCTGGTAGCCGGCGGTGCTGCGCACCGGGAGGGCGCCCGCGGTGCAGGTGTCGACCAGGTAGAGCGGCACGTCGTCGGCGTCGCGCGCGGTGCCGAAGACCTGGGCGGGGGTGCCGAGGTCGAGGCCGACGACCTGGTCGGTGGCGAGCACGGCGATTCGGTGCGGGCGGACGGTCATGGCCCGATTATTGCGCATGATGGCTTTCCGGCCACTCGTCGTCGGCCGCCCCGATCCGCAGACTCGACCCGTGACCCGACCTCGTCGCCTGCACCCGGCCTGGACCGTCGCCGCCGTCGCGTTCGTCGCGCTGGTCGGCGCGGCGGGCTTCCGCGCCACCCCCTCGGTGCTGCTGCATCCGCTGCACGCCGAGTTCCGCTGGCCGCTGGCCACCATCTCCGCCGCGGTCTCGGTCAACCTGCTGCTCTACGGGCTCACCGCGCCGTTCGCCGCCGCGCTGATGGACCGGTTCGGCATCCGGCGGGTGGTCACCGGCGCGCTGCTGACGGTCGCGGCGGGCAGCGGGCTGACCGTCTTCATGACCGCGAGCTGGCAACTCGTCCTGTGCTGGGGCGTGCTCGTCGGGCTCGGCACCGGGTCGATGGCGCTGGCCTTCGTGGCGACCGTCACCGGGCGCTGGTTCGTGCGCCGCCGTGGCCTGGTCACCGGCGTGCTCACCGCCGGCGGCGCGACCGGCCAGCTCGTCTTCCTCCCGCTGGTCGCCATGCTCGTCGACGCGCATGGCTGGCGGGCGGCGGCGCTCGTGGTCGCCGGGGCGGCGGTGGCGGTCGTACCGCTGGTGGTGTGGCTGCTGCGCGAGTACCCGGCGGATCTCGGCCTGCCCGCCTACGGCGCGGCCGAGGTCGTGCCCCCGACGCCGCCGGCGGGCGGGGCGGCGTCGCGGGCCGTCGGCGCGCTGGCGCAGGCGGCCCGGACGCGGCCGTTCTGGCTGCTGGCCGGCGGCTTCGCGATCTGCGGCGCGACCACCAACGGGCTGGTCGGCACGCACTTCGTGCCGGCCGCGCACGACCACGGGATGCCGCAGACCACCGCCGCCGGGCTGCTGGCGCTGGTCGGGCTCTTCGACATCGTCGGCACGGTCGCCTCGGGTTGGCTGACCGACCGGGTGGACAGCCGGCTGCTGCTGGGCGCCTACTACGCGCTGCGCGGCGGCTCCCTGCTGGTGCTGCCGGGGCTCTTCGCGGCCACGGCCGAGCCGAGCATGCTGGTCTTCATCGTCTTCTACGGGCTGGACTGGGTCGCCACGGTGCCGCCCACGGTGGCGCTGTGCCGGGAGTACTTCGGCGCGTCCGGCGCGGTGGTCTTCGGCTGGGTCTTCGCCGCGCACCAGGTCGGCGCGGCCGTCGCCGCCACCGGGGCGGGGCTGGTCCGGGACCGGCTCGGCGACTACGCGCCGGCCTGGTACGCGGCGGGGGCGCTGTCGATCGGCGCGGCCGTGCTGTCGCTGCTGCTGCGCCGCCGCCGCGAGGTGCCGCCCGCGCCGGCCCCGGCGGTCGCCGCCGGGGGCCGGCGGGCGTGGAGCTACCGGGACTGACGGTCGGCCGACCGTCCACCGCTGCTCCGGCCGCCGGTGCGGGCGGGTGGCTCAGTCGACGACCCGGACGTCCTTCCAGAACGCGACCCGGTCGCGGACCATCTCCGCCTCCGCCTTCGGGTCGGGGTAGTACCAGACGGCGTCGGGGCTGGTCCGCCCGTCGTGGACGAGCGTGTAGTAGGAGGCGGTGCCCTTCCACGGGCAGACGGTGTGCGTGTCGGACTCCCGGATCAGGTCGTCGCGCAGGGCGGTACGTGGGAAGTAGTGGTTCCCCTCCACCAGCACGGTGTCGTCGCTCTCGGCCACGACCACGTCGTTCCACACAGCTTTCGGCATGGCTCCCACGCTATGCCGCCGGGACCCGCGCGGCCACGCGGTCGTCGGTCCGGAACCGCCGGATCCACCGCCCCGAGGGGCGACGGCGCGGCGGTCGCGGCGCGAAACGGCCACCGTGGACATCCCACAGGGAAGAGCGGCGGGAGCGTACAGTGATCTCATGTGCGCGGCGCGTGTGGATCATCACCCGGTCGACCACGACGGCGCGGTGGCCCAGCTGCGACGGTCGTACGCGGCGGTGCCCGCGGGCGAACCGGTCCGGCTCGCCAAACGCACCTCCAACCTGTTCCGCCCCCGATCCGCCCCCCGCGTGCCGGGGCTAGACGTCAGCGGGCTCACCGGCGTGCTCGATGTGGACCCGGTGGCCCGCACCGCCGACGTGCAGGGCATGTGCACCTACGAGGACCTGGTCGACGCGACCCTGCCGCACGGGCTGATGCCGCTGGTGGTACCGCAGTTGCGCACCATCACCCTCGGCGGGGCGGTCACCGGGCTCGGCATCGAGTCGACCTCGTTCCGCAACGGGCTGCCGCACGAGTCGGTGGTGGAGCTGGACGTGCTCACCGGGTCCGGCGACGTCGTCACGGCCCGCCCGGAGGGCGAGCACGCCGACCTCTTCGCGGCCTTCCCCAACTCGCTCGGCAGCCTCGGCTACGCCACCCGGCTGCGCATCGAGCTGCAGCCGGTACGCCGCTTCGTGGCCCTGCGCAACGTCCGGTTCACCCGGCTGGAGGCCCTCACCGACGCGGTCGCCGAGGTCACCGCGACCCGCTCCTGGGCGGGCGAGGCCGTGGACGCGATGGACGGGGTGATGTTCAGCCCCGGCGAGGCGTACCTGGTGCTCGGCGCCTTCACCGACGACGCCCCGCACGTCAGCGACTACACGGGTCAGGACATCTACTACCGGTCGTTGCGCCGGCGCACAGGCGACGCCCTGACCACGTACGACTATCTCTGGCGCTGGGACACCGACTGGTTCTGGTGCTCGGCGGCGTTCGGCGTGCAGCACCCCGTGGTCCGGCGGATCTGGCCGGCGCGGTGGCGGCGCAGCGACGTCTACCACCGGCTGGTCCGGTTGGAGCACCGGCACGGCGTGGCCGCCCGGATCGACCGGCTGCGCGGCCAGCCGGCGCGCGAGCGGGTGGTGCAGGACGTGGAGATCCCGCTGGACCGGACGGCGGAGTTCCTGCGCTGGTTCGCGAAGGCCGTGGGGATGACCCCGGTCTGGCTGTGCCCGCTGCGGCTGCGCGAGCCGGCCGGCCCGGAATCGGCCCGCGCCTGGCCGCTGTATCCCCTCCGGCCGGGGCAGGACTATGTGAACATCGGCTTCTGGGGGAGCGTGCCGATCGCGGGCGGCGCCGCCGACGGCGACGTCAACCGGGTGATCGAGCGAATGGTGTCGGAGCTGGGCGGGCACAAGTCGCTCTACTCCGACGCGTACTACGACCGGGAATCCTTCGACCGGCTCTACGGCGGCGCGACGTGGCGCGCGGTGAAGGACCGCTACGACCCGGACCACCGGCTCACGGGACTGTACGAGAAGGCGGTAGCACGAAGATGAGCCTGACCGATCGAGACCAGGGAGCGGCGAGCGCTCCCGCCTCCCCGCCGGCGGGGGGCCGACGCCCGGGCCCGAGCGTGGCGGACGTCGTCCGCGCGTTGACCACCGGGGGCCTTCCGGTGCGGGTCACCGGGTACGACGGCAGCGCGGTGGGCCCGGCCGACGCCGGGATCACCCTGTCGATCCGTTCCGAGCGGGGCCTGACCTACCTGCTCACCGCCCCTGGCGACCTGGGCATGGCCCGGGCTTACGTCAGCGGCGACCTGGCGTTGCAGGGCGTGCACCCGGGCGACCCGTACGAGGCGCTGCGGGTGCTCAAGGACGAGCTGCGGCTGCGTACGCCCCCGCTGGCCGAGGCGCTGGCCCTGGTGCGCGGGCTGGGCTGGGAGCGGCTGATGCCGCCGCCGCCCCCGCCGCAGGAGGCGCAGCCGCGCTGGAAGCGGCTGGTCAACGGACTGCGGCACTCCCGGGTCAGGGACAGCACGGCGATCTCCCACCACTACGACGTCTCGAACGCCTTCTACGAGAAGGTGCTCGGCCCGTCGATGACGTACACCTGCGCGGTCTTCCGCTCGCCCGACGACACGCTGGAGCAGGCCCAGGCGGCCAAGTACGACCTGGTGGCGCAGAAGCTCGCGCTCAAGGCCGGGATGCGGCTGCTCGACGTGGGCTGCGGGTGGGGCGGCATGGTCCGGCACGCGGCCCGCGAGTACGGCGTCAGGGCGCTCGGGGTGACCCTGTCCCGGTCGCAGGCCGAGTGGGCCCGGGCGGCGATCGAGCGGGAGGGGCTGACCGGCCTGGCGGAGGTGCGCCACCTCGACTACCGGGACGCGCCGCGCGAGCAGTTCGACGCGGTCTCCTCGATCGGGCTGACCGAGCACATCGGGGTGCGCAACTACCCGGCCTACTTCGCCGCGCTGCGGGACCGGCTGCGGCCGGACGGGCGGCTGCTCAACCACTGCATCACGCGGGCCGACAACCACGCGCCGCACCGCTCGGGCGCGTTCATCGACCGGTACGTCTTCCCCGACGGCGAGCTGGCCGGCCCGGGGCGGGTGATCAGCGAGATCCACGACGTCGGGCTGGAGGTGCAGCACGAGGAGAACCTGCGCCGGCACTACGCGCTGACGCTGGCCGGCTGGTGCCGCAACCTCGTGGAGCACTGGGACTTCTGCGTCTCCGAGGTGGGGCCGGGCACGGCCCGGGTGTGGGGCCTCTACATGGCCGGCTCCCGGCTGGCGTTCGAGCGTAACGGCATCCAGCTGCACCAGGTGCTGGCCACCCGCAACGGCCCGGAGGGGGCGAGCGGCTATCCGCTGCGCCCCGACTGGCTGCCCTGATCCGGACGAAAGCCGCGCCGACCCGGCCGGCGCGGCTTTCGTCGAACCCGTTGACAAACAAATTTTGTACGTACAAACTGATTTTGCCATGAGAGATGTCCTGTACCTGGAGCAGATGGAGCAGGCCGAGGCCCTGCTCAAGCCGCAGCGCGTCGAGGTGCTGCGGCAACTGGCCGAGCCGCGCACCTGCACCGAGGTCGCCGCCCGGCTGGAGCAGACGCCGCAGCGCGTCTACTACCACGTCAAGCAGCTCGTCGCCGCCGGGCTGGCCGAGCAGGTCAGCGAGCGCAAGGTCCGCGGCATCACGGAGGGCATCTACCAGGCCGCCGCCCGGTCCTACTGGCTGTCGCCCCGGCTCGTCGGCCGGATCGGCCTGCGCCGGGCCCGCGACGAGCTGAGCCTCGGCTACCTGCTGGACCTGATGGAGGAGGTCCAGGCCGACATCGCCGGGCTGGACCGCGCCGCCCCCGAACTCCCCTCGGTGGGGGTGGCCGGCGAGATCCGGGTGCCGGCGGAGCAACGCCAGCAGTTCCTGCACGACCTGCAGACGACTCTGCGGGACCTTTTCACACGCTACGGGGGCGCCGAGGGCGACGCCTTCAAGCTCGCCGTGGCCTGTTATCCGAAGGGGAAAGACCGTGAGTGAACCGATGAAGCTGCCCGCCCGCCTCGCCGCGCCGATCGCGACCGTCCGCCGCGCCCTGACCGACCCGGCCGAGTTGCGCGTCTGGCTCGCCGAGCACGCCGAGGTCGAGCTGCCGCACCGGTACGAGTTCTGGGGCCGGCACACCCCCGAGGGCGACGCGCCGCACCAGCGGCTGCTGCACGTCGACGACAACACGCTGCGCTTCGCCTGGCTGCTCGACGGGGTCGAGACCACCACCGAGTTCGACCTGCGCGCCGAGGGGCCCGACAGCACCGTCCTGACGCTGGTCCAGAGCCACTTCGACTTCGCCGAGGCGATGAGCGGCAGCACCATCCGCGGAGTCCTGCAGACCTTCTGGAGCCTGTCCATCGCCAACCTGGCCGCCCACCTGGAGGGCGCCCCGCTGCTGCCGAAGGTCGACTTCACCTCCGCCGAGCTGCGCGGCGAGCTGCTGATCGACGCGCCGATGGCCAAGGTGTACGAGTCGCTGACCGACTCCGAGCAGGCCAGCGCCTGGTTCGGCTACCCGATCGGCATCGAGCCCTGGGTCGGCGGCCGTTACGCGATGGGTGGCTTCGAGGCCGGCTACGCCGCCAAGGTCGTCGACCTGGAGCCCGGCCGCAGGGTGTCGGTCGACTGGGGGCCGACCGGTGTCAGCACCTGGGAGCTGGCCGAGTCGCAGGGGAAGACGAAGCTGACCTTCGTGCAGTCCGGCTTCGACGAGCAGAACCCGCCGTACGGGGCCTGGGCCGGGTCGCTCTCGGGGCTGTTCGAGCTGCGCCGCTTCCACGAGATGAAGGACTGGCAGCCCATCTGGCTTCCGGCCGAGGTGCCGGGCCTGGAGCCGGAGGTCGCTCAGGCGACGAGCTGAGCCCGGGAGCAGGAGCCCCCTGTCACCCCATCGGGGTGCAGGGGGCTCTTGCCTGTCCAAGCGCCGCAGAGCCGGTGTAGGCGGTCCACAGGTCGCGAAAGTCTCTCACGGTCGGATCGGGGAAGCCGCGACGGCATATGGGGAATATGGGACAATTTCACCATAGGGGCGCCTGCTCAGCCTGAGCCGTCGGCATCGTGACTCCGTTCTCGGCTGAACGGCGCCTTCCGCCTGCGCCTCCGACGGATCGGTCGACGGCCGTCCGCGAGCTTGGGCCAGGCATCGCCTAGGAAGGAGCAGCAGTGATGGTGGGACGTACTCGACTGTGGGCAGTTGCGGTGGCGGCCGGCGCGGCGGTGGCGGCGGTCGCCGCCGGAAACGCCGCCATGGGCGACGGACGGGACGACTCGCGCGACAAGCACGAGTCGCGCGAGTCGCAGAACTCGTGGGACTGGGACGACTCGCGGCGCGGTGAGGACACCGTGCGGGCGAAGCTCAGCGGCTACCAGGAGGACCCGCTCACGATCTCCACGCCCGGTTCGGGCCGGTTCGAGGCGCACATCGACGAACGGAACAAGGAGATCAAATGGCGGCTGAGCTACGACGACCTGAAAGACGTCGAGCAGGCGCACATCCACTTCGGAGGAAGACACCAGAGCGGCGGTATCGCCGCCTTCCTCTGCTCGAACCTCAAGGACGCGAAGGGTGGCGCGCCACAGGGCGTCCAGGCCTGCCCTCCCGCCCCAGCCAAGATCGAGGGGACCATCCGGCCCGCTGACGTGGTGGGCCCCGCCGACCAGGGCATCGAGCCCGGGGAGTTCGACGAGCTTGTCGACGCGATCGAGGCCGGCGTCACGTACGCCAACGTGCACACCAAGAAGTACCCGAAGGGCGAGATCCGGGGCCAGATCAAGAGCGACGAGCGGGACCACGACAAGCGTGACGACTGGGGTCGCGACGAGGAGCGTGACGAGTGGGGCCAGGACAAGGGTGACGACTGGGGCCACGACAAGCGTGACGATTCGGGTCGCGACGAGGAGCGTGACGAGTGGGGCCAGGACAAGGGTGACGACTGGGGCCACGACAAGCGCGACGATTCGGGTCGCGACGAGGAGCGTGACGAGTGGGGCCAGGACAAGGGTGACGACTGGGGCCACGACAAGCGCGACGACTCCGGCGAGCAGAAGCGCGACGACTGGGACCGGCAGATGAGCGACGCCTGACAGCGACGTACTCATCGTCGGCCGTCGTGCCTGTGCGAGCCTGCCGTCGCGGCGGGCGGGCCACGGGACCGGCAGGGGCATCCGCTCGTTCTCGACGAGCGGATGCCCCGGTGTCGGCCGGTCGTGGCGCCCTCACGATCATCTACAGTCGACGGAATCCGTCGACTGTGGAGGGTGAGAGGGCGGGCATGAAGATCGGCATCAACACGTGGGCGTGGGTCGCGCCGCTGACCGACGAGGCGCTCGCCCGGCTCGCCCCACGGATCAAGGCCTGGGGCTTCGACGCCGTCGAGCTGCCCATCCAGGCCCCGGGCGACTGGGACCCCACGGTGGCCGCGGAGCTGCTCGCCGGGCTGGACCTGGCCCCCGCCGTCTGCGCCGGCCTGCTGCCCGACCACGACCTGCTCGCCGACGACGAGCAGGTCGTGCGGCTCACCGAGGACTTCGTCCGGCACTGCCTGCGGGCCGCGGACCAGGTGGGGGCCGCCGTCGTGGCCGGCCCGCTCTACGCGCCGGCCGGTCGGACCTGGCTGCTCGACCCGGACGCGCGACGCGCCACCACGGCGCGCCTCGTGGACCGGCTCCGGCCGCTGGCCGCCGAGGCCGCCGAGCGGGGCGTGACGATCGCCCTCGAACCGCTCAACCGGTTCGAGACCAGCCTGCTCAACACCGTCGAGCAGGCGTTGGAGGTGGTCGACGGGATCGACGGCCTGGGACTCGCGCTGGACACCTTCCACCTGAACATCGAGGAACGCGACCTGCCGGCGGCCATCCGGACGGCCGGTGACCGGCTCGCCCACGTGCAGGTGTGCGGCAACGACCGCGGCGCGCCCGGCGGGGACCACCTCGACTGGCCGGCGATGCTGGCCGCCCTCGCGGACATCGACTACTCCGGCCAGCTGAGCATCGAGTCGTTCACGGCGCCGGCCCTGGCCGTGCCGATGTCCGTGTGGCGCCCGCTCGCCACCGGCCCCGACGCGCTCGCCGTCGAGGGATTGGCCTTCCTGCGCGGGCTGCCGGCCGTACCGTCCGCCGGGAATTCCCGCTCCTGACGCCGGTCGGGGGGTGATTGCGGGCCCGGCAGTGGGTACTGCCGGGCGATGTTCTTCATCTTCGGGCTCCGCACCAAGGTCAGCCGGTCGGGCGTGGTGCGGCAGGTCTGCCGCAACTGCGGCAACCACGCCGCCCAGGTGATCACCCGCCGGTCGACGAAGTTCAGCCTGTTCTTCGTCCCGATCATCCCGGTCCGCACCCGCTACGTGCAGCAGTGCACCTTCTGCGGCGCCCAGTACGACATCGCCAAGTCCGACGCCCAGCGCCTCGCGGTCGGCTGAGCCCACCGATGGCCCGCTTCCTCTGCTGGCTGATCGGCCGGCAACCCGCCGCGCCCGCCCCGGCGCCCGTGCACACCGTCTCCCGGCCGCCCTGCACCCCGGGACGCCGCCGGCGTCGCCGAGACCGCCGCCCGACGGCCGGCACCGCCCTGCCCCGCTCGCCCTGGAACCGCTCCTCCGGCCGTTGACCGCCACGTGACCCGTGGGCGTCGGCGTCAGCCGGCCCGACAGCGCGCGCCCCGGCTCACGTGCCGGGGCGTGCCAGGATGTGGCGATGTCGTATCCCCCTCACCCGTCGTACCCGCCGGGGCCGGGCGCGGTCACCCCGCTGGTCGCGTACCCCCACCCGATCCCGCCGCCCCCGGGCCACGCCGTGCTGGCCGTCTCGGTCAACCGCGGGCCGTACCTCGTCCCCGCCCCCTCGACCAGCAAGTTCAAGGTCGACCGCCAGGCCGTTCCGATTCCCGGCGAGGGCACCTGGCACGTGGCCGTCCCGGCGGGCCCGCACGACGTCCGCTACACAGACTTCATGGGCGTTCCCGTGATGACCACCGCGCTCGTCGCCCATCCCGGCGCGGTGCACCACCTGTCGTTCCGCTTCGGCGGATGGCGCAACCGCGTCCACGACGGGCAGGGCACCGACGTGACGAAGTTCGGGATGTGGTCGAACTACAGCATCCTGCTGGTCATCCTCCTCGTGCT
Source organism: Micromonospora sp. NPDC002717 (assembly GCF_040295705.1). Taxonomy (NCBI): domain Bacteria; kingdom Bacillati; phylum Actinomycetota; class Actinomycetes; order Micromonosporales; family Micromonosporaceae; genus Micromonospora; species Micromonospora sp. NPDC002717. The sequence continues at coordinate 218,160 of NZ_JBEOVW010000002.1, read as the reverse complement.
CGGCGTGGTCTGCTGCGGCGGCTCCGCGCTCCTGGCCGGTCTCTCCGGCACGGCCTGACCGGGCTCCGGCTCGGTCAGGCCGGGCACGCGCGCACCGGGCGGCGTCCCGCGCTCCTCCCGCCGGGGCGTCGCCCGGCGCGACCGGCGGGGACCGCCTATCGTGGCGGATCGTGACGAGCAGCGAGGAGCGACTGGCGGCGATCCGCGGCGGTGTGCCACCCAGGCGGCACAACGCCCGCACCATCGCCGCGCTGACCGGCAACCCGGGCTGCACCCGGCGGGCCGTGCTGGACGGCGCCGGGGTGGACAAGCCGAAGCTGGCCGAGCGGATCGGTTTCCCCGCCCGGTTCGGGCAGTCCCGGTTCGCCATCACCCGCGGCAACGCCTTCGAGGCGCAGGTCAAGGCCGACGGCGGGGCCGAGCTGCTGCGGCTGGTCGCCGAGCGGTTGGGCGTACCGGTGCCGGCGGCGGCGACCTGGACGGACCTCGGCGACGGCGTCGAGGACGACACGGCGGCCCGGCACCGGCGCTCCGCCGAGCTGCTGACCGGGGCCACGCCCGGCGACGGGACGGGCGACGCCGCCGCGCTGTTCGACCATCCCCTGCTCGGCCTGGACGTCGCCGGCCGCCGGGTGCACCTGGAGCCGGACCTGGTCGCCGCCCGGCTCGCCGGCCGGTTCCACGTGGTCGAGATCAAGTCGTTCCCGGTGGTCGACGGTCAGGCCGACGCGGCCAAGGTGTCCGCCGCCGCGACCCAGGCCGCCGTCTACGTGCTGGCCCTGCGCGAGCTGCTCGCTTCCGCCGGCCACGACCCCGAGCTGGTGTCGCACGACGTGGTGCTGGTCTGCCCGCGGGACTTCGCCAACCAGCCGGTGGCCAGCCTGGTCGACGTGCGCAAGCAGTTGCTGGTGCTGCGCCGGCAGCTCGACCGGATGGCCCGGCTCGACGCGCTGCTGGCCGCCGTGCCCGAGGACTTCACCGCCGACCTGGCCGCCGAGCCCGCGGCGCTGCTCGCCGCGCTGTCCGGGGTGGAGGCCCGCTACGCGCCGGAGTGCCTGGCGGCCTGCGAGCTGGCGTACTTCTGCCGGCACGAGGCGCGCGGCCACAGCGGGGCGCTGGGCCGGCCGGTCCGGGAGGCGCTGGGCGGGATCGCGGACGTCGACGAGGTGCTGGCGCTGGCCGCCGGTGAGCGCACGCCGGACCCGGGGCAGGAGGAGGCCGCCGCGCTGCTGCGGGCCGCCGCCCGGCTGCGCGCCGACGCCCTCGCCGGGACCTCCGCATGAGTACGCTCCGCGCGCTCGCCAGGGCGCAGGCGCTCGCCGCCGGGGTGGCCCAGCCGGTGGCGACCGTCCGGCACCTGCACCTGGCCGAGCGCCCGCTGGTGCTGGTGCCGCTGGCGATGGCCGGCGAGGCGAACGCCCCGCTGGCGGCGCTGGTCGGCGACGCGCCCGACGCGGCGCGGCTGCTGATCGTGCCGCAGCCCCGCAACCGCGACCAGCGATACCGGTTCGCCGCCGAACTGGCCGCGACCGTGCTGCCGTACCTGGACGGGTTCCGGGGGGTCGCCGAGGCGGTGCCGATCGACCGGGGAAAGGACGTGCGGTACCGGTACGTCGACGCCCCGCAGCTGCTGGTGCCGAACCCCGCCGGGGTGACCTTCCTGCGGCTGCTCGGCCGCTCCACCCGCTTCCGCCGCCCCGACGGCGAGTACCCGGTGCACCCGTCGGTGCCGGTGCTCGGGCGCTGGCTGACCTTCTTCGCCGAGCGGGCCGAGCATCCCGGCTCGTCGGCGCTGGTGGCGATGACCGACGCGCTGACCCTGCACTGGGCCACCGGGCAGAGCGTGGTGGAGGACCTGCACCTGCCGGCGCTGCTCGGCTGGATCGACCCGCCGGCCGGGCTCACCGGGCCCGAGGCGGCGGCCCGGGCCGAGGACCCGGCGCTCTGCCCGCCCGCCGGTCCGGCCACCGACCCCGACTTCGACAACCACCGCCTCGCCCCGGCCATCGCCGCGTACGCCGCCGCCGAGGACGACGCGGAGGCGCGCGCCGGGGCGTACGCGGAGCTGGAGCGGCTGCTGCGCGACCAGCTCGTGCCCACCTGGGAGCTGATGTGGCGCGGCGTGGGGTTGCTGCGCGGCCTGCCGCCGGGGGCCCGGGTGGCCGGCCGGTGGGACGGCGACAAGGACGCCTTCACCGGGTACGCCGAGCACGTCGACGCGGGTGGCCCGCCGCAGCCCCGCCGCGACGGGGCGGTGGCCGCCGCCCAGCGGCTGCACCGGCTGGAACGGGCCCTGACCTCGTACGCCGTCCAGCGAGCCTACGACGACCCGCTGGTGATGGCGGAGCACCGGCTGACCGGCGAGGCGTTCGTGGGCGAGGTGATCCTGGCCGACCCGAAGCGGGTGGACGACACCGGGAAGCGGCCGGTGCTGCGTCCCCGCGTCCAGGTCGTCACCACCGAGCCGGTGCCGATGCCGGTCGGCGCCACGCTGTACTCGCCGGCCCGGCCGGCGCAGAAGGCCAAAGTGGTCTTCGTGACCCCGGCGGCGGACGGCAAGACCGAGGTGGTGCTGGAACTCTCCGGCGGGATGGGCCGGGGGCTGACGGCCCCGCCGGGCACCGTGCCCGAGGTGGGGGAGCGGCTCTGCTACACCACCCTGTCGGACTCCTTCATGCCGGCGGGGACCTTCCCTGCCGTCGAGGAGACCCCGTGGACCCACGGGGGCCCACCGGTCCCCGCGCCGGCGCCCGCGCCGCCCGGCCCCGGCCCGGCCCTTGCGCCTGGGTCGCACGGCCCCGCCTCGGGCTCCACCGACCGCGCGGTCGCGGCGGCCTCTTCGTCCGACGTGTACGGCGACCCCGACGAGGAGTGGGCCTGACCGGCCCGACGCGTCGGTCTCCCGCCCGCCCGGACCCAGGCTGGGCTCCCGCCACCGGTCCAGCGCCAGCTGACCGGAACTTGCCGCCACTCTCCGTTGCCCTCGTGCGTGGCGTGACGCTGCATGACGACGGGTGTTAGGTCGCGATGGGTGATGGTGGGGCGGCGCGCAGGACGGTCCGATGGGCGGCGTCGAGCGCCTCGGCCGCGGGCACCTCGACGTCCGGAACGACGCCCGTGCCCTCCCAGTTGGTGCCGGAGACCGGGTTGACCGGGCTGGCGACCGGCACCGAGAGGTGCAGGTGCGGGTGGACGGGGAACCCCGTCCGGGGGTGGGCGCCGCCCCCGGTCCGCTCTCCGACGACCGTGGCCCGGCCGTGCTGCTGAAGCGCGTAGGCGAGCGACTCGCCCCCGGAGAAGGTCGTCGCGCTGGTCAGGACGGCCAGCGGCCGGTCGCCGCCGAAGCGGGCTCCGGCCAGCGGCGCGGGGCTCCAGAACTGACGGTCGGGCAGGTGGCGTTGGCGCATGGTGTAGAGCTGTGTCGGGCGGTCGAAGAGGTGCCCGCAGACCAGCGCCTCCATCTCCGGGTCGCCGCCGATCGTCTCGCGCAGGTCGATGATCAGGGCGTCGGCGTCGGCGACCAGGCGCAGCGCGGCGGTCATCGCCTCCCCGGCCAGGGCGGGGGAGAACAGCGCGGGCTCGATCCGCAGCAGGCCGACGTTGTCGGGCAGCCGCTCCACCCGGTGGATGCCGCCCAGGCTGGCCCGGGCCATCCCGGGCAGCCCGTCGGCGAGCGGATCCCCGCCGTCCTCCGGCAGCGGCCGGTCGTGGAATCTCACCCCCAGGTGGCGGTCGCCGTTGATCGACTGGAGCGTCCGGGTGAGCGTGTCGGCGAGCGTCGACCAGGACCGTGCCTGCCGGTGCCGGTCGGTCTCCGCCCGCAGGAGCCCGGCGAGCCGGGCTGCGACGTCGGCGAAGACGTAGTGCTCGCCGACCAGTTGGGCCGTGCGCTCGACGACCTCGGTGATCTCGATCTGTGATGCGGGTTGTTCCCGTGTGTCGAGGCTTGTCATGTCCGCAGTAGAGCAGCGCTTTGACAAAGCGTCAAGAGACGTAGACACTTTAGTCATGACGCCGACGCCCGCGGAGCAGCCGCTCGACGATTTGCTGGAGGTCACCACCCCGGCGCAGTTCAAGGCGCTCGGGCACCCGCTGCGGCAGCGGCTGCTCTTCGCGCTCGGGCAGCGCCCCGCCACCATCAGCCAACTCGCGGCGGCGCTCGGCGCGGCCAAGGGCAACGTGGCCCACCACCTCAAGGTGCTGCGCGACGCCGGCATGGTCCGCGTCGCCCACACCCGCCAGGTCCGTGGCGGCACCGAGCAGTACTACCAGCGCAGCGCCCGACGGATGCGCGTGGCACCCGGCCACGCCGCCGCGACCGCCGCGATGCTCGGGGCGGTCGCCGAGGAGGTCTCCGCGGCGCCAGGCGAGCCGCTGCTGCACCTGCGCCACCTGCGCCTCACCGCGGCCCAGGCCGAACGGCTCGGCGCCGCGCTCAGCGAGCTGCTCGACACCGCCGAGGACGCCGGCGAGGGCGAGGAGCGCTACGGCGTGCTGGTCAGCCTCTACCGGCAGACCCCGCCGCCACCGGCCTGACCGGTCCCGCCGGCTGGACGTCGCCCGCGGGTCCAGAATCGGGCTTGACCCTCACGTAACGGCAGGCGGGAGCCTCGTTGGCGGAAGGGAGGGAAACCATGGCGTACACGGTGGGACAGGTGGCGAAGTCGGCCGGGGTGACCGTGCGGACGCTGCACCACTACGACGAGATCGGATTGCTCTCGCCCAGTGGCCGCAGCGGCACGGGCTACCGGCGCTACGACGACGCCGACCTGGAGCGGTTGCAGCACATCCGTTACTACCGGGAGCTGGGGTTCCCGCTGGAGGAGATCGCCGCGATCCTCAACGACCCGGCGAGTGACCCGGCGGCGCACCTGCGCCGCCAGCACGAGCTGCTGACCGTACGGATCAAGAGGCTCCAGGAGATGGTCACGGCGATCGAGTTCGCGATGGAGGCGAGCAAGTTGAACATTCCACTGACCCCGCAGGAGCGGTTCGAGGTCTTCGGCGACTTCGACCCGGACGCGCACGCCGAGGAGGCCGAGCAGCGGTGGGGCGGCACCGAGGCGTACCGGGAGTCGAACCGGCGCGTGTCCCGCTACACCAAGGACGACTGGCTGCGGAACAAGGCCGAGAACGAGGACTGGGGGCGGCGGTTCGTCGAGGTGATGTCCTCCGGCGCGCCGGCGGACAGCCCGGCGGCGATGGAGCTGGCCGAGGAGCACCGGCAGATCATCAGCCGCTGGTTCTACGAGTGCTCGTACGAGGTCCACACGGGGCTGGCCGACATGTACGTGGCGGACGAGCGGTTCACCGCGTACTTCGAGAGGATCAGGACGGGGATGGCGGCGTACCTGAGCGAGGCCATCCACGCCAACGCGATCAGCCGCGCCTGATCGTGCGGTCCGTCCGCTCCCTGGAGGTACCCAGTGCTCATCGTCGCCGGCAGTCTCTACGTCGACCCTGACCAGCGGGACACCTACCTCGCCGACTGCGTCGAGGTCGTCCGGCAGGCGCGGTCCGCGCCGGGCTGCGTCGACTTCGCGATCAGCGCCGACCTGGTCGAGCCGGGCCGGATCAACGTCTACGAGCGCTGGGAGTCCGACGCGCAGCTGCTGGCCTTCCGGGGTGCGGGGCCGGCCGGGGAGCAGGCGGTGGCGATCCGTGGCGCCGAGGTGCACCGGTACCGCATCTCCGGCGTCGAGGCTCCCTGACCGGGTCGGCCGGACGCAGCTGCGGCGGCCGACCCCGGAGACGGCCGGGTTCGGCCGGCCGCGCCCGGCTGACCCGCGCGGCCCCGCCGGCCGGAGCGGGGCTCACCGCCCCTCGGCGACGTAGTCGTAGACGGTGCGGGCGAGGCGGCGGACCACCTCGTCGCCGGTGGCGATCGGGCCGGAGGTGAGGAACGCGACCGCGACCTCGGAGCCGGGGATCAGGTAGTACCCCACGTCGTGCGAGGCGTCCGGCAGGTCGCCGGTCTTGTGGGCGACCGGGACGCCGGGCGGCAGCGCGGCGGGGATCTTGGTGTTCAGGGTCTGCCGCCGCATGAAGTCGATCAGCAGGTCCCGGGAGCCGGGCGTGAGGATCTGCGCGTCCCAGACCGCGCCGAGCAGCGAGACGACGTCGTCCGGGCTGGTGTAGTTCTCCTCGCCCCGCCGGGCGGCGTCCTCGTCGAGGAACTTGCGGGCCAGGATGGTCTGCCACTGGTTCATCGAGTCCGCCAGGGCGTTGACCGGCCCGAACCCGCGCAGGTAGCCGATCAGCACGTTCGCGGCGGTGTTGTCGCTGTAGACGATCGTGTACTCGGCGAGCCGACGCAGGCTCACCACCTGCGGGAACGTCTCGTGCTGGAGCTCGCCCGTGCCGTCGACCACGTCGGCCGGGGTGACCAGCACGCCCTCGTCCAGCGACACCTGGCCGCAGTCGACCCGGCGCAGCAGCTCCACGAGGATCCACAGCTTGATCACGCTGGCCGCCTTCGGCCGGAACGTGCCGTTCACCGCGACCTGCTGGTCGCCGTACCGGCCGGAGAGGTCGCGGACCGCGACGCCGGCCGGGTTGGTGCCGGCCGTGGCGTCGACCACCTGCCGGAGCCGGTCGGTCAGCGGCAGCAGCCGGCGGCCGGCGACCGGATCGGTGGGCGGCGGAGGGTCGGTGACCACCGGGCCGGCCAGCCGCTGCGGCCGGGCGCCGGGGCGGGCCACCTCCAGGAAGCCCCACCGGCGGCCGACGAGCGGGACCTCGTAGGCGTAGGTCGTACCGTCGAGGGTCAGCGCGCCGCGCGCGGACCGGCCGACGACCCGCATCTCCGGGTCGGTGGCGCGGCCGGTGTCGCCGTCGCAGGCCCGGTAGCGCACGGTGCGCGTGCCGGTGTCCACCGAGAACACCCCGCCGGGGAAGGGCAGCCAGGCCGCCGTGCTGGCCGGCGCGTGCCCGGGACCCGGCTCGGGCCCGCCGCCGTCCGCCGCCGCCGGCCCCGCCGCCAGCGCCAGCAGGGTGACGACCGCCAGCGGTACGCGCACCGCGCCCAGCAAGGAAGATGAGCGCCTCTTGTCGGTTTTCCTCACGTTTGTACGATATGGAGGCGGACTGGGTGGCCGGCATCGCGCCCAGCGGTGTCACCCGTCCGGGGGCGCGGGCGGTGGCTACCGCGGCGGCGGTTCCGGCGGCAGGCCCGGGGCGAGCCGGCGCAGCGAGGTGAACGTGGGGACCAGCGCGTTGTACAGCTCGGAGAACAGCGGCAGCAGGGCGGCGTACGTGGCGGCGGCGGCCGGGTCGGGGCGGACGGTCTCCCCGATGTGCACCAGGTCGGCGGCGACGTCGACGGAGGCGACCAGCCCCAGCGCCTCCATGCCGAGCAGCGCCGCCCCGAAACTGGAGCCCTCGCGCTCGACGGGGAAGCGCACCGGCATGCCGAGCACGTCGGCGAGCATCTGCCGCCACAGCGGGCTGCGGGCGAACCCGCCGCTGGCCCGGATCTCGAGCACCTCGTTGCCGGCGGCCCGCACCGAGGCCAGCACCAGCGCCAACTGCTGGCAGACCCCCTCCAGCCCGGCCCGCACCAGGTGGGCGCGGCGGTGCCCGTGGGTCAGCCCCACGTACGCGCCGCGTGGCAGCGCGCTCCAGTGCGGCGCCCGCTCGCTCAACAGGTACGGCAGCATGATCAACCCGCCGGAGCCGACCGGGGCCTCGGCGGCCACCGCCAGCAGCTCCTGCTCGGCGTGCTCGCCCAGCTCCGGGGCGAGCGCGTCGCCGGCCCAGTCGAGCACGATGCCGCCGTTGTTGATCGCGCCCCCGACCACCCAGCGCTGCTCGGTCAGCGCGTAGCAGAACACCCCGCCGAGCGGGTCCACGCCGGGGCGTTCCACCATCACCCGCATCGCGCCGCTGGTGCCGATCGTGCAGGCCATGACGCCCGGGGCGACCGCGCCGAGCCCGAGGTTGGCCAGCGGGCCGTCCCCCGCGCCGACGACCACCTTCGTGTCGGGCGGCAGCCCGGTCGCGGCGGCCGCCTCGGCGGTGAGCCCCGGCAGCACGGTGGTGGTGGACACCAGCTCGGGCAGTTGCTGCTCGGTGATCCCGGCGACGCCGAGCGCCTCGGAGTCCCAGGAGAGCTGCTGGATGTCCATCAGGCCGGTGGCCGAGGCGACCGAGTGGTCGGTCACCAGCTCCTCGCACAGCCGCAGCAGGATCCAGTCCTTGATGCCCACCCAGTACGCCACCCGCCCGAACAGCTGCGGATCCTGCTCGGCGAACCAGAGCAGCTTGGGCAGCGGCGCCATCGGATGGACCGGGGTGCCGGTGCGGCGGTGCAGCGCCAGCCCGGACGGGACCGCCCGCAGCCGTTCGGCCTGCCGGCTGGCCCGGGAGTCGGCCCAGGTGAGCGACGGGGTGAGCGGATGGCCGTCGGCGTCCAGCCCGATCAGGCTGTGCATCGCGGTGCTGAACGCCAGCCCGGCGATCGGCCGGCCCAGCTTCGCCACGGCCCCGCGGATCGACTCCAGCACCGCCGTGTGGATGCGGTGCGGATCCTGCTCGGCCCAGCCGGGGTGCGGCTCGTCGAGCGGGTAGCCGACCGAGTGGTGCACGAGCTGGTTGCCGTCGACGTCGTACGCGACCGCCTTGGTGCTGGTGGTGCCGATGTCGACGCCGACCACGACGGCGGGGAGCGGCTCGCTCACCGACTCCACCCCCTCGCTGACCCTGGGTGCCGCCGACGTTACCCAGCATCCGGGCGGCCCGTAGGGGGAACAACCCGTTTCCCGGTCGGGTCTTCCCCGGCGCCCCCGCCCGGCACGAGAATGCCCATCAGCGTGAATGTCCTGCACGTTCACCACGACGGGGAGGAAGACACGATGAGGTTGAAGCCGGCCGGCGCGGTGCTCACCGCACTCGCCACGGTCGTCACCACGGTGGTCACCGGCGTCCCGCCGGCCGCCGCGCAGCACGGCGACGGCGGCTACTCCGCGGAGATCCGCCGGGCGTCGTACGGCGTCCCCCACATCACCGCCCGCGACTTCGCCTCCCTCGGCTTCGGCGTCGGTTACGCCCAGGCCGAGGACAACATCTGCGTCATCGCCGAGAAGATGGTCACGGTCGGCGCCGAGCGGTCCCGCTTCTTCGGCGCGACCGGCCCGACGGACGCGAACGTGCGCAGCGACCTGTTCTTCCGCAAGGCCATCGACGAGCGCACCGCCGAGCGGCTGCTCCAGGGGCCGCGTGACGGCGTGCACTCCCCGTCGGACGAGGTCCGCGACCAGATCCGCGGCTTCGTCGCCGGCTACAACCACTACCTGCGCCGCACCGGCGCGGCGAACCTCACCGACCCGGCGTGCCGGGCGAAGCCGTGGGTGCGCCCGCTAACCGAGCTGGACGTCTGGCGCGCGAGCTGGGCCAGCATGGTCCGGGCCAGCTCGCGGGCGGTGCTCGACGGGATCGTCGCCGCCGCCCCGCCGACGGCGACCGGCCCGGCCGCCGCCCTGGACGCGCCGGGCGCGGCGGCGGTGGTCGCCTCCGCCGACGGCGCGCCCGCCGGGGTGGGCAGCAACGCGTACGGGCTGGGCGCGCAGGCCACCACGAACGGCGGCGGGATGGTGCTGGCCAACCCGCACTTCCCGTGGGAGGGCGCCGAGCGCTTCTACCGGATGCACCTCAAGGTCCCCGGCCGCTACGACGTGGAGGGCGCGGCGCTGGTCGGCGACCCGATCGTCGAGATCGGGCACAACGGCACCCTCGCCTGGAGCCACACCGTCTCCACCGCCCGCCGCTTCGTCTGGCACCGGCTCGCGCTGGTCCCCGGCGACCCCACCTCGTACTACGTGGACGGTCGGCCCCGGAAGATGACCACCCGCACCGTCACCGTGCGGGTGCCCGGCCCGGGCGGCGGGACGGTGCCGGTCAGCCGCACCTTCCACGACACCCACTTCGGGCCGGTGGTCGTGGTCCCCGGCACGTTCGACTGGACCGCCACCAGCGCGTACGCGATCACCGACGCCAACGCGACCAACAACCGCGCGTTCGACGGCTGGCTCCAGATGGGCCGGGCGAAGACGGTGCGGGAGCTGAAGCGGGTGCTCGACCGGCACCAGTTCCTGCCCTGGGTGAACGTGATCGCCGCCGACGCCCGCGGCGAGGCGCTCTACGCCGACCACTCGGTGGTGCCCCGGGTCACCCACGAGCTGGCCGCCGCCTGCATCCCCGCGCCGTTCCAGCCGCTCTACGCCGCCAGCGGCCAGGCCGTCCTCGACGGCTCCCGGTCGGCCTGCGCGCTCGGCCGGGACCCCGACGCGGCCGTGCCCGGCATCCTCGGCCCGGCCAACCTGCCGGTCCGCATCCGCGCCGACTACGTGACCAACTCCAACGACAGCCACTGGCTGGCCAACCCGGAGGCGCCGCTGGAGGGCTACCCGCGCATCATCGGCAACGAGCGCACCGAGCGCAGCCTGCGCACCCGGCTCGGCGTGGAGCAGGTGCGGGGGCGGCTCGCCGGCACCGACGGGCTGCCGGGACGGGGCTACACCACGTCCCGGCTCTGGCAGACCGTCTTCGGCAACCGCGCGTACGGCGGCGAACTCGTCCGCGACGACCTGGTGGGGCTGTGCACCGCGCACCCCACCGCGACCGCCTCGGACGGGACCACGGTCGACCTGCGCGACGCCTGCGCGGCGCTGAGGGGCTGGGACCTGCACGTCGACCTGGACAGCCGGGGCGCGCACCTGTTCACCGAGTTCGCCCTGTCCGGCGGCATCCGCTTCGCCGACGCGTTCGACGCCGCCGACCCGGTGCGCACCCCGAGCCGGCTGAACACCGCCGACCCGCGCGTGCTCACCGCGCTCGCCGACGCGGTCCGCAGGCTCGCCGGCATCCCGCTCGACGCGCGCCTCGGCGACGTCCAGACCGAGCCGCGCGGCGACGGGCGCATCCCGATCCACGGCGGGCGCGCCGAGGCCGGCGTCTTCAACATGATCATCAGCCCGCTGGCGCCCGGTGTCGGCTACCCCAAGGTGGTGCACGGCTCGTCGTTCGTGATGGCCGTCGAGCTGGACCGGAACGGCCCGTCGGGGCGGCAGATCCTCACCTACTCGCAGTCGAGCAACCCGAACTCCCCCTGGTACGGCGACCAGACCCGGCTCTACTCGGGCAAGGGCTGGGACACGATCAAGTACACGGAGGCGCAGATCAAGGCCGACCCCAACCTGCGCACCTACCGGGTGGGGGAGGGCCACCGCCACTGACCCGTCCCCGCGCCGCGTCTCGCGCCCGCCGGATCACCCGGATCCGGCGGGCGCGAGGCCGGGTGTCGGCGCGACCGCCCGGCGACACGCCCGACGGGTGCGGTTCGGCCCGCCGAAACCCACCTATCGTCCGATTTGGTCCGCCGTTCGGCCATTTTGCCCCGCTGCGTCGTGTCCGCGCCGGCCGTTGTCACCGTTGACACGGGTGACACCCCGGTTGGTGGCCTGCGCGGCGAAGGAGTCGGCGTGGCAAAGACTGATTCGACGGGTTCCACGTGGCGGTACCGGTGGGCGCACCGGCAGAACGAAATGCTGCGGCGCGAGTTCCGTGGCGCCGAGCGGGCATGGCGACGACGCGACGACGAACTGCGCCGCCTGCGTACCCTCGCCGAGGAGTTCCACGGCTCGACCGCCGCGGGCGCGGGGCTGCCCCTGGAGCTGGCCCCCGAGGAGGTGGTCTTCTGGGTGCTGCCGGCCGCGCAACTGGTGGAGGTCCGGCACACCGCCGTGCTGCCCGCGCCGGACCTGACAATCGCCCCGGAGGCCGCCCCGCTGCGCGCTCGCAGGCCCGACGGCGTCCGTGTCGCCGACGCCGGGATGGCGGTGATCACCAACCGTCGGCTCGTGCTGCTCGGCGGGCGCGGCCGGCGCGACTGGGCGTACGGGAAGATGACCGGCCTGGCCCACGACCCGCACGCGCCGGTCACCCTGATGCAGGTGCTGGACCGGCGGCGCACCTCCGGGCTGATGCTCCCCGCCGACGTCGCCGCCGACTTCCGGTTCAAGCTGACGCTGGCCTTCGCCGACGCCATCGAGCAGCGCGGCGCGGTGCTCGACCAGCTCGACGAGGCGATCGCCGCGCACGCGCAGCTCAAGCCGTTCCGGCCGGTGATCGCCACCCCCGGGCAGGCCCGGCCTTTCGCGTTCGTGCCCGGCGGCCGGCGCACCGTGGCCGTCGCCGCCGGCATCGCCCTGCTGGTGCCCGCCGCGCTGCTCGACACCGACCCCGCCGACCCGACCGGCTCCGAGGTCGCCGTCGCGGCCACCCCCGCGCCCAGCGGCACCGCCGCCCCGAAGATCGTGCCGCCCGTCGCCCCGCCGAAGGCGGCGAGGGTGTCCGCGCCGCGCCGCGACACCACGTCGCCCTCGCCGACGCCCGCCCGGGAGCGGCGGTGCGGCGCCCCCGCCAACCCGATGGGGTACGACTTCTGCGGCGGCAACCGCATCCGCAAGCCGGCGTCGGAGATCTGCGACTGGTTCGACTGCGTCCCCGAGTTCTGGGCCGGGCGGGGCTACCTGGTGCAGTGCCGCGACGGCTCGGTCAGCCTCACCGGCGGGCGGCGCGACGCCTGCGCCGAGCACGATGGGGTGCGCCGCACGGTCTGGAGCTGACACCTCGGCGGGTGTGGCGCGGCCTGCGGCTCGGCCCCGCTGCTCAGCTCAGGCGCCGCAGGAGGAAGCAGGCCCGAGAAAGGCCGCTCAGCCCAGGCGTTGCAGGGGGAGCAGGCCGGCGAGGATCACCGCGGCGGCGAGGGGCAGCAGGTCCAGGTCCGGCACGAGTCTCGTCGACGTCCGCGCATCGGTGTCAGTCATCCACCCAGCGGCGCGGCCTGACCGGCCGCGCTCCATCCGGGACTTCCCGCGTCGGCCCCCGACCGACCATCCCCGAGCGCCTGCCCGAGGGCCGAGGGTGGCGCGGCCGTCGCATCATGTTTCCCGTGATCAACCCGAAGCACGACCAGCACCGCAAGAAGAAGAAGCGCGACTACTGCGACGGGTGTAGCTGCGACGTACCCAACTGCGACGTGCCCAGCTGCAACTTCGGGCTCTTCTCCACCCTGCTCACCCTCGGCGCGCTGCTCGCCCGGCTCGTCGCGCCCGGTCGGGCATCGGCACCCACGACCGCTCCCGCAGGGCGGGCGTCGCTGGCCGCTGCCCGCGGGCGGGCGCCGCTGGTGGACCGGGCCGGCCGGGCCGCGATCCTCGGCTACCGGCGCTGGCTGTCGCACCGCTGGCCGGGGCAGTGCCGCTACACCCCCACGTGCAGCGCGTACGGGCTGGCCGCCGTGGAACGGTACGGGCTGGCCGTCGGCGGGCGGATGGCCGCCGACCGGGTGCGTCGCTGCCGTCCCGACGTGCCGCGCGGCACCCACGACCCGGTGCGCTGACCCGGAGATGTCCCTGACCTGCGGAATATCCCGCCCGCCGACGTTCCCGGTTCGGCCATGATGGGGCCATGGAGATCCGCTCCGACGACGGCGCCCGGGTCAGGATCCGGCCGGTGGGCTACCAGCCGGGAGTCGAGCCGCCGGACGACCCGGACGAGGCGGCGGACTGGGACGACTGGCTGCTCGTCGAGACCGACGCCCGCACCGCCGACGGTCAGGCGTGGTCGCACTACACGCCCTGCCTGACGGTGTCCGAGGCGTACGCGCTGGCGGGCTGGCTGCGGCAGCAGGCCGAGACGACCGGCGACCCGGCGGAACCCTTGGCGGTGGTGCGCTTCACCGAGCCGAACCTGGCCTTCCGTACGCGGGTGCTGCGCCGCCGCCGGCTGGCGCTGACCGTCGAGTTCTCGTACGAGTCGCTGCCGCCGTGGATGCGGCGGCAGCCGCTCAGCGCGGTCTACCCGCTGACGCTCACGGTCTCCGCCGACGCCCTCGCGGTGGCGGCGGAGCAGTGGGCGCGGGAGGCCGGGGCGTACCCCCGCCGGGTCGCCGCCTCCTGACTGCCGCCGACCCGGCCGCGACCGGGTGCGCCGCTGCCGTCCCGACGTGCCGCGCGGCACCCACGACCCGGTGCGCTGACGAGCACCGGGCGTACGGCACGCTGCCTGAATTCTCTTTCCGGAACAATGGGGCGCATCGATCAGCGCGCGTTTCCTCAGTGAAACGCGAGCGGTTGTACGGGGTGTGATGGCGAAGTCACCCGCGATCATCGTGACGCCGGCGGCGCGCCCCCGCTGGCGGATCACCTGGGCGGAACGCGAGAACGAGCGGCGGCGGCGCGGGCACGACGCCGAGGCCGAGGCATGGCTCCGGCTGACCGTCGCACCGGACAGCGTCGGCGCACGCGGCCACCCGCTGCCGAAGGGCCTGCGGGTCCTCGACGCCGGCATGGCCGTCGTGACCAACCACCGGGTGGCCTTCTCCGGGCGCACAGGTCGGCGCGAGTGGGCGTACGCGGAGATGGTGGGGCCCGCCCATCATCCCGACGTCCCGGTCACCCTGCTGCACACCACCGACGGGGGCCGGCTGGCCGGGCTGCGGGTGCCAGCCGCCGCCACGGTGAACTTCCGCTTCTACCTCACCCTCGCCTTCGCCGACGCCACCGGGCAACGCGCCGCCGTCGCCGCGCAACTCGACGACCTGGCGGCCGCCCACCAGGACACGCGGCCGGTGCCACCGCCGCCCGCCGACCCGGACCAGGCCCCACTGACCGCGGTGCGCCCGGGGCGCCGGGCGGCCAGCGTCGCCGCTGTCGCCGCCGTGGCGTTCGCGACGCTGACGGCCAGCGCATTCGGGTCGGAGCAGGCCGGCATGCCGTACCGGGCCGACATGGGCGGAAGCGGCGTCGTCGCCTCCGAGGCGCCGAGCGGCACCAGCGCCACCGCTCCGTCCACCGGCGGCGGGCCGGAGCCGCCGCGCGGAGGCACGGCAGCGCCGGGGACCAGCGTGGTGGGCGTACCACGAGAAGACGTGTCGAGTGGGCCGCCGGGGCTGGCTGGCCCGGGCACGCGGGTGCCGCCCACGGTCGCGGCGCCGGGTTCCGGGTCGCGCCCGGCCCCGATCACCGGCCCGGCCCCGACCACGACTGCGCCCGCGCCGGAGCCCACCGTGGTCGGCCTCTGCGGGGCGCCGGACAACCCCTACGGCTACAACTACTGCGGCGGCTCCTACATCCACCAGCCGGCCTCCGACGTGTGCAGCTACTTCGCCTGCGTCGCCGACTTCCGGTCCGGGGCCGGCTACCTGGTGCGGTGTGAGGACGGCATGATCGGAATGGTCGGCGGCAAGTCGGGTTCCTGCGCCGACCATCGTGGGGTCAAGAACCCGGTCTACAGATAGCCGCGCGCTGGCCCGGCCGCGCGGAACTGACCGCGGTCCACCCGATGGCGCTCATGGTCTCCGCCGGGGCCCTCGCGGTGGCGGCGGAGCAGTCGGCGCGGGAGGCCGAGGCGTACCCCCGCCGCCCCACCTGCTGACGGCTCAGCCCGGTGGGGTGAGGTCGGGGACGGTCAGCGAGCCGTCGTCGGCGAGGGGGAAGCCCGGGTTGCAGGCGATCTCCCAGACGTGCCCGTCGGGGTCGGCGAAGCAGCCGGCGTAGCCGCCGTAGAAGGTCTCGCGGGCCGGCCGGGTCACCTCCGCGCCGGCGTCGGCCGCCGCCGCCAGCAGGTCGTCGACCTCGCCCCGGGACCGGACGTTCTGCGCCAGCGTCATCCCGCCGAACCCGTGCCCGTCGGTCACGCCGGCGTCGGCGGCCAGCTTGTCGCGGCCCCACAGCACCAGCGCCAGGCCGCCGGCCTGGAAGAAGACGGTCTCCTCGACCTCCTGGCCGCGCCAGCCGAGCCGCTCGTAGAAGGCGCGGGCGCGGGCCACGTCGGCGACGCCGAGGGTGACCAGGCTGATCCGCTGCTCCATCGCCCGGCCCCGAGGGTCGTCGCCCGGGTCGTTGACGTCATCGATCATCGCGGGAACCTCCAGGGGACGACCGGCATCGCCGCCACCGTAACGCGGGCTCACGACAGGCCGGGTCGGCGGCACGCGAACGGATGGTGCCGCCACCGGGGGGGCGGCGTCCTGCCGGGCACCGTGGATCCGACGCCGCAGGGGCGGGCCTCCGGTCAGTAGTCCCGGAGGCCCGCCCCCTTACGGCGGTGCCGCGCTCAGCGCAGGGTGGCCGCGCCGGCGTTCGCGTACTGCTCGTCGAGGTCGCCGGAGGGCGCGCCGCCGACGCCGATGGCCCCGACGACCTGCCCGTCGGCGCTCACCGGCACGCCACCGCCGAGGAACAGCGTCCCCGGGATGTCGCGCAGGGTGGCGCCCGCCCCGGTCACCCGGCCGGCCAGCGCGGAGGTGGGCTGGCCGAAGGAGACGGCCGTGAACGCCTTGCGGTGCGCGGACTCGGCCGTCTGCGGGCCGGCGCCGTCGCCCTTGAGCTGCACCTGCACGGTGCCCGACCGGTCGAGGACGACCACGGTGACCCGGTGGCCACCCTTCTCGGCGGCCTTCACGGTCGCCTCGGCCGCACGCAGCGCCGCGTCGAGGTCGAGCGACGGGTTCGCCACGACGTTGCTCTTCGCGGCGGTCGCGGCCTGCGGCTTCGCCACCGGCTCGGCGGCGGACGCGGTGACGGCGACACCGGTGACGGCGGCCACGGCCACGGCGCCGGCGCCCAGGCCGAGCGCCATCCGGCGGCGGAAGTTGTGGATCATCACGATGCTCCCTGAGGTCTTCGGATCGAGGTGACTGTCCCCAGCCTGGCCGCCGCGCGCGGCGCGGTCATGGCACGCCGGATGCAACCGGGATACCTCGAATGGTTGAACCGGCCACCCCGTTCCTGCCGTACGCTGGACAGTTGTCAAGATCAATTGATCGGAGGTGGGCGGTGGGACGGCAGGACCGGCTGCGCCCGGCGATGCGGTGGGGCTTCCTGCTCCTGCTCGCCGCCGCCGCCTCCCGCTACGGCCTACGCCACGGCTGGGGCGCCGACACCGGCGTGGTGCTGGCGCTGGCCGGGGTGCTGCTGGCCGCGTACGCGATCAACGAGCTGGGGCGGCGCGCGCCCGGCGCGCGCTTCGCGGCGGTGCTCGTCGCCTTCCTCGCGCTGGTGCTCGCCGCGCCGAGCTTCGCCCTGGTGGCGATCCCGCTGTTCTTCGTCGGCCTGCGCCAGCTCCCGCGCCGCGCGGTCTGGCCGCTGGTCGGGCTGCTGACCGGCGCGGTCGTCGTCGCGCAGATCCGGCTGGCCGACCACCTCGACCCCAGCCTGGTGCTCGGCCCGGTGGGCGTCGCCGCCATCACCACCGTCGTCTTCCTCGAACTCGACCGGCAGAACCAGGCCCGGCAGCGCGCGCTCGACGACCTCCTGGCCGCGCGCGACGAACTGGACCGCAGCCAGCGCGAGGCCGGGGCGCTGGCGGAACGCGCCCGGCTGTCCCGGGAGATCCACGACACCCTCGCCCAGGGCCTGTCCAGCATGAACCTGCTGCTCGAGGCGGCCGACCAGGAGTGGGACGCCGAGCCCGGGCAGGCCCGCGCGCACGTGCGGCAGGCCGCGGCGACCGCCCGGGAGAACCTGGCCGAGGCCCGCCGCTTCGTCCGCGGCCTGGCGTCCCCGGCGCTCGACGGCGCCACGCTGACCGACGCCCTGCGCCGGCTGTGCGCGGCGACCGAGCGCGACACCGGCATCCCGGTCCGGTTCGCCGTCGTGGGGACCGTCGCGCCGCTCGGCGTCGACGACGAGGTGGCCCTGCTGCGGGTCGCCCAGGGCGCCCTGGCCAACGTGCGCCAGCACGCCCGCGCGCGGCGGACCGCCGTGACACTGACCTTCGGCGACCAGGAGGTGACGCTCGACGTGTACGACGACGGAACCGGCTTCGACCCCGCTGCCGTCACCGGATTCGGGCTGACCGGCATCCGGGAGCGGATCACGCAGCTCGGCGGCACCGTCGCCGTCGAGAGCGCACCCGGCGAGGGCACCGCGATCGCGGTCAGCCTCCCGCTGCGGGAGGCCCGATGAGCACGCCGCTGCGGCTGATCCTGGTCGACGACCACCCGGTGGTCCGCGCCGGACTGCGGGCCCTGCTCGGCGGCCGGCCCGACATGACCGTGGTCGCCGAGGCGGCCACCGCCGGGGAGGCGCTGCGGCAGGCCGCGGCGCTGCGCCCCGACGTGGTGCTGATGGACCTGCAACTCGGCGACGGCGTCGACGGCGCCGCGGCCACCGCCAACCTGCTCGCCCTGCCGGAGCCGCCGCGCGTGCTGATCCTGACCACGTACGACAGCGACGAGGACATCATGCGCGCCGTCGAGGCCGGCGCGACCGGCTACCTGCTCAAGGACTCCCCGCCCGACGAACTCTTCCGCGCCGTGCACGCCGCCGCAGCCGGGCAGACCGTGCTGTCCCCGCCGGTCGCCGCCCGGCTGATGGGCCGGATGCGCGGCCCGCAGCCCACCCTCAGCGCCCGCGAGGTGGAGATCCTCACGCTGCTCGCCCGCGGCCTCGCCAACAAGGAGATCAGCCGTCAACTCTTCATCAGCGAGGCCACCGTCAAGACCCACCTGGTCCGCATCTACGCCAAGCTCGGCGTCGACTCGCGGACCGCGGCGGTGCACGCCGCCGTCGAGCGGAAGCTGATCCGCCGGTGAAGCGCCGCGCCCTGCTCGCCCTCGCCCTCACCCTCGCCACGGCCGCCGGCTGCGCCCGGCCCGCCCCGACACCACCCCCGGAGAAACCCATGCCCCGCCCCGCCGACCAGGACCTGCTCACCGCCGCCGACGCCGGGGACCCCACGGCGGTACGCGCCGCGCTGGCCGCCGGCGCCGACATCGAGACCCGCGACGCCCGACGGCGTACGCCGCTGCTGCTGGCCGCCGCGAACGACCACGTCGAGGTCGCCCGGATCCTCGTCGAGGCGGGAGCCGACCCGGACGCGCTCGACGACCAGCACGACACCCCGTGGCTGGTGACCGGGGTGACCGGCAGCGTGGCGATGCTGGAGGTGCTGCTGCCCGCCGACCCCGACCTGACGATCGTGAACCGCTACGGCGGGATCTCCGTCATCCCGGCAAGTGAACGCGGCCACGTCGAGTACGTCCGGCGCGTGGTCCGCACCGGCATCGACGTCAACCACGTCAACAACCTCGGCTGGACCGCGCTGCTGGAGTGCGTGATCCTCGGCGACGGCAGCCGGCCGTACCAGCAGATCGCGGAGATCCTGGTCGGCGCCGGGGCACGCGTGGACGTGCCCGACCGGGACGGCGTCGACGCCCGGGAACACGCCCGCCGGCGCGGGTACGCCGAGATCGTCGCCATCCTGTCGCGCTGAGCGGCGGCCGGGGCGGGCAGCCGCAGCGTGTCCCCGCCGCGCCACCTGACCTGCGGGGCCCCGCCCCTCCGTTGCCCCGTGGACGGCCCCGCGAGTCAGGACATCGCCGGCGCGGGCACCCCGGACGCGGCGACCATGGCAGCGAACCGGCCACCGGCTGCGACGAGCTCCGCCGGGGGACCGCATTCCACCAGGCGACCCCCGTCGAGCACGAGCACCAGATCCGCGTCGACGACCGTGGAGAGCCGGTGGGCGATGACCACGCGGGTCATCGGCAGGGACCGCAGGTTCCGCTCGACGGCCGCCTCGGTGACGACGTCGAGGGCGCTGGTGGCCTCGTCGAGGATCAGCACGGCCGGCTCGTCCAGCAGCGCCCTGGCCAGGGCGAGCCGCTGGCGCTGCCCACCGGAGAGGCCGGAGCCGCCGTCGCCGAGGTGGGTCTGGAGACCCATCGGCAGGGCGTACAGCTCGTCGCGGATGGCGGCCAGGGCGAGCGCGCGGTCGATCTGCGCGGCGGTGGCGTCCGGGCGGGAGAGCAGGAGCGCCTCCGCGACGGTGCCCGCACCCACGTACGGGTCCTGGAGCACGACTCCCAGTTGGCGGCGCAACGACGACAGGTCGACCTCGGCCACGTCGTGCCCGTCGTAGCGCACCGTCCCCTCGGTGGCCGTGTGCAGGCCGGTCAACAGGGACACCACGGTGCTTTTGCCGCTGCCGGAGCCGCCGACCACCGCCACCTTCGTGCCTGCCTCGATGGTCACCGTGACGTCCCGCAGCGCGTACGGCGAGCGCCGGTCGTAGCGGAAACCGACCCCCTCCAGGGTGATCCGGCCGGTCAGTCGTGGGGCCGGCGGCCGTGGTCGGGGCTGCTCCGCCGGGGCCTGGGCGATGTCGGCCAGCCGTTCGAGGGTGGGCGCGAGCACCGCGAACGCCGGCAGCCGCATCGCCAGCATGGCCGCCGGGGCGGTCGCGGCGCCGGCGAGCGCGGCCAGCCCGACGGCGGTGCCGGGTGAGGTGGTGGTGCGTGCGGCGACCAGCAGGATCAGGACCGGGCTGGCCACCTGCCAGGCGGAGAGCACCGCCGTCGACACGGCCTCCATCCGGCTCTTGCGGTGGTCGGCGGCCAGGCCCCGGTCGAATGCCCGGGACCAGCGGTGCAGGACGCGATTCTCCGCGCCGACCGCTCGGATGGTGGCGATCCCGCGTAGCGCGTCGCTGAGCTGACCGGCCTGCTCCCCGCTGGCGAGCAGCTCCTCCCGTTGCAGCGCGGCGATCCGGTGGGACAGCCACGCCGCGACCACGAGTTGCACGACCATGCTGACCGCTGTCATCGCGGCGACGGCCGGGGCGAGGACCGCCACGACGACCAGGTAGCCGGCCGCCAGCAGGGCGTCGATCCCGCTGGCGATGAACTGGGACGCCAGCAGGTGACGGATCCCGAGCGACGACTGGACCCGGTCCACGAGGTCGCCGGCGAAGCGCCGGCCCAGGAACCGGTAGCTGGCGCGGAACAGGTGCGCGACGGCGTCCCGGCCCAGCTGCGCGCCGATGCGCCGCTGGAGCAGGGCGACGCACAGGCCCCGGGCCAACGACAGCGAGCCCATGGCCAGCGCGAGGGCGGCGACGGCCGCGAACCAGACGGTGTGCGGGGCGTCCTGCCGGGTGAGGCTGTCGACGATCGTCTTGGTGGCCAGCGGCACGGCCAGGCCGAGGACGGCCATGAGCACCGAGGCGGCGGCGAGGAGGGCGAGCAGTCGCCACTGGCGGCGCAGCAACGGCACGGCGAGCAGGCGGACGGCGCCGGCCGGCCGGGCCGACGACGCCGGCGCCGGGCCGTCCGGCGCGAACAGCAGGACGGCGCCGGTGACCCCGGCGGAGAACTCGTCGAGGGTGAGGCGCCGCCGGCCGACGCCCGGGTCGATCACGTCGACGTGGCCGCGCCGGGCCCCTGTCACGACGACGTAGTGGTCCCCGCGCCAGTGGGCGATCAGCGGCAGGGCGAGTTCCCGGACGCGTTCCGGTCGGGTGCGCAGGGCGGCCAGCGCGACGGCCCGGCAGCGCAGGCCGTGGTCGACGGCCGCCGCGCGCAGGTCGCGCATGCTGAGGCCGTCGCGGCCGACGTCGAGGTCGGCCCGCAGGTGCGCCACGGGTACCGGCCGCCGGTGCGCCGCCAGGATCATGGCGAGGGCCGCGACGCCGCAGTCGGAGTCCGCGGTCTGCAGGATCACCGGTACGCGGCGGCGCATCAGGCCCCTACCGCGGCCGTACGCTCGGCGTCGAGCCAGCACCATTCGATGTCGGCGCCGACGCGCGCGTCGGCGAGCCACTGGTCGAACACCGCCCGCTCGGCGTGCCGGCGGGCCGCGTCGTCCAGCTCGGCGGGCAGACGGTCGAGGACGACGGCGTGGGCGGGCGTGCCGTGGATGCGCGTCGTGACGGGCGCGCCGACGGGGGCCGACCGCAGCTCCTCGGGGGCGTCGACGGCTGCCAGGCGCAGCAGGCCAGCGGATTCCCCGCGCTGGATCGCCTCCGTGACGGCGGCCAGCGCGGCGGCCCGGTCCGCCGGCATCGGCGCCGGTCCACTCGTCTCCGACGCGGCGATCCAGGCGACGGAGAGGGTGGCCAGCTCCTCGCGGTGTTCGGCGAGCCACGACTCGATCCGGCCGGCGGTCACGCGTCGCCGCAGAGCGGCGGCCTGTGCCGTGTGCCTGACCAACTCGACGAAGCCGTCCTGGTCGAGCCCGACGGCGTCGAGCCACCGGCGGGTCCGCTCGGCGTCGAGCAGGCCCTTGGCCCGGCGGAACGCGTCGGCGGCGTGCTGGATCTGGGCGTCGTCGAGCGGGATCGGCGCACGCTCGAGTTCCGCCTTGATGATGCAGGTGTCGATCAGCCGGGCCAGCACCTCGGCGTCGCCCCAGAGGTAGTCCAGCGCGCCCAGGCCCTCGCCGACACCGAGGCGGGTGGTCCCGACCCGGAGCAGGGTGCCTTCCGTGTAGTGCATGGCGCCGCGCAGCGGCCAGGGCTGGGCGGGCGCGGGACTGAACGCGACGGAGACCGTGCCGGCGGCGCCGCGGATGAGCAGGTCGTAGCTGACCGTGCCGTCCGCCGCACGGTCGTGGACCAGGTCGAGTCGGGCATCGGCCCACCGGGAACGCAACCCGGCCACGGCCGAGGCGGCCCGGTCGCCGCTGCCGTCGCCCGCGACCTCGGACAGCCGGATCATCGTCTCGACCGCGTCGGCGAGCATCGCCGGATCCGGTGCCGCCGTCTGCTCCGGCGCCGCCGTCTCCTCCGGCAGGGTAGTCGCGGCCATCACCTGCTGTGCGGGCGTCCGGTCGATGGTGCTGGTCACGAGTTTCCTCCGGTTGTCGCGGTGGCCGTCGCCGACATCAGCAGGTCGACGATCGCGGCCGTGATGGGCAGGCCGGTGGCGTCCTCGACCCACAGGTACTGGCCGCTGGGGTTGATCTCCAGGAACACGTACCGGTCGTCGGGGGTGAGCACGAGGTCGATGGCGCCGTAGCGCAGGCCCAGTCGTCGGGTCAGTTCGACGCACCGGGCGGCGACGTCCCCGGGCAGGTCCCAGGGGCGCATCCGGCTGTTCTTGTCGTCGTAGCGACGCCAGTCGTAGCGGGTGTGGTGGGCGTGCTGCGAGTCGATGGCCGCCGCGTAGACCCGCTCACCGACCACCGTGACGCGCAGCTCCAGCCGTTTGGGCACGTACGACTGGACGATGACCGGGCACTGCCGGATGCCCTCGACGTGCACCAGGTCCCGGTGGCGTACCGGCTCGGTGTAGCGCACCAGGCCGCCGCCCAGCCTGTTCAGACCGACCTGTTTGCTGATGAGGTGCCCGCCGTGGGCGTTGAACAGGTCGAGTACCGCGTCGGGGTGGTTGCCCGCGACGGTCTCCGGCAACTCGAAACCGAGCTGGGCGGCGAGCTGCAGCTGACGAAGCTTGTACTGGGCACGTTGGACCACCGGGCGTGGCGCCGGCACGGCCAGCACGTCGAGGGTCTCCCACGCGTCGCCCACGAAGGTGGCGCTCTCGCCGGCGACGAAGTCGGCCAGGTACCCGGTCAGGTGCGCGGGCGGCACCGGACGGCCGGGCCGACGGAACCACACGGCGCTGACCTCGTCGAGGTCCACCTCCCCGCCGTCGTGGTGCAACGTCCGCCGTACGCGCCCGTCGGCGAAGTGGACGGCGATGCTCGCCCTGGTGGGCACCTGCGCGGGGTCGAACCGCAGCCAACGGGCGTCACGGCGGCCCAGTTCCGCCTCGGCCGCGTCGGCGTGCACATCGTCGGCCTGGGTCAGGATCAGAATCATCGGTTGGTTTCTCCTGCCGGCGGTGCGGGACGGTCCCTTGCGGCCCGCCCTGCCCGAGCGTCGTGGACGGAAACTGCCGGTGGCCGGTGTCGAGCGGCCAGCCGGCCGGCACTCGCTGCTGCGCTGCGGGCACCGGCCGGCTGGACTCGACCCGGTGACGGGATCAGAAGTCCTCGTCGGTGTCGGTGTAGCCGGGGTCGATGTTGATGGTCTTCGACGACCGGTGCCACGACGGCGGGAGACCGCCGATCAGGTTGGCCAGCTCGTCCTCGGTGAGCTCGATCCCGTCGGCCGGGATGTCGTCGATACGCACGGACTTGCCCATTCCGTTTCCTCCATGGTTGTTCGGGGCGGTCGTCGCCGCCCTCGACTGCCGGCTGAGCCAGCCCAGCCGGTGGACGTTGCCGGCGGGCATCGCCCCCCATCCCGCCGGCGCAATCGAGTCTCTGCATCCCGATATCCCAAGGCCAATGGGCTGTCGTCCCGGGAAAATCGGGACTCCGTCCCGGATCAGCCAGGAACCGTCCCCGACACCTGGCGGGTGCGGGTCGCAGTCACGGAGTTCTCGAGTCGCGGGGCGTCGACGACAGAGACGCTAGGGGGCGCGGTACGCCGTGGTCTTCGGTCCGCAGGCTGATCGGCGGGTGGAGATCAGCTTCAGCCGATCAGCCCGCGGGTGGAGGGCACAACCAGGCGTTCCACCCGTGGGTGGAGCGGGCTTGGGGCCGGCCTCGGTGCTCCGTGCCGCTCGCCTAGTCGGTACGGCGTGCCGGGCAAACCCGGTCGCTGCGGCCGGTTGTCCGGCGGTAGCGTGCCGGCGTGTCCCGCACCGTGACCCTCGTCTTGGTCGATGCCGCCGGAGCGCTGCTGGGCGCCCTGCCGCCGTTCGACGTGCCGTCGCCCTGGTGGCAGGACGTCGGCCCGGTCGTCGACGAGGCCCGCGAGCGGTACGGGGTCGAGGTCGCCGTGCTCCGCCTGCTCGGCGGGGACGACACCCGCACCGTCGGCGGCGCGGTGACGTACCTCGGACAGGTGAGCGACCCGCCCGCCACGCCGCTCGTCCCGGCGCAGGTGGACCTGTCGGCGGACCCGCTGCGCGCCCCCTACGCCGAGCCCGGCGGCCCGGCCCGCAGCCTCGCCTGGGCGACGGGGGAGCTGGAGCGGCTCGGCCGGCCGGTGGAGACGGTTGCCCAGCAGCGCACCTGGAACCTGTCGGCGATCTGGCGGCTCGACGGGCCGGGCGGGACGGCGTGGCTGAAGCAGGTGCCCGTGTTCTTCCGGCACGAGGCCGCCGTGCTGCGCTGGCTCGGGCGGGCGGTGCCGGGGAAGACGTCGACGCTGCTCGCCGACGACGGCGACGGGCGTATGCTGCTCGACCACGTGCCGGGCGAGGACCGCTACGGGGCGCCCATCGAGGAGCGGCTGGCGATGGCCGCCGACCTCCACCCGGTGCAGGTGCGGTCCGTCCCGGACGTGGCGGAGCTGGTGGCGGCGGGCGTGCCGGACCTGCGTGCCCCGCAGCTCGCTGGCTGGATCCGTGACCGGCTCTCCGGGCACGACACCTCGTCGGTGGAGCCCCTGCTGACCGGGCTGGAGGCGCGGCTGGACGAGGTGGCCCGGTGCGGGCTGCCGGAGACGTTGGTGCACGGGGACCTGCACCCCGGCAACGTCCGGGCTTGTGCGGGGCGGCATGTCGTCATCGACTGGGGCGACGCGTTCGTGGGGCATCCCGCGTTCGACGCGCTGCGGCTGGCCGAGGGGCTCGACGCGGCCGCCGCCGGGTCGGTCTTCGAGGAGTGGTGCGCGCGGTGGCGGGCCGACGTGCCGGGGTGCGAGCCGGAGCGGGCCGTCGAGCTGCTGCGGCCGGTCGCGGCGCTGCGGATGGCCGCGGTGTACGCGATGTTCCTGGACGGGATCGAGGCAAGCGAGCGGGTCTACCACGCGACGGACGTCGACGCCTGCCTGAAGCAGGCGCTCGGGGCCGTGGCCGCGTCGGCGTGACACGCACGTCCGGCCGGACCCGCCGAACGCGATCCACTCACTCGGGCTCGGCGCCCTCGTCACCCCAACGCGCCAGTGTGGCGGAAAGCTCCTCCAGCAGCGCGTCGACCTGTGCGCAGTTGTATCCGCGCGTGGCGACAGGCAGGGCGATGCGCGCCTTGTCGAGCTCGGCCTTGGCCGCGTAGCGCTGCGACGTCTGGCCCGAGATCAGCGCGTCCT
Source organism: Micromonospora sp. NPDC002717 (assembly GCF_040295705.1). Classification (NCBI taxonomy): domain Bacteria; kingdom Bacillati; phylum Actinomycetota; class Actinomycetes; order Micromonosporales; family Micromonosporaceae; genus Micromonospora; species Micromonospora sp. NPDC002717. The sequence continues at coordinate 192,333 of NZ_JBEOVW010000002.1, read as the reverse complement.
GACCCCGCCGGATCAGCTCGTCCACCCGCGCCGGGTCGTAACCTCGCAGCCCGATGGTGAAGTCGGGCGAGTCGAACCGCTCCCGGCGTAGTTGCCGGACGTCCGTGAAACGACTCCCTCCGAAGCGGGTCAGGGCGGCTGCCACCTCGTCTGCCGGCTGCCGGACGTCATCGAGGTCGAGAAGTACCAGGGCAGGCCGGCCGTCGAGCGGGCTCCGGCCGGTGCGCGGGTGATCGATGGTCGACCCGGTGGCCGGCACCAGCAACAGCGACGGAGACGTCGGCTTCCTGCCGCCGGGCGTCGGTACCGGCTCGTCGAGGATGACGGAGTCGATCTCCGCCCACGGCACGAGCCGGTCGAGCCCGGTCAGCCGCAGGGTCAATCCGTCGGCCCCGATGTGGAACCTGAACGGCTTGAGCTCGCTGACGGCGAACGCGCCGCCCATCAGCGCCGCGACTCCACCGAAGAGCCACGCGCCGACGGAAGGGGACGAACTGCCCGCTGCGCACAGCAGCACGAGTACGCCGAACGCCAGGAACACAATGCCCGCCACCAGCAGGCGCCGGCTCTTGCGCAGCTCCATGCCCATACCTCGATCTCGTCAGGCCGCCGTGGAGAGCATCGCAGGGCGACTCAAGCGACCGGCTGGCAGATTTTGCGCCCCGAGGCGGGATGCTGGGGTCAGTCCCGGTAGTAGTCGGCGTACATGGCTGACCGCCCGGTGACCGAGAACCCTTCGAAGTCGCCAGTCTCCTCACAGCCCTGCAGCCACTCCAGCGCGTCGGCGGCCTCCATCGACGGGTGCGCCGCGAGGTAGGCCTTCGTCTCGGCCAGGCCGGCGCCGCAGAGCAACTGCACGTCGATCGAGCAGTGCGCGTCGAAGCTCGACTCCTTCGCGTCCCAGATGCGCAACACGTCGTCGAGGTGCCCGGCATTGAAGAGCTGGACGCAGCACAGCCGCATCAGGAGCGTGTCGGCTTCCCAGCCCTGCTCGCCCAGCTCGGCCAGCAACTCGCGTACCGGGCCGAGGTCGGCCGGGTGCAAGCCGTGGCGACGGAACCACTCCTCCTCATCCATCCGCCGTACGTTACGGGTTGGGCGCGCGGTGGCGTGACGCCGTCCGGCTACGCCAGAACGAACCGACGGCGGTGGACCGCCCGCACCCTGAACCACCGACTCGGCGAGGGTGGGCGTTCGAGCGTGCCGGCCGGGGCAGGCATGGTTGGCGAGGCTGCCGTGAGGCACCATGACCTTCATGGTCATAAAGCGCGTAATGCCCGACCTCGCAACCGAAGACATCGCGACGGCCACCGCCTTCTACGTCGAGGTGCTTGGCTTCGAGGTCGTCATGGACATGGGCTGGATCGTCACCCTGAGCGATCGCGCCAACCCGAAAGCCCAGCTGAGCCTCATGACCCACGACGCCACTGCGCCGGTCATCCCCGACGTGTCCGTGGAGGTCGATGACGTCGATGCCGCGTATCAGGCCGCCCGAAACGCCGGCGCCGAGATCGTGCACCCACTCACCGACGAACCATGGGGCGTCCGACGCTTCTTCATGCGCGACCCGAACGGCAGGGTCATCAACGTCCTCACCCACAAGAGCTGACGACCCGTGAGCGGCGGCGGTGCGGAGTCGAGGTAGCTGGTTAGGCTCGGACCATGCCCCTTACCGCGGACGATGTCGACCGGTTCGTGGCTTTCAGGCCACGCCTGGAGGCCATCGCCTACCGCCTCCTCGGCTCAGCGGGGGAGGCCGAGGACGCCGTGCAGGAGGCATTCCTGCGCTGGCAGGCCGCCGACGTTGACCGCATCGAGGTCCCCGAGGCGTGGCTGACGAAGGTTCTCACCAACCTGTGCCTCAACCAGCTCACCTCCGCACGGGCGCGCCGCGAGACCTACGTGGGTCAATGGCTCCCCGAGCCGCTGCTCGCCGGGGACCCCATGCTCGGCCCGGCCGACACCGCCGAGCAGCGCGAATCGGTCTCGTACGCGGTCCTCACCCTTCTGGAGCGCCTGTCCCCGAACGAGCGGGCGGTGTACGTGCTGCGGGAGGCCTTCGACTACCCGCACCGGGAGATCGCGGAGATCCTCGACATCACCGAGGCCGCCAGCCAGCAGATCTTCCACCGCGCCAAGAAGCACGTCGCGGACGGCAAGGCGCGCACCGAGATCGGCGAGGCCGCTGCCCGGCGGATCGTCGAGGAGTTCCTGTCGGCCGCCACCAGCGGCAAGACCGAGCCGCTCGTGCGCCTGCTCACCGCGGACGCCATCGCGATCGGCGACGGCGGTGGGAAGGTTCCGGCCCGCGCCAAGGCGTTCGAGGGCGCCGTCGCGGTCGCGAAGTTCCTGCGGGGCCTGTTCAAACCCGGCGAGGTCAAGCGTGCCCTGGTCGGCGGCGCGCCCGAGGTCTACGCCTGGACCGCCAACGGTGACCCCGCCGTCGTAGCCGTCGTGGGCGGCCGGGTCATCGGCGTCATCTGCCTGGAGGTCACCGCCGAGGGCATCGCCGCCTTCCGCAGCCAGGTCAACCCCGACAAGCTCGAACGCGCGACCGCGCGCTGGGCGGCCGCCAACCACGGGGAGCCCCTGTTCAACGCCTTCTGACCATCGTGTGAGCTGCTTCACATCCTGTTCCTGTCAGGAAGCGGCGGCCCGTCCGGTTCAAGTGGCGAACCCGCGGAAGACAGGAGCAGGAAAATGCAGCACCGCATCATTGTTCTCGGAGCCGGGTACACCGGAGCCGTCGCCGCCGGCCGGCTCGCCAAGCGGCTCCGCCGCGAGGACGTCGCCGTCACCCTCGTCAACGCCGAACCCGACTTCGTCGAACGCGTCCGGATGCACCAGTTGGCGGTGGGCCAGGACCTCAAGCCCCGGCCATTCAGCGACATGTTCGCGGGGACCGGCGTCGAACTGAGGCTCGCGAAGGTCACCGGCGTCGACGTCGACCGCAGGACCGTCGCCGTCACCGGCGCGAACGGCTCCGAAGAACTCTCCTATGACACGCTCGTCTACGCCCTCGGAAGCGGCTGGAACGCCCAGGGCGTCCCCGGGACCGTCGAGCACGCCTATGAGATCGCCAGCCGTCCCGGAGCACTCCGGCTGCGCGAGCGCCTGGCCCGTCTCGACGCCGGGCAGACCGTGGTCGTCGTCGGCGGCGGCCTCACCGGCCTGGAGGCCACGACCGAGATCGCCGAGGCCCGCCCCGACCTCGACGTGGCCCTCGCCGTCCGCGGCGGCCTCGGTGACTGGCTCTCGCCCAAGGGCCGCGCGCACCTGCGAAAGGTCTTCGGCAAGCTTGGGATCACCGTGTACGAGCACGCCGCCGTCACCAGAGTCGAAGCCGACCGCGTCGCCACGGCCGACGGCAAGACCATCCCGGCCGCAGTCACCGTGTGGACCACCGGCTTCGCGGTGCATCCAATCGCGAAGGCGACCACCCTGGAGGTCGCCGGCACCGGCCAGATCGTGGTCGACGCAACCATGCGCTCGGTCTCGCACCCCGACGTGTACGCCGTCGGCGACGCGGCCCACGCGATGGGACCGGGCAACAAGCCGTTGCGGATGTCGTGCGCCTCGGGCATCCCCACGGCGTGGCAGGCCGCCGACGCGATCGCGGCCCGCCTGACCGGCGGGAAGCTCCCGGACACGCCGCTGCGCTACTTCAACCAGTGCATCTCGCTGGGCCGCAAGGAGGGCTTGATCCAGTACGTCACCGCCGACGACCGCGCCGTGCAGGCGGTCCTGACCGGGCGACTCGCCGCCCTCTACAAGGAACTGGTCTGCAAGGGCGCCGCCTGGGGCGTCGCCAACCCGACGCTCGGGCTGCCGACCCGGCGCCGCGTCACGCGGGAGCGGGCCGCGAGGGGCCCGGCCGTCGAGGCGCTGGGGTAGGGCTCGACGCGGGCGGGCGCCCGCCGGAGTGTGCGTTAGCTCGGTCGCCGACCTTCGGGTTGAAGATCAAGTTAGGCGGCGAGGGATTCGCCCTTGAACACCTCACGACGGTGCCAGGAGATGTGTTCGACGGCGGGCACCTGCGTCCCGGGGCGAGGCCGCAACATCCTGCCGTGCAGGTCATAGGTCGACCGGCCGGCCGGCGTACGAGCCGTGAAGGCGGCCGACACCTCGATCCGCAGGTCGGCGTCGAGCCCGAGCGCGCCGAAGTCGAACAGCTTGTGGTGCAGCACGCAGAGCGCCAGGCCGTTGTCGGGGCTGTCCGGGCCGTCGAAGGCCCACCAGCGCACGTGCGCGGCCTCCACGCCGACGGAGGCGTGGCCGAGCTGGCCGTCGTACCCGCAGAACGCACACTGCCGGTCCCACGCCTGGAGCACCGCCACCCGCCAGGCCGCGTCCCGCCGCCGCGCGGGGACCGGGGTGATGCCCGGCGCCTGGAGGATGTCGTCCGGGTCTAGGCCCGCCGCGGCCAGCACGTCGGGCGCGATGGTGGGCGGAAAGTGCTGCTCCACCAGGGCGCGGGCGACCCGCCGCACCAGCTCGGGGTCCCGGCGCAGCGCCGATTCGGTGGCGGCGTCGAGACGCCCCGCCACGTCGTGCGTCGCCAACGGCCCGACCAGATCCATTGGTACGTCCCGGCTCAGCGTCCACACGCCGTCGCTGCGGAGCCGGGTGAACGGGTACGCGGCACTCTGCGCCCGCCCGGTCTTTGACGCCGGCCCGAACTCGGCGATCAGGTCGCTCAGCCGTTCCTGAACCGCCGACCACGGCAGCTCGCTCGACCCTCTCCGAGTGAGCTGCCCGAGCGCCAGCAGCACCAGCAGTGGCTTGTGCGGCGCGCGCCGCCCGCGCTGCTGGTGCAGCCGCAGCGAGGTCAGCCGGTCCAACACCTCCTGCCGCGTGCTCATGCGGCGATGGCCCGGGCGGCGGCGTACATGTCGGCGGGGAGCGCGTGGTGCAGACGCCAGATGATCCGCATGGGCCGGTCGCCGGTGTGCTCCCGATAGGTCATCGGGCCGGCGTAGAGGTAGGCCGGCGCGCCCAGGTCCCGGTCGGCGACCCGGGTCTCCCGCACGAAGAGGTGCACCGTCGACCCGCGCGAGGCGTGGTGGATGTAGCGCTGGCCGGTCGCCGACGCCGACGACGTGGTGCTCTGCGACTCCCACTGGAACAGGGTGTCGGTGATGGCGCGGTCGGCGTACATGGTGGTGGGGGAGTAGTGGGCCTCCGACTTAACCAGGGTGACGAAGAAAAGGTCGGCTTGGGCGTCCGGGAGCCACTTCACGCCCTCGCGCAGCGACCCCGGGTTCGGCATGCCGAAGGCGGCGCACGCCTCGTTGCGGCTGTATCGGGCGTGCACCCGCAGCGGCACCGCCGCCGACAGCGGCTCCGGCGTGACCCGGTGGATCCGGTCCCGCAGCACCTCGGCCACCTCGCGCAGCTCGGCGCAGCGGGCCAGCTCCGCCCGGAGCCGCGTCAACCGCTCCTCCCGAGAGTTCAGCGGGGCGTTGGGACCCCACAGGTCGAAGTGCAGCATGTCCCACAGCCGCCCATCGCCCGGCCGCTCGCCCGCCGCCACCCGGGCCAGCAGGTCCAGCCGGTCCGGGTCGTCGAGGTGCAGCATCCGCCCGATGGCCCGGCCCAGCTCCCGGTCGTCCGGCCCGGGCGTCGAGGCTTCCAGCCCGGCGAGCCGGCGCAGCCCGGTCCAGCCGCCGACGCTCGCCGACCGGTACACGTCCTCGATCTCCACGCCCGTCTCGCGCAGGAACTCGCCCAGGCTGACGTCCCCGAGCAACCTCAGCTCGGCCACCAGGCCCCGCTTCGACGTGGGCAACGCCGAGCGCAGGTTGCCGAGCACGATGTCCTTGGCCACCCGGTCCAGCTCGATGTGGCAGCCGCTCGGCAGGCTCGGGAAGTCCTGGTCGACCGCGTCATAAACGGACTTCCGGCTCACCCCGGTCAGGGCCCGCCAGCGCAGGTCGAAGCGGAAGTTGGCGTGCTGCCCGCCGATGAAGTCGAGCACGGTCAGGCAGGGCTTGTCGTCGTCCAGGCGCAGCCCGCGGCCGAGCTGCTGAAGGAAAATGGTCGCGCTCTCGGTGGGCCGCAGCATCAGGATCGTGTCGACCATCGGCAGGTCGACGCCCTCGTTGAACAGGTCCACGGTGAAGAGCACTCGCAGCGTGCCCTTGCGGAACTCGGCGAGCAGCGCGTGCCGGCTGGGCGTGTCGACCTGTGAGGTCACCGCCGCCGACGGCACGCCGTGCTTCGTGAACCAGTCCGCCATGAACCGGGCGTGCCCGATGCTCACGCAGAACCCGAGCGCCCGCATCCGGACCACGTCGACCTTGTCGCGTACCGCCCGAAGCACCGCCCGTGCCCGCGCGTGGTTGCCGGTGTAGACGACGTCCAACTCCGCCGGGTCGTACCCCTGCCCGCGCTTCCAGCGCAGCTGCGACAGGTCCACGTCGTCGTGCAGCCCGAAATACTGGAACGGAGCCAGCAACTGCCGCTCCAGGGCGTCCCACAGGTGCAGCTCCACGGCCGTGCGTCCGCCGAAGTGCCGGCGCACGTCGCCGCCGTCGGCCCGGTCGGGAGTCGCCGTCAGCCCCAGCAGTACGCGCGGCCGCAGCCGCTCCAGGAGGCTGGCGTACGTCGGTGCCTCCGCGTGGTGGAACTCGTCGACGATCACCATGTCGTACGCCTCGGGGTCGATCTCCCGCCGATGCAGCGACTGGATGGAGGCAAAGACGTGCCGCCAGTGCGTCGGCTCCTTGCCCCCGACCAGCATTTCACCGAAGCTGCCGGCGCCCATCACCTGCCGGAACGTTGCCAGGCTCTGCCGCAGGATCTGCTCCTGGTGGGCGACGAAGAGCAGCGAGTCCGCCTTGCCCGCCTTGTGTAGCCGGCGGTAGTCGAGCGCGGCGACCACCGTCTTGCCGGTGCCGGTGGCCATGACGACGAGGTTGCGCCAGCGGCCGTGCACGTGTCGCTCGGCGTCCAGGTCGGCCAGGATCTCGGCCTGGTACGGGTACGGCCGCACGTCCAGGTTGGCGATCTGGATCGGCGCCTCGCCGGGACGCTCCCCGCTGAGTGCGTGCCTGAGCCGCTCCGCGTCCCTGCCGGCGTCGTAGTCCTCGAACGCCGCGTCGTTCCAGTAGTCCTCGAACGTGGCCGTGAACGTGTCGATGACGTGCGGCTGCTCGACGGTGGAGATCCGTACGTTCCACTCCACGCCGTCGACCAGCGCGGCCTTCGACAGGTTGGACGAGCCGACGTACGCGGTGGTCATGCCGTTGTCCCGGCGGAACAGCCATGCCTTGGCGTGCAGCCGGGTGGTCCTGGTCTCGTAGGACACCTTGATCTCGGCACCCAGCTCGGCGAGCCGGTCGAGGGCCCGCTGATCGGTCGCCCCCAGGTAGGTAGTGGTGATGACGCGTAGCTTGCCGCCCCGGGCGATCAGGTCACGAATGGCCGGCTCGACGATGCGCAGGCCGTACCACTTGATGAACGCGCAGAGCAGGTCGACGGAGTCGGCGGAGGCCATCTCGTGGGTGACTTCGTGGCCGATGCGCGGCTGGTGGCGGCCGTTGACCAGCAGCGCGCCAGTGGAGAGCGGGGTGGTGGGACGCTGCGGGAAGGCCGGTTGCGCCGGTGGAGCCGGCGGGGCGGCGATGGCGTGCAGGAGGTGCTTGGCGTCGCTGACCTGGTCCTGTGCTGTGGCCGCCTGGGGGCTCATGGCGGTGATGGCGTCGGCGATGCGGTTGGCCAGGTCGACCTGACGGGCGAGCTTGTCGTCGCCGCCGGGGAGGGCGTGCAGGGCGCGACGGGCCAGGGCTGCGAGGTGACGGGCGAGGGTGTCGGGGGCGTCGGCGGGGTCGAGCTTGTGGTGCTGAACGAGGGAGGGGTCGACGTGCTGGAGGCGGTCGGCCAGTTCGCGGGTGATGAGGTGCTCATAGATGCCCCGCTCAAGATCCGTCACCCTGGCAAGCTTGCCATCTGCGTTCGGTGCTGTCCCTGCCAGGTTGGCTCACGCTGGTGTCGGCTCTATGACAATTCCGTTGCTTTCATTTGCTGTTGCCACGGCCGTCGGCTGTCGTTGGCGGCTGACTGGAGCGAGCGTCCACTGCCTGAGCTGCGGAAACACCTGCGTTGCTACGAGCTGTTACCTGTGCTCACATTAACTCCGAAGACTATTGACAGGGAAAACAGGCGAGGTGCGCCTGGCTAAAAGGGTGGATGTTCAGGGTCTCGCTGGCAGGACTTTGGCCGGTAGTGTCCTTGGCACGCCTTACGGGGAGGTGGGGGCGATGCGTGCCAGGCCCACGAGGCCATCGGCAGTCGAAGCGGAAGCATTCGTCTGTGTCATGCCGCTCCGCACCTCGTGGCCTGTCGCCGATCGCGCTCTATACGGCGGTTCATGCGTCGATAAACGATCATGGGCAGGGATCCGCTGAACAGCTATGAGCGCATGCCTCGGGCTTTACTGTACGGCGCGGATCTCGTCTGACTTGGAGGTACCCGGTGGTTGACCCCGGCATCGAAGCGCCCCCCCCGCTGTATTCCGCTGAGTCGGATGTGGGATCGCGTTGATGTGACCCGTACTGATTCTGAGACCGCCTTGATGTTCGATCTTCTTTGTGCTGGTGAAATGGCCGTTAAGCTAGCAGTTGCTGGCCTCGTGTCCGGAATTGATGAAGAGCGTGATCGCCACAGATATAGGCTCGAGCATTCCCTGGTAAGGGCGAGCGGTGTAGGTGATTGGGTAAGGGCGCTAACAGACGCGCTCACGGGGCCAGCGAGTCAGCACTTGACCGATGCTGCTGGGATCGTAAGGCGCGATTTTACACAGAATTTTTCCGGGGTCGACGATTCCTGGCAGCGATCCTGCATGGAAGACCTGGCGGAAGTTTGTCGAGTGCTTGGCGATGATTTTCCGCCGCTCGCTCCCAAAGCCTCCCTTCGGTGGTGGTTCGAAGCGTTTGCTTGGCTCCGGAACAGAACGCGCGGTCACGGTGCGACAAAGTCCTCGGACGCCGTAAAGATCTGCGGGAGCTTAGAGTCGTCGCTACGCAAATTAACCGATAACCTATCCATATACCGGCTTCCTTGGGCTTACCTGCATCGAACCCTTAAGGGAAAATTTCGTGTAATATCAGTTGCCGGAGACGTGGCCTCCCTAGATTACTTGAAGAGTGAAAAGCATCATGACTATCAAGACGGCCTTTATGTCGATCTTGGCGGGCTGCGAAAAGTTAATCTCGTTCAGACCGATCTGGACCTATCCGACTTCTTCCTCGCGAATGGTGGGTTCAAGCAGACTGCATCACGGGTCGTATACGAGGTCCTGTCGTATATATCAGATAGTCGTCAACAGGTAGACGGCACTGTCTTTCTTTCCCCGCCCACCCCGCTTCCGCCAAGTGAGACGGAGGGTGGTGGACGGCTGGAAATACTTGGCAAGTCCTTTGTCAACATCCCCCCTAAGACTCGGGATTACGTCGCTAGATCTGAATTGGAGTCCGAACTCTCTGACCTGCTGAAAAATGACCGCCACCCGATTGTCACTTTGGTTGGCAGGGGGGGTATTGGTAAGACCTCCCTAGCTTTGGAGGTCGTGCATCAGCTGGCCGAGAAGGGTGAGTTTCTTGCGATCGTATGGCTAAGTGCTCGGGATATTGACTTGCACCCCGAGGGTCCGAAGGTGGTTGTACCTAAGGTCCGCACGGTTCAAGAGGTGGCGACGGAGTTTGCGAGCCTTGTTTCGTCGAAGGAGGCCTCAACCCGGGGCTTTAAGGCGGTCGAGCATCTGACCCGAGCCATGTCCGAATCCGGCGAAACTGCGCGAACCCTATTTGTTTTCGATAACTTTGAAACCATGCACAGTCCGGCGGAGATGTACCAGCTTATCGATACATATATCAGGCTCCCAAATAAAGTTCTGATCACTTCCCGCAGGCGCGAGTTTAAGGCAGACTATCCGGTCCATGTCGGCGGCATGAGGCGGGCGCAGTTCGAGGAATTGGTTAGAACTACGGCGACCAAGCTTGAAATAAATCGCCTTCTCACAAACTCCTACCTCGAGGAGCTATTCGATGAATCCGATGGTCATCCCTATGTGGTCAAGGTGATCCTTGGAGATGTAGCTCGAACGCGGCAAGTCAATAAAGTGCGGAGAGTTATTGCCAGCCATGAAGGCATCCTTGATGCGCTCTTTGAGCGAACCTTCTCGTCTGTGTCACCCGCTGCGCGCCGCGTATTTTTGACGCTTTGCAATTGGAAGTCAATGGTTCCAAGGTTGGCGATTGAGGGGACGTTGCTTCGTCCTAGTAACGAACCTATGGATGTCGAGGAGGCAATTGACATTCTGGAGCGGGCCTCCTTGATCGAGATACTTCGAGAAGAGAGGGCGGGTCAGCAGTTCATTCAAGTCCCTCTTGCTGCGCAGGTCTTCGGGATGCGTAAGTTGCGAGTGAGTCCTATGCGCCCCGCCGTCGATGCCGATACGGAAATCTTGCAGAGCTTCGGTGCCATGCAGGCGGTTGATGTCGCCAAGGGGCTTGATCCGCGAATTGAAAGAATGGTCCGTGGGCTATCAGAACAGATGCAAAACGAGAAGTCCGTTGCTGATCGGATTGCGGTTCTTGAATACCTCGCTAGTCACTACCCTAAGACGTGGCTAAGCATTGCGCGGTTGTACTTCGAGGCACCTACTCTGGATCTACAGCGCAAATCGCTTGTCTCCGTGGAGCGGTATCTCGAAATCAATCCGCAGGACGTCGAGGCGTGGCGGTTCTACGCCAAGATTGCAAGGCATGTCAAGGACCCTGCATGCGAAATTAATGCCTTGTTTAGGATTGCCGAGCTCCCCGATGCGGCTTATGACGATATAAGCGTTACGGCGAACGTTCTTAACCGATATCTCAGTGAGCGCCTGTTGATCGTTGATGGTGACGAGAAGAAGGCGATGATAAACCGCATTTCTCGTCTTATGCGTTCAAGGCTTAGCGAGGCGAACGCCACTGACTACTCGCGCCTTGCCTGGCTGCACCTGAATCTGGGCGAGGTTGAGGAAGCGATGTCGCTTGCAGCGCAAGGCCTGGACCTGGATCCCGCCAACACTCATTGTCTACGTTTGACGCAGCGTGCGCGGTTCTCGGTGTCGATTCCGGGACAAAGAAGTGGTGCGGAGTCGGACTAAGTGCCGGGCTTCTTGCGAGGGCGCCGTGGTGGCCGGTCTGTGGGGTCGGGCCGATGTCAAATGGTCAACTTAGGCTGGCTGCTGCGGCGCCTGAAATTAGTTGCACGATATAGTTTGCGCGGACTTTAGGGGATGTTTCGGATACGTCAGCGCATCTGCGCCTCACTCTGACTCATGCCCCTCGCTAGATTAATTACATCCGCTGCCAGCGGTGGCGTAACTCCTAGCGTAATCTGCGACCTCGCATCATGTCGGGTTCCGTCCCAGTCCACCACCTGAGCTCCTGCCTCCCGTGCGATGGCAACTCCTGCTGCCATGTCCCACGGATGGTTGGACAGGGTAAGCGCAGCATCGAGTTTTCCCTCTGCCAGCCACGCCAGGTCCAGCGCCGCAGTGCCGGTCATCCGCACCCGCTGCACAGACTCGGCGAGCCGAGCGGTCAGTGCGAGCCGGAGTTGGTTCTTGGCCGGAGCATCTTCGCCCACGGCGTAGTCGCCGATGGCCACGATCGCCTCGCTCAGCCGGTCCGTCCTGCTCACCTGGATCGGCTTGCCGTCGACAGTGGCACCGTCGCCCTGGGCGGCGGCGTAGCGGTTGCCGAGGAAGGGCAGCTCGATGACGCCGAGAACGGCCTCACTATGGTGCAGCAGCCCGAGCGACACCGCGCAGAGGGGGATGCTTCGCACGAAGTTGGCCGTCCCGTCGATCGGGTCCAGCACCCACTGCATGTCACCCGACCCGCTGACGCCGTGCTCCTCGCCGAGGAATCCGATTTCGGGAGTCGCGACGCGAAGAAGCTCACGGATGTCGCGTTCGATCTCGTAGTCGAGCGCGGATGCGATGTCGCGGTCACCCTTGACGGTCAGCGCGCCCGGTGGCCGACGTCGCATTGCCTCGGCCGCCCGCGTAACTGCCTCGATCGCAACAGGCAACAGGTGCCCGTAGTCGCTCACAGTTGCCGCCCCCGTTGCCACTCTGTCTCGAAGAACTGCTCGAACACCGAATACAGCCCACCCCGGCCCGGTCTCCGCCTGACGACGAACGCGGGGGAGTCGACTCCTCGACTCTCCGCCAAGTACGGCTGGGTGACGCAGAGATCGTCGACCAGGACCACGTTGAAGCGGAGCGTGTCGTCGTAGACGGCCAGTTCCATGCGGTCCTGGAGCCCGGCGGGTAGCCTGTCGCGTACCCGCATCAGGGTTTCGATGTTGAGCTTCGTCAGCCCGGACAACTGCCCCGCCGGAAAGCCCTCCTCCGCCTCGCGCGCCTGAACGGCCTGCCCGTCGGGGTCGAGGAACAGAAGGCGGACGTGTGCACCGGCCGCGACCAGATCGTGCCACCGGCGATCGGCATAGCCCTGCGATAGCAGGTTGAGTGACAGCCCGATCGCCCGCACCTCCTGCGCTCCGCCGAGCAGTTGGTCAGCTGGCAGGTCTGTGGAGAACTCGGACCGGTTCGGGTAGACGGCAACGAGGTCACCAAACCGGCCTGTGTCCTCCTTAGCGGCGGCGGACGGGCCGAGAATCGTGGAGAGCGCGAGCACGACGTCCCCGGGTGGGACCAAGTTCGTTTCCCAGCTGGTGATGTCATCGCCGGTGGGCTGCCACGTCAGCGTGCGGGACAGCGCGACGGCGAAGTCATCGGCGCTCAGGCCGAGGGCCTGACGAGCCCGTGCAACCTGCTCACGTGCGGCGGTCCGCAGGTCGCGTCCTCCAGGCGTGCCTGGTGCGGTCGTCTCCTGCTGGTGCAGCGCCGATGCGAACCGGCGTCGCGCCTCCTCGGCGGCTTGGGCGAGGGCGGTGTCCAAGGCCGACTGCATCTCAGGGCGGGGGTTCACGCTCTCCCCGCCGGCTTCCCACTTCGAAACGGTCCGTTCGGCCACGCCGAGATGCACGGCGAAGTCACGAATGCTCATGCGGAGCGCGTGGCGGAGTGCCTTGGTTTCACGGCCGGTCCATCGCTGCACGGGTGTCATCGTGCCGCCTTCGATCATGTGGAGATCGGTCGTCGTGCACATTACCGGCAGCAGATGCAGCGCAGTTACCGGCCAAGTGCAGTACGTGGTCATTCCGGCCTTTTCGCAGCTCCGAGAGGGTGGACGCATGGCCCGGGGCGGGTGCTGGCTCCGGAACTGCGTCGACCCGAACGACGCAGCTCCGCTCCCGCCCGCCCCGGCGCCGTTCCACAAGCCGCAACCCGAGGGGCAACAGAACGTGACCACCCTGCTCGACGACTTCCCGGTCCTCACCCCCGTCACCGACGAGGATCTCGCCACCGCCGTACGGGCCGTGCGCACCCACGTGCCGGAGAGCTGGCCGGAGGGCGAGCTGTGCCGCAGCGAGCGGGTGCCGTACCCGTGCCGACTCGCACGCTGGGGCCGGGCCACCCTGGCAGCCGCCGGCCTCACCGAAGCCGAGGTCGAGGCCGAGCAGGGCGGCTGGGCATGACCGCACAGAAGGCAGTCGGCCAGTGGCTGCGGCTGGTGGTGGCGGACGCGGAACTGTCGCCGTACCTCATCGGGGTCGACCTGGACCGGCTCGGCGCGCACCTGGCGGCGAGCCTCGCCGCGGCCCTCGATGGCCAGCCAATCCCGGACCCGTGGCGCGGGATCGGCCTGTCGGAGGCGCAGCACCGGCGGATCGTCGACTACCTGGCGGGCGTCCTGTGGGCGCTCGGCCTGTCGGACGACCGGGTCGCCCGCGCACGGCGCGCCTTCGCCGGCGAGGTGGGCGAGTGACCCTCACCGCCGCCTGGGAGGCGGCCGTCGACAAGGGCGCCGACGACTTCTGGTGCACGCTGGAGGACGGCCGCCCCGGCGTGCTTCCCGAACCGGACGCGCCGCTGCTCTTCGCCGCGCTCGGCCGCCTGATCAGCGGCGGCGACGACCTCGCCGGGCGGGCGGCGCTGCTGGCGGTGCTCGGCCGCGCGTACCGTCGGCACGACCTGCTGCCGCACGAGGCCGCGATCGGCGAAGCGCTGCTCGCCGCCGTCGCCCGGCAGGCCCGCCCGCTGTGGACGCCGCTGCTCGCCGATGCCTGGGAGCGCGCCGGACGCCGCGCCGCCGAGGCCGTGCGCGACGCCGCCGCCCGCGCCGACGACGGGCCGGCGTGGTGGCCCGCCGAGGTGATCGACCGTGACCAGCCGTGCGACACCGTCGCGATCCTGACCGTACGCCCCTGGCGGCGCCTGCCCCACCGGCCCGGCCAGGCCGTCCCGGTCTGCACGCCGCGCCGGCCCGGCCGTTGGCGCTGGCTGTCCCCGGCCAACGCCCCGCGCCCGGACGGCACCGTCGAGCTGCACGTCCGCGCCCTCGCCGCCGGCACCGTCTCCCACAGCCTCGTCCACGACGTACGCCCCGGCGAACTGCTCTGGCTCGGCCCACCGCGCGACGCCGGCCTGCCCCTGGACCTGCCCCTGCGGAGAGATCTGCTGCTCGTCGCCGGCGGCACCGGCCTGGCGCCGCTGCGCGCCCTGGTCGAGCAGGTCGCCGCCGCGCTGGACGGTCGGCGGGTCACCTTGGTCGTCGGCGTCCGCAGCTTCACGGACCTCTACGACGCGATCGCCCTCGACCGGCTCCAGCATGCCCACGACTGGCTGACCGTCGTGCCCGCCTTCAGCCACGACCCCTGCGCCGAGCCGGCCGAGCAGGGCGACGCCCTCACCATCGCCCTCGACCACCAGCGTCCCGACCAGGACGTGTACGTCTGCGGCCCGCCGCCGATGCTCGCCGGGGCGCGGCTGCGGCTGCTCGCCGTCGGGGTGCCCGCCGACCGCATCCACCTGCCGACGGAGATGGTGCCCTGATGGCCGTCTACCGCAGCCGGCACGCCCCGCCCGGCCCGCTGACGCCGGACCGGATTCTCGGCGTCGCGCTGCAGCGCACGTCGTTCTGCCGGCGGGGCTACCGGGTCGACGAGGTCGACGCCCTGCTGCACCGCCTCGCCCACGAGCTGCGCGACCGCACCCGCCAGCTCGACCTCAGCCGGGCGGAGAACCAGCGCATCAAGGAGGCGCTCCGCACCTGGCAGACCCGGCACGCCGGCCGAACGACCGAAGGGCGCTGGCGTCAGTAGTCTCCAGGGATGGGCGACGCCATCCACGACGACCTGTTGGCCGACTTCACCCCGGCCCAGCCGTACACCACGGAGGTCGCGGCCGCCGCGCCCCGGTCGCCGGGTGTGCACGTGGTCCTTGAGGACGGGAAGGTCGTCTACGTCGGCTTCACGGGCAACCTGCGCAACCGGCTCCGGCAGCACCTGACCGGCAACCGCGAGTCCTCGGTGCTGCACCAGCAGGTCGGTCACGAGCTCGACAAGCTCGGCCCGGTGGCGTCGGCCACGGACATCGCCGACTGGCTGGGCCGGTGCGAGGTCCGCTGGCGAGAGGACGACAACCCGCAGGGCGCGAAGGAAGCCCTGGTCCTGGCCCTGAAGCCGCGTTTCAACCGACAGGTGCCGAAGCCCCGCCCTGCAACTCGCGCGGCAGATTAGGGACGGCCCCAAGGGCGGCCTGGTCGGCCCTCAGTCTGCTGCGGGGCGGGTAGTCGTCTTGCGCTCGGGCACCCGGATGATGTCCGTGTCGATGCCTGCTCGCCGCGGGACGTAGAACCAGCCCTCCTCGGTGTCCGGGTCGTAGTGCAGAACGGTGTTCTCCCTCGCGAGCCGCTTGAGCCAGGCGTCCAGCTTGACTTTCTCCTCCTCACGCAGTTGCTTGCCGGCGCGGCGGCGCGCTTCGGTGCGCAACATCTGGATCGGGAAGAGCCACCGGTGCTCGTCCTTGAGAAGCCACGGGATCAGGTCGTCGTCGCGGATCGTCCGCCGCTGGAGTCCTCGCCGTCGGCGGAAGTTTCCCCAGAGCGAGGGCACGGTGTCGATGCCGTACTTGCGGCGGTACTCCTCCACCATCCACTGGTAGCTTCGGCCCTCCTCGAACCATCGCAGGACCTCTTGCTCATTCTGGATCTTGCTAGCGGGCATCCCGATTCGTTCGGCTTTCTTCCTGGCTGGGCGCGCCAGCTGATCAACAACCTGCGGGGAGAGTGAACATCCGGGTGGTCCACACGTCAACCACGGTCAGTAGGCTGCGGTGCAGCATCGGCGACATGAACAGGAACGGTTGTGAAAGTCACCATCACCGTGTGTGACGTGTGTCAGGACAGGCAGCGTGAGGCCAAGACGTACGAGGTCGTGTCGGAGGGCCGGACTGCGGAGACCGACCGCTGCGCGGAGCATGCGGCTCCGTTCGAGGCGCTGTTCGCAGTGACCGAGCCGCGCCCGGGGCGACGCCGGTATCAGGTCACCACGATGGAAGAAATCGAGGCGCGTAAGGCGAGCCAGGCCGGCACCCGCGCGCGGGCCTGAGCAAGCCGGTCATCACACCCTCGGAGTTCAGGGGCCGCCCGCACCTGCCGTGCCTCTGCTCACTTGCGCCAGGCGGGGGCCATCCGTTCGGACATCTCGCGCCAGAAGGTCCGCAGGTCGTCTCGGTTGACCGCCTGCCAGTCCGCCCGCCCCGGCGAGCGGAACCAGCGCCCCACGAGGTCGATCTGGTGGGCGCAGAACGCCTCGTCCATCTGGTACGGCAGCTCGTCGCCCTTCGGCGGCAGCGGGCACAGCCGGAACGGGCAGTCGTCGATGCAGGTGGAGCCCGGCTGGACGTCGTGGGCCTGGCGGCGGCTGAGGGTGACCCGCATGGCGGTGCGGTCGATGGTGAGGCACGGGGGCAGGTCGGCGCGGCTGGCCCGGCTGAGCCGACGCGCCCGCTCGTCGTTGTCCCGGCCCCGGTCGGCGAGGTTGAGCAGCAGCATCACGTCGGCCAGCAGCCGTTGGGCCCGCGGTTCCAGGACGGCCCAGCCGTGCGACGGCGGCAGCCAGGAGCCCTGGAGGCGGCGGATGCCCGGCTGCGGGCTGACCGCCCCGACCCGGCCGACGATCTCCCGCTCGTCCACCCAGCAGTGGCGTTCGGGGTGGCGGTCGATGAGCGCCTCGACGCACAGGTCCGCGACCTCGAGGACGAGCGGGTGCGCCGTACCGCTGCCGGGCTGCGGGGCGCGGTACCCGCCGCCCGCGATCGAGGTCCAGAAGGCGACCAGCCCGCGCGGGTCCGAGCCCTGGCCCCGCTCGTGCAGCGTCTCGCCGGGGTCGCGGGGCAGGGCCAGCAGGGTGAGCGCCTGGATGAGTACCAGGTGGGAGTACCAGAACCGGGAGTGCCGCAGCGCCTTCTCGGCCTCCTCGACGAGCAGGCTGCGGTGCGCCGGGTACGTGCGGCAGTTGGCGGCGAGCCGGAACCCCTGGGCGAGGGTGAGCTCGTAGACGCGGGCCCCGTCGGTGGCGTCGGTGGCCAGGCGGTGCACCCAGCGGCGCACGGTCTCCCGGGCGACGTGCTGCCAGTGGGGTTCGCCGGGGGCGTGCGTGCTGTCGGCGTAGAGGAACAGCGACGGCGCGATCCAGGTGCGCAGCTCCTCCAGGCGTTCCCGGCCCGTCGGGTCGGCCGCGTGCGGCGGCTCGTCGAGCAGGTCGCGCAGCGCGCGGACGGCCGCGTTGCCGCCGCTGGCGATCTCGCGGGCCGCGGCGAGCCGGGGGAGGTACGACGTCTCGTCGGCCATCATCTGGAACAGCTGCCGGTACTGCGGCGTGGGCTGCCGGGACCGGAGTCCGGTGGGCTCGGGCGGCCGGTCGGCGAGTTGCCGGGCGGCGTCGCCGTACCGGTGCACGAGGGCGATCTTGGCGTCCTCGAGGGGGCGGTCGGTGACGGACCCGTCCCCCTGGTAGCGGGGCCAGGCGTTGCGGATGGCGTCGGCCACCTGCCGGTGCGAGGCGTGCCCCGTGGCGACGTCCATCTCCAGCGCGGCCGCGAACATCTCCAGCGCCCGCGTGCGGTTGTGCGTCCCGGTCGCCGCGTCGAGAAGCCGGTGCACGAGCGCGATCGACCGGTTCCGGGTGGCCTTCTCGTCCCGGTCGCTGGTGGGCAGGCCGACCGTCCGCCGGGCGGCGTCGGCGAGACGGATCAGGTCGGCGCGGTGGACGGTGGCGCTGCGCCGCCCGTCGAGTCTTTCGAACGCGCCCGCGCTGCGGGTGTGCAGGGTGAGGGCGGTCAGCAGTTCCCGCCCGGGGCCGTTGTTGCGGGCGAAGGCCTGGGCGAGGAAGTCGTCGTCGCGCATGGCGGCGGTGAGGAAGCGCGAGCCGAGGTACGCCTGGACCACCCCGTGCTGGAAACGTACCCCGTCCTGCCGCTTCACCACGATGTTCAGCGCGACCCCGGTGGTCTCGGCGAGCCCGATGTCCTGCGGGTTGTCGGCGCTGAGTTTGTGCAGCCGGGCTCGTAGCTCGGTCAGGATCCACTGCCGGCCGGCGTCGGTCGTGGCGTCGCCGCTGGTGAGTTCCGTGGTACGCACCGACAGCCGGTTGTTGCGCAACCCGATGCAGGCGAGGGCGGAGAGCACCTCGATCGCGTCGGACCGTTCGGTCTGCGGCATGCCGTAGTCCTCGTACAGGTCGCCGGCGACGGTGGCGTCACACCACTCCTCCAGCAGGCTCCAGCGCAGCGCCGACCTGCCGGGGCCCGCCGGGTCGACCCGGTCGAGGCGGTCGACCTCGTGGAGCTGCCCGATGACCCGCAGGAAGAACGGTGAGTCGGCGACGTCGGCGGCCTTGACCAGCCCGGTGATGCGGTCCCACCGGTGCCCGGTGTCCGAGCGGCGGCTGTGGGCCTGCACGTACTCCAGCGCGGCGCCCTGGGAGAGCGGTTCCAGTTGCAGCAGCAGCGCGTCCAGGCCGCGCAGCGGGTCGTCGGGCCGCGACGCGACCACCAGGGGGAGGCGCTCGCGGACCGCGCCGCGGACCGCCTCCCGGAGCACGCTGTCCCGGTCGGCGGGCTGGTCGGCGTCGGCGAGGACCTCCTCCAGGCCGTCGGCGAGCACCACGATGCGGTTGTCCAGCCAGAGCCGCCGCCACATCCGGTCCGCCTCGCCCGCGGCGTGCAGCCTGGTGTCGATGGTGCGCTGGAACTGTTCGAGGGCGAGCTGGTGGAAGTTCAGCTTCTCCGGATCGGTGACCGTTCGCAGGTCGATCCCGATCGGCACGACGTCGGCGGCCATCAGCATGTCCGCGAGGCGCGCCAGGGTGGCCGTCTTGCCGGTGCCGATGCCGCCCACCAGCAGCAGCGGGCGCCGGGTCGCCTCGTCGCGGAGCCGCTGCATCATCAGTTCGCACAGCTCGTCGCGGCCGACGACGTTGCGCGGGTCGAGGTCGGGTTCGGCGGTGGGCAGCAGGATGCGGGTGTTGCGCAGGACGTTGCGCCGGTACCAGCGACGGACCGGGACGTAGCGCCAGAAGAGGAAGAGCGCCAGGCCCAGTGCCGCGACCATCGGGGGCTTGACGAAGCCCTCCACCTGCCCGCAGTAGTACGACCTCGGCGGTTCGCCCGCGCACCACTGCGACACCCGGAGGAAGCCGGGCTCGGTGTCGAGGATCATCAGGACCAGGGAGAGGGCGGTCCACGCCAGGAACACTCCGGCAATGGCGACGATCGCCCACCGCAGCCCGCGGTGGTGCCGCCAGCTCATCCGCTGGTCGGCCCGCTGGTCCGTACGCCGGCGGCGGTTGCGTTCCGCCTGGCGTTCCCGTCGGGTGCGCCACCGACGCCGCCGCTGGCGCAACCACAGCTGGGCCGCCCAGACCGGACCACGTTTCGGCCCGTGCATGGACACCCCCATGATCGACATGGTCGGCTACCGGACGGCGGTGCCTGCCCTCCACTCCTCGCCAACGCTAGTGCCGTCGCGGCAGGCCAGTGCCCGGTTCCGGCATTCCCGCGCCGGCCCCTCGGCCCCGGTCCTCGCCCGCCGTCGGTGGTCTGGCGTAAGGTCCCGTAGACCTCGTTGGGGGAGGTGCAGACGATGCGTACCGGGTTGGCGATGCCGCCCGCGGTCGAGGCGGAGCGGGTCATCACGGCCGTGCTGGCCGACCTGCGCTCGGGCGACCATCGGGGCGTCGTGGTGGACTCCCCGCCCGGGGCCGGCAAGTCGACCCTGGTGGTGCGCGCGGCCGGCGAGCTGGCCGCCGCCGGCGAGCCGCTGATCATCGTCGCGCAGACCAACGAGCAGGTCGACGACCTCATCGACCGGCTGGCCCGCAAGGCGCCGGAGCTGCGGATCGGCCGCCTCTCCGCCGCCGACTACAAGCCGTCCGGGCGGGTGCGGGGCCACGAGACGGTCCGGGTCGCCGCGAAGGTCGCCGACCTCGGTGGCCCGGCCGTCATCATCGGTACGGCCGCCAAGTGGGCCACGGTCGCGGAGGGCTCCTGGCCGTGGGCGATCGTGGACGAGGCGTACCAGATGCGCTCGGACGCCCTGCTGCGCGTGGCCGGCAGGTTCGAGCGGGCGCTGTTCGTCGGCGACCCCGGTCAGCTCGACCCGTTCTCGACGGTGGAGACGGCGCGGTGGACGGGGCTGACCTGGGATCCGATGCAGTCGGCGGTGGCGGTGCTGCTGCGGCACAACCCGGAGCTGCCGGTGCACCGGCTGCCGGTGTCGTGGCGGCTGCCCGCCTCGGCGGCCCCGGTGGTGGCGGCGGCGTTCTACCCGTTCACCGGGTTCCGCGCCGGCACGTCCGCGCCCGACCGGGCCCTGACCTTCACCGAGTCGGGGCCGGGGGACGCGCTGGACCGGGTGGTGGACCTGGCGGCGTCGACCGGCTGGGCGCTGCACGAGCTGCCGGCCCGGCACACGCTGCGTACCGATGCGGAGGCCGCCTCGGCGTGTGCGGCGCTGGCGCTGCGGGTGTTGCGGCGCGGCGCGGTCGCCGTCTCCGAGCACGCGCCGGCGGGCGCGCCGGTCACCGCGGACCGGATCGCCGTCGGGGCCGCCCACCGCGACCAGGTCGCGGCCATCCGCGCGCACCTGGGCGAGGCCGGAGCCGGCATCACGGTGGACACCGCCAACCGCCTCCAGGGGCGGGAGTACGACGTGACGATCGTGCTGCACCCGCTGTCGGGGCGGCGGGACGCCACCGCGTTCCACCTGGAGTCGGGGCGGCTCTGCGTGCTGACGTCCCGGCACCGGCACGCGTGCATCGTGGTGGCGCGCGCCGGCATCGGCGAACTGCTGGACGCCCACCCGTCCACCGAGATCGTGCACCTCGACGTGCCGGTCAAGTTCCCGGACGGCTGGGAGGCGAACCAGACGATCCTGACACTCCTGGCCGGCGTGGCGACCCCGGCGGACGCCCTCAACGGATCGGGGAGCCGCGCCGCCCGGTGACGAGGACCAGGCGACCCGACGCCCGGCCCGGAGCCCCGGATGCGGGAGGGAATGTGCGGGTCGCAAGGTGCCGACGGGCGATAACTTTCCAAATGGCCGTTGTCAGCATGGTGCGCAATCACTGTCAGGACATTGATGGTGATCAGCGCCTATCGCTTCCTATCCTGACCATGGCGCCACCCGCCGCCACAGCCCGACCTGCGGCCTGCCGGCCCACCTGACCGGCGGCCCTTCGCTCGTCCCCTGCGCGCCCACATCGCGAGGTGTCGAATGGTCAGTGCACTCCGTGTCCGCGCCGCACTCGCGGCGGTGCTCGCCTGCGTCCTGCTGGTGGTGACGACGCCGGCATCGGCGTGGGCTGCCGTACGCGACCGGGCCGCCGCCCGCGAGGAACTGCGGCGGTACCTGTCCGCCCATCCCGGCGGCACCCCGATCAACGACAACGAGATCAGCTACGGCGGGGGCGCGCTCGTCGTCACCCTCCGCGCCCCGGTCGGCACGTACGGCATGGCCGACTGCCCCCTGGGCTGGTTCTGCTTCTACGAGT
This sequence comes from Micromonospora sp. NPDC002717, assembly GCF_040295705.1. Classification (NCBI taxonomy): domain Bacteria; kingdom Bacillati; phylum Actinomycetota; class Actinomycetes; order Micromonosporales; family Micromonosporaceae; genus Micromonospora; species Micromonospora sp. NPDC002717. The sequence continues at coordinate 170,376 of NZ_JBEOVW010000002.1, read as the reverse complement.
GGCCCAACTACGGCTACCCCCGGGGCCGCCTCTCCGACTGCGGCCGGCAGAGTCTCTTCACCTGGCAGTGGCAGTACCGCGTCGAGTCGGCCCACTACAACCTCGGCAGCGGCTCCGTCTCGTTCTACTACTACGGCACCCGCCTGTTCGACATCGGCGCGGCGAACCGGGTCCGCAGCGACGCGAGCCCCTACCGGAACTGGGCCAACTACGTCGAGCGCCGCTGTGGCTGACCGTGCGCCGCGTGCTGCCGGTGCCGCCGCTCAGCCGCAGCTCGGGCCGCCGACCGTGTCGGTGCGACCGCGGCTCAGGAAGACCTGGTGGCCCAGGACGACGCTGTCGGCCACCCGGGTCGTCTCGTGGCTGAGCAGCTCGCCACTGCCCGGATCGAACAGCAGTGTCTCCCGGCGACCCTGCCGGTCGTCGGCGCTGAACGCCAGCCCCGGCCGGCCGGCGCGGTCCGGGTAGGCGCCCCGTTCCGCGATGCCCGGCGTGTCGGCCAGCTGGTGCAGCAGCGCGGAGCGTTCCGCCGGGCCGAGCGGGTGGTAGCGGTTCAGTCTCGCGATCGCCTGCAGGGTGCCGGCGGCGCCGCGCTGCTCCGGAGGTAGCGCGGCCAACTCCTGTGCGAGCTGGTCGCGCAGGTCCGCCGGGTCGGCCGACGGCCGTGGCGGGATCTCGGTCAGGTCACCCTCGCCGTAGCGGATGACCGACGGGTCCGGCGACCGTCGCCCGTCGGTGACGGGGGTGACGGTCCGGCGGCCGGCCAGGCGGGAGTTCCACGCCAACCACTCGTCGCGGTAGCTGCGCAGGTCGTCGGTGCCGGCCACCAGGTCCGCCGGAGACCAGACCCGCAGGCAGACGAAGGCGTACGCCCCGTCGACGCGCGGCTCCACCAGCCGGGCGACCGACTGCGCCAGGTCGGCCAACGGCCGCCGCGCGCCCGCGTGGTCGGGCGACGTCGGCGAATCGTCCTTCGCCGGTGGGATGGGTGACTCCCGGCGGCCGAACACCGACGGGGGGGTCGCGGCGATGGCCGGTACGAGCACCCCACCGAGCACGACCACCACCCCGAGCAGGACGGTGACCCGCGCCCGCGCCCGGACCGCCGTCCGGGGCGGGTCCACCGGGAGGCTCTCGCCGCGGGGGGCCGGGCGGGAACGGGGCACGAGCCGGCCGCGGGCCGCGACGAGATGGCGCGGTGCCGGCCTGCTGCGGAACAGTCGAGAGCCGCGCGACGACGACCGGGTGGGCGGCGCGGACGCGTTGTCGGCGACCGGCCGGGGGCGGAAAGGCGGCCGGTTCCCTCCCCGGTCGGGACACAGTGGAACGGCCGGGTCCGCGCCGAGCCGGGGCGCCGGGGCGGCTCCGGTGCCGTGCCACCCGGCCGGGCCGTCCGTGGTCGGCGGCGCCACGGAGAGCGCGGCGCGCGGCGGCTGCCACGACAGGTCCACCTGCGTACGGGCCAGCGGCCCGCGGCTGTTGGACTGGCCCGGCCGCTCGTAGCGGGACCGGTCGTTGTTGTCGAGTGCCACGACCGTCGCCGACTCGTTGCGGCCGGTCCCGTTCCTCGACGTGACCCCGGCCAGGGGCGGCTCGACCAGCGGGTGGAACTCGCGGCGGTACGCCTCCAGCGCCCACGCCGCCAGCACGAAACACCACCGCCGCGCCGCCGGTGGGACGTTGTCGTAGGTGCAGCAGGTCAGCGCCTGGCACAGCAGCGAGAGCAGGTACTGGGCCCGCCACTCGGAGACCCAGTTGTCCGTCCGGGCGAACGCGTCGCCGACCTGGTGCCCGGCCTCGACCAGTTCGGCGAGCACCGGGGGCAGTCGTCGCGGGTGCCGGGCGGTCGGGAAGATGAGGTGGCGGGTCAGGGCCTCCGCCTGGTCGGACGGCAGGTCCGCGACGTGCCGCAGCACCGTGGTCAACATCAGGGTGGCCAGGTCCCGGGTCAGCGGCGCGGCGCTCTCGAAGGTGTTGAGGTCCACCAGGCGGAAGGCGCCGGGCACGAGCTGCCCCTCCGTGTCGCGCGGCACGAGGACGTTGCCGCCGTGCAGGTCTCCGTGGGCGTTGCCGTACAGGTAGTCGATCTCCTCGGTGCCGAAGGGCGACGCCGGCTCGATCGTCTGGAGCGGATTGGGCAGCACCATCTCGCCGGACCACACCAGCCAGCGCGTTTCCTCGCCGGGCAGGCCGAGGTCACGGGCCGCGTCGTGGATGCTGTCCAGGGCGTCGAGGGCGGCGAGTTCGCGCTGGACGTACTCGGCGACCGTGGCCTCGGCGGTCTGCCGGCCACCGCTGTTCCAGTCGTTGAGCACCCGGTCGGACACGGTGCGGATGACGGGGACGATCTCCTCGGCGTCGAGGTCGTGCAGCGTCACCATGTCGTCCGCCCCGTTGGCGATCTCCTGGAACATCAGGTAGCGCCCGTCGGCCAGCGGATGTGGTGGGTAGGGCTGGCGAACGAGGTGGCGCTCGGCGAAGCCGGGGCAGGACTGCGTCGCCCGCTCGTGCCGCCCGGGCTCCCGCCGGGCGGCGGCCGCGGCCGGCAGCACCTTGACCAGCAGCTTTCGCCCGGTGAAGCGCCCCGGGCCGCCGGGCACCTTGAGGATGATCGTGAACAGCAGCGCCGGCGTGTATCCGCGGGCGCGGCGGGGCCGGCGGGGCCGGTGCACGGTGCCGCCCAGGTGACCGGCCCAGTCCCGCAGCGCCGCCGCGACTGTCGCATCCGGCACGTAGTTTTCGAGGTCGTCGAGACCGTCGCCCATGTCCGTCGTTGGACCTTCCACGAGGAGTGAAAGAGGGGTTGGACGAGCGGGGTGGATCGTCCGAAGGGGCTGCGCTGGTGAGCGCGAAGGCAAAGTTACCTCAACTTTCGGGCGAACGGGGCAGTAGGCAGCGCTCCGCCACGAACTTACCCAAAAGTAACTGCCAGGTTACCCTGCGACGCAGGATCCATGCGGTCGGTGATATCCAGCCCGCTGGATATAGAATCGGTCACCCGAGTGGGAGGCTGCGATGACGGAGTGCACCGATTCCCTGCTCAAGCGTCAGACGCGGCCCGAGATGATGGCCCTGCTCCGGGCGATGTCGGTCTGCCACTCCCGGGCCCAGCGGCTGGACAACCTGCGGATGGGGCTCTCCGTCGCCCTCGGTGTGGCCGGAGCCGTGGTGGCCTTCACCGGCGTGTCGGCGACCGCCGTCACCGCGGTCGGCGCGCTCTGGGCGCTGGTCAACGCGGTGGGTCTCGCCTCCTGGTCGCGCGGGCAGATCCGGCGCGCCGCCGTCCTCCAGGAGATGTTCGATGTCCGCCTCTTCGGTCTCGCGTGGAACACCGTCGCCGTGGGTGACGGGCTCAGCACCGAGGAGGTGAGCCGGCTGGAGCGGGCCTTCACGGGCGACGAGCAGTACCTCCGCGACTACTACGAGGTTCCACCCCTGCCCCACCCGTACGACGTGCTGGCCTGCCAGCAGCAGAACCTCGGCTGGGGCTCCCGGCTGCGCCGCCGCTACGCGTACACCGTGCTGGCCGGCGTCGGTGCGTGGACGGCGGCCGGCATCGTGTTCGGGGTGGCGGCCGGCCTGACGGTCGCCGACCTGCTGTCGCGGTGGTTCGTCCCGTCGCTGGGCGCGCTGCTGCTCGGCCTGGAGATCTATCGGGGTCAGCGGGACGTCGCCGCCGAGCGCGACCGGGCGATGTCCGTCGTGCAGCGGCACATCGCGGCGGCGGTCTCCCACGATGACACCGCCGCCTCGGTCGGCGAGTCGATGGTCCTCGCCCGGCAGGTGCAGGATCTGGTCTTCCACACCAGGCAGATGCAGGCGCGGGTGCCCGACTGGTTCTTCCGGCGGTACCACTCCAGGGACCGCGTCGACTTCCGGGCCGCCATGGCCAACCTCGCCGAGCTGCTGAACGCCCGCGGCCCGGCCACGAGAGCCGACTGAGCCCGGCGCGCCCCGCCGGGTGTCCGCCACCGCGACGGGCCGGCCGACGCGTGCCGCGCCGGCCGGCCGAGCGCGCCTGGAGCGTCAGCGGCCCGGGGGCTGGTATTCGAGCTGCTCCCGGGTCGCCTGGTCGATCTCCGCGGCGGTCAGCACCGGCGTGACCCGGGTGTCCACCCCGCCCGCCGCCCGGATGTCGATGGCGAGAGCGGCGGCGGTCTTGTGGTCGGGCAGATCGCACACTATGTAGGTGTCGTCCGCGCCGAACCCGAAGTACATCGACTCCATCCGCCCGCCGGCACCTTCGATCATCTTCCGGACGACCTCGACGCGCTTGCTGCCGCCGTCGGTGGTGAGCCCCTTGATCCCGTCGATCGTGTAGGTCGACTTCAGCAGGAACTTGGCCACGCCGCCATCACCTCCCCGCATTCATCGCCGGGCTTCAGCGTGTTCCCTGTCGTTGGATCCGCTCGGCGCCCTCGACCTTGGCCCGTCCCTGGTCGCGTTCCGTGCCGGCCGATCCGCTGGCGGTGCGCAGGTGGCGGGCCTTCGGCGAGTGCTCGGTGGACGAGCCCTGGTGGCCAGGCGCGCCGCTGCCGGGATGTCGCCGGCCACGCGCCGACTCGCCGCCGGGATCGTGCTTGTTCTCCTTGTGACTACCCATGCGCCGCGCGTACCCGGTCCGCCGATGGCTAGTCCTCGACACGCGGTCAGCCGCCGGCGGGCGGTTGGGGCGGCGCGGCGGGGCGCGGGGCGTTCAGCGGCGGGGCGCGGAGCGTTCGGCGGCGGGGTCGGTGGTCCTACCGGCGGGGCAGCTCGACAGCGCGCGAGAAGCGGGCATCCGACCCGGTCCGGGCACAAAGCCGACCGACAGCACAAGACCCGTGTCCACGCCGCCGTCGATCACCGGAATTCGAGTCGGCCTACCGATAGAACGACGATTCATCTGATCAATATCGGTCGATAGCGTGACGGGCAAAGGCCGTCCATGAAAGGCGGGCCATGACACATCCCATCACCTCACCGTCTCGGCGGCGGGTCCTGCTCGGCGCCGCCGCGGCCTCGGCGGTCACCGTCACCGGGGCGAGCGCCGCGCACGCCGCACCACCCACCGCACCACCCGCCGGGGGAGCATCCCCGGCGCGACCCACCCAGCCCCTCGTGGCCTGGGACCGGGTCGCCACGGCACGGCTGGCCGGCGGGCCGGCCCGCTTCCAGGCCGACTTCCACGAACGCCTCGACGCCTGGCTGGCCTTCTGGTCGGCCAACTCGCCCCGGAGCTGGAGCACGCCGGTGGAGGTCGAGGGCACGGTGAGCGCGGACGGCGACGCGTTCACGCTGCACACGATCCGGATCAGCCGCGACGACCAGACGCGGGACGCCTTCGCCGCCCGGCGGGTGGACGCCGCCCACCTGGCCACCCTCGCCAGCCTGCACCACCACTTCCCGTCGGTCCGCGTCGAGGCCGGCGGCGCGTTACGGGTGACCGACGGCCCCGCCGGCTGGACCGGCTCGGCCGAGCAGGTCGCGTTCGCCGTCACCGCCTGCCGGGAGCTGTGGGGGCTGCGCCCCGCCGACGCGACCACCTGGCGGGCGCACGCGAGCCGGGCCGGGCTCGCGGCCGACCCCGCCTCCCGCTCCGGCTGGGCGGCATTCACCAGGGCGAGTCTGCGGCACGGGCTGCGGACCGAATCGTACTGACCTGTGGAGGTAAGGACATGGCACGAAGCGAATTCCGGTTCGTCGTCGACGGCGTCGAGCTGACCACCGAACAGCAGAGCCTCATCGCCGGCGAGATCCAGAAGGCGGGCCTCAACGCGCTGTCGGTGGCCGGCAGCAAGCTGACCAACCCGCTCGCCGTCGGGCACGCCAACATCAAGCTCCGGCCCGAGTGGTACGGACTGTGGCTGATCGACGGCCCGTTCGCCGAGGAACTCGGCCAGAAGATCAACGACATCGGCTTCTGGATGCAGCGGTGACGGACCCCGTCCACCGGCCGGACCCGCCGGAGCGGATGTGCCCGAGCACCCCCGCGGCCAACGCCACGGTCTTCCTCGGCATGATCACTCCGGCGGGTCGGGTCGCCTACGTCACGCCGCCGCTCCCGGCCGAGGTCGCCCTCGCCCAGGCCGGCCCGGACGCGCCGGTCGAGTCCCGGTACCGGCTCGCCGGCCCGTGCGTCACCGCGAAGTGCGGCTTCTGGACCGGCGAGCACTGCGGCCTCGGCGAACGCCTGGTCGCCTCCTACCAGGAGACGGCCGGTACCCCCGAGACCACCCTGCCCCGCTGCGCCATCCGCCGGACCTGCCGCTGGTACGCCGAGCAGGGCGCCGCGGCCTGCGCCGCCTGCTCCCACGTCATCACCGACGCCCACTGACGACGCAGGCGCGTGAGGGCCGGGCCGTCCGGGCCCGGCCCGAGAAACCGTCTGGGCCAACGAGATTCGCTGCGTTTCACTACTGTCACTGCGGTGACGGGGATTAGGCTGCGCCGTGCCGGTCGGCTGGGTTTCGTGCTGTTCGCCCTCGTGGCGTTCGGGCTGTTCACGCTGCCCTGGTTCCGCGGCGACGGCGGAGACGTGATCATCGGTCTTGACCTGGGCTACGTCGAGTCCGAGCTGCCCGGCACCCCGAGCCCGTTGACGCAGTACTTCCTGGAGATGGCGCCGCTGCCGGCGTACCTCGGGCTGTTGCTCGCGTTCACCGTGGCGGTGCAGCGGCGCAGGGCGCGGACCGTCGCGGTGGTGGTCGTCGTGTCGGCCGCCGTGCTGACCGTGGCGGCGGCGGCCGGGCTGCTCACCAGCGTGGAGGACTACTGGGAGCCTGCCGAGGTGAGTCGCTACCGTCTGTTCGCGCTGGTGACCGCCGCGCTGGCGGCGCTCCTGCTGGCCGCCGCGGTTGCGCTGGCGGTCGGGTTGCGCCAGGTGTACCACGGGGTCGTGGTGGCGCTGCTGCTCGCCTTCACCGCCTTCCACCTGGTCAACGTCGCGATCCTCGCCGGACAGGGGGTGGGCGAGACGATGACCGTGGCGGCGTGGCTGCCGGCACCGGCGTACCTGCTGGCGGCGGGCTGCGTGGTCCTCGCCGCGACCGGCGTGGCGGTGGCCGAGCGGTCGGAGTCGGCCGCCGCCCCCGCGTCAGTCCCTCAGCCGACGGCACGCGCGTAGCTGAGCACCAGTGCGCCGCCGCTGGTCGACCGGTTGCCGGCCAGGGCGAACGACCGCAGCGCACCCGCCCGGGCTGGCACCCTGGCGCCGGTAACGGCCTGGCCCGTCGGCTCACCCCGCCTCACATGGTGTTGACGATCAGCCCGATGTGGGTGAAGTAGTTCAATGCTCCGAAGAGAGTGAAGATGGCGCCGGCGATCGCCCACACCACGCCGATGATCCCCAGCAGCACGCGGTTCAGTTTGAGCAGGGCGAACGGGGCGAGGACCGAGCCGATCCCCACCAGGACGTACAGGCCGGAGATGAAGGCGGCCTCGACCTCCGGGTACTCCGCGAACTCCCCCGAGATCGGCTCCTGCGGCGGCGCCGCGAAGAGCGTGTACGTCCAGCCGGCTGCCGCGATGCCGAAACAGGCCAGGCCGAGCGCGAACACGAAGATCGAGATCGGCCACAGCAGCCGGCGCGCCTGCTCCGTCCGGATGCCGCCGTTCTCCAGCGACGCCTCGGCGAAGATCTCACCCCGCCGCCACAGGATGATGGCCGCCCCGAGCATCAACACCCCGAAGCCCAGGGACGGCTCGCCGAAGATGATGTTGTCGAAGGCGAAACCCCCGGGTGCCAGCGGCCAGGTCAGCGTCATGTGCAGGCCCGTGAGGGTGAGGATCGTGCCCAGGATCGCGAAGGCGATCGCCCACCCTTCGGTGGCGAGCGGTCTGTCCTTCATCATCTGCCAACCGAGGGCCACGACCAGCAGCAGGCCGACCCCCGCGGCGAGCGCCATGATCGTGTTGTAGGTGGGCATCTGCGCCCAGTCGATCTTCAAGTCCTCCTGGGCGACTATCTCGAACATGGCGTCTCCCTCCGTTCGCCGCTCTCGGCGCAGGTCGGCACGACCGCACGACAAAGCGGGCGCCACGGCGACTTCCCCTGATCGCGCCGCGGAAACGCCACGCCGGAGCCGCCGGGGGCCTGCCGGTGGTACGCCGAACGGGGCCGGGTGGCCCGCGCCGCCTGCTCCCACGTGGTACCGGCGCCCGGCTGGCCGGGCGCGGGCCGACGAAGCCCGCCGCCAGACGATCCGCTCGCCGGGTCGGAGGCGGCGGGATGTCCGACGGTTCCGCTACGGTCGGGGCGTCATGGAGCCGCGGTTCGGCGAGGTCGTCATCGGGCGGGAGCACCCCGCGGGCCTGCTGCGCGCCGAGGTCGACCGGGCGGCCGCCAGCCACGGCGGCCTCGTCCTGGTCGCCGGCGAGCCCGGCATCGGCAAGACCACGCTGGTCACCGCCGCCGCGAGGGAGGCCCGCCAGCACGGCGCCCTGGTGCTCGGCGCGGCCTGCTGGGATTCCGACAGCGCGCCCGGCTACTGGCCGTGGGTGCAGGTGCTGCGCGCGCTGCGCCGCTCGCCCGACGACTGGGCGGTGGCGCGGGAGGCCGCCGAGCCGGGCCTGGCCGCCCTGCTCGGCGAGACGACCGGCGCGGCGGCCGACCGGGCCATCCGCGAGACGATCCGCGAGGCGATCGGCGGGCCGGCCGGCGGCAGCGGGGACGACCAGGCCGACCGGGAGGAATTCGACCTCTACGACGCGGTGACCGCCGCGCTCGTCGCGGTCTCCCAGCGCCGGCCGGTCATGGTCGTCCTCGACGACCTGCACTGGGCCGACCCGGCGTCGATGCGGCTGCTCCAGTTCGCCGCCCAGCACACCTGGTTCGAACGGCTGCTGCTGGTCGGCACCTACCGCGACGCCGAGGTGGAGGCCGCCGACCACCCGCTGCGCCCGCTGCTGATGCCGCTCGTGGCGAAGGCGACCAGCATCACCCTCACCGGCCTGTCCCGCGACGAGGTGGGCGCGCTGATGGCCCGCACCGCCGGCCGCGAGCCGGACGTCGACCTCGTCGACGAGGTGCACCGGCGCACCGGCGGCAACCCGTTCTTCGTGGAGCAGACCGCCCGGCTGTGGCGCGCCGACGGCCAGGTGAGCACGATCGCGCCCGGCGTACGGGAGGCGGTGCGGCGGCGGCTCGCCCAACTGCCCGCGACGGTGACCGACCTGCTCACCGTCGCCGCCGTGCTGGGCCGCGAGTTCCACCGCCAGGTCCTCGCGGCCACCGCGGGCGCCCCGGCGGCGCAGGTCGACCGCCTCCTCGACCGCGCGGTGACCGCCCGGCTCGTGCTGGCCCGCAACGGCGGTCGCTTCGCCTTCGCCCACGACCTGGTCCGGGAGACCCTCTACGACGGGCTCGCCGACGACGACCGGCGGGCCCGGCACGCCGCCGTGGTCCGGGCGGTCGACGGGTCGGCGGCGCTCGCCGAGCGGCTGATCCCGGCCGACCTGGCCCGCCACGCCCACCTCGCCGGCGACGCGCTCGCACCGGCCCGAGCGACCGAACTGCTGGTGGCCGCCGCCAGGGACGCGAGCGGCCGGCTGGCCGTGGACGAGTCGATCGTCCACTTCCGCAGGGCGCTGGAGGTCGCCGACGACCCGACCCGGCGAGTGAAGATCATGGTCGAGCTGGGCCAACTGCTGCACCACTGCGGCGACAGCGCCGAGGCCAGACACCTCGTCGCCGAGGCCGCCACGCTGGCCCTGACGGTCGACGACCCGGTGGTGCTGGCCCGCGTCGCCCTGACCGTCCACCGGCACCGCCACCAGTCCGGCTCCGCGCGCACGCCGGACGCGGACGGCCTGTTGCGGGAGGCGTACCGGCGGCTGATCGGCGAGCCGGCGGCCACCCTCGCGGCCGGCACACTCGTCACCGACCTGATCACCGCCACCGAGTCGCTCGCCCGGCGCGGCCGGGACGACGAGGCGCTCACCTTCAGCCTGTGGGCCCGGCACGACACCACCTGGGGGCTCGGCACGGCCATCGACCGGGCCGCGATCACCGCCGAGATCCGCGAGGTGGCGCGGCGGACCGGCGACCGGGAGACCCAGCTCTGGGCGACCTCGCTGCGCTGGGTGGCGCTGCTGGAACTCGGCGATCCGCGATACCACGACGAACTCACCACGTTCGTCACCGGAGCACGCGAGGGCGACGCCCGGCACCGGATCGGCGCGACCATCGACGACGGCATCATCGCCGGGTTCCGGGGCGACTTCACCCGCGCCGGCGAGCTGCTCGCCGAGCTGGACGAGCTGTCCGAGTGGGACCACTCCGAGAGCGCCTTCATGGGCCATCACCTGCGCTGGTCGTGGCTGCTGCTCCAAGGCCGGCACGACGAGGCCGACGCACTGCTCGACGGGCTGGACCCCGGCGACCACCCCTACCTGCAGGTCGTCCGGGCCATCACCGCGGCCGAGCGCGGCGACGGCGCGACGGCACTGCGACTGACCGCCGGGATCGAGGCCGACGGCACCACGTACAGCCGGATGGTGGCGCCGCTGTGGCTGCGGCTGCGCGCCCAGGTCGCCGCCGCCACCCGCGACCCCGACCGCTGCGCCGAGGCCCGGCAGGCCCTGCGGCCGCACCGCGGGCAGTGGATGACGGCGCTGTTCGGCTGCGACGTCAGCGGCCCGGTCGACCACTGGCTCGCCGCCGTCGACGCGGCGGAGCAGCGCTGGGACGACGCGGTGGCCGGGTTCGCCGCGGCCCGCGACACCGCCGACCGGATGGGCGCCCGCCCCTGGTCGGTGCTGGCCCGCGCCGCGCTGGCGGACGCGCTGGCCGGGCGCGACCGCCCCGGCGACGCGACCGCCGCCACCGCGCTGCGCGCCGCCGCCGCCCGGGACGCCGCCACGATCGGCATGCGCCAGGTGGCCGGCCACCCGACCGGGGCGCCCACGCCGGTCCCGGCGGCGCGGCAGCACCCGGCCGTCGCGGATGGGCGGCAGCACGGGGTCGCCGCGCCCGTGCCGGCTGTCGCGTCCGTGCCGGCGGTTCCGGGGCCGCAGGGGCGGCTCCCGTCCGCCGGGCCCGTCGTCGGGCAGCCGTCCGTCGAGGCGTACGAGTTCCGCCGCGACGGCCCGGTCTGGCAGCTCGCCTACGCCGGCACGGTCGTGCACCTGCCCGACGCGAAGGGCCTGCACGATCTGCACCTGCTGCTGGCCCGGCCCGGCGTCGACGTCCCGGCGGTCGAGCTGCTCGACCCGGCGGCCGGGCCGGAACTCGTCGCCGCCCGCCGGATGGGCGGCGACCCGGTCCTCGACGACGAGGCGAAGGCCCGCTACCGCCGGCATCTGGAGCGGCTGGACGCCGAGATCGACCGCGCCGCCGGGCGCGGCGACGAGGCGAAGGTGGCCGCCCTCGACGCCGAGCGGGCGGCCCTGCTCGCCGAGCTGCGCGCCGCCGCCGGGCTGGCCGGCCGCAGCCGCCGCCTCGGCGACGAGGCCGAGCGCGCCCGCAAGACGGTGACCGCCCGCATCCGGGACGTGCTGCGCAAGCTCGACGACCGGCACCCGGCGCTCGCCGCCCACCTGCGCGACACCGTCTCCACCGGCGGCACCTGCCGCTACCTCCCGCCCGAGCCGCTGCCCTGGCGCCTCTAGATCCGGCGTCGACTGTCGACTTGGAGGACAGGTAAACCTCGCGGCCCGCTGCGGTGTCTTGCTGACTGACGAGACCAGGAGGCCAGATGCGAGACGCGCGTGGCGCGGAGTTCGACGACTTCGTCCGTACCCGGTCGGTGGCGCTGCTGCGGGTCGCCTACCTGCTGACCGGTGACCGGCACGCGGCCGAGGACCTGCTCCAGGAGGTGCTGGAGCAGGTGTACGTGCGCTGGCGTCGGGTGCAGGCGTCGCCGGAGGCGTACGCCCGGCGGGCGTTGGTGAACCGGTCGATCAACCGGTGGCGGTGGCGCGCCCGGCGGCCGGAGCAGGCGTTGGGTGACAACGACGGGGTCGCCCGGGATCACGCCGACGACATCGCGCTCCGCCAGGCGGTCGTCGCGGCGCTGCGTACCCTGCCGCCCCGGCAGCGCGCCGCCGTCGTGCTCCGCTACCTGGAGGACCTGTCGGTCGCCGACGTCGCCGCGACGCTGCGCTGCTCCGAGGGGGCGGTGAAGAGCCACGCCTCCCGCGGGCTGGCCCGCCTCCGGGAGGCGCTGGCCGGATCGAGTCTCGTCCTGCCCTTTCCGACCGGCACCAGGAGTTCGCGATGACCATCAACGAGAGTGATGTCCGGGCCGTCCTGCACCGGGTGACCGATGACCTCACCGGCCCGCCGACGCTGCTGGACGACGTACGGCGGGGTGGGCGTCGCCGGCTGCTGCGACGCCGGGTGGTGCTGGCCGCGGCGTGCGCGGCCGTGTTGGCAGTACCCGTGGGAGGTGCGCTGCACCTCACGGACCGCGGGGCCACGGTCGAGGTCGCCTCCCCGCTGTTCGACGAGCCCACCCGCGGCGACCTGGCCGGCGACGAAAGGTACCTGCGGCAGGCGCGGGAGGCGTGGCGGCAGCGGGCGCGGTCGACCGGCACCTACCTCCGGGGCGATCCGCACGTGATCTGGGCGGGCAACACCCCGGCCGGCCCCGCGGCCTACGTCGCCCAGCGGACCCACAGGAACCCGGTGGTGTCCGAGCCGTCCGGCGACCGCATGATCGGTCTGGGCGGGTTCGTCGAGCCCACCGTCGACGGGCCGCAGGTCATGACGGTCGAGACCCTCACCGACGCCGGAACGGAGGGCAACTCCCAGGCCGCGCTGGTCGGGCCACAGCGGGACGTGCTGGTCGTGCTCGACGCCGGAGCACAGGTGGAGTTCTCCCCGACGTTCCGGTACGCCGCCGACGGCCGGATCGAGCGCACCTTCCAGCGGGTCACGTTCCGGGACGGGGCCGCTGTCCTGCCGGTGCCGTCGCAGCGCCACAGGTTGACCGTCGCCCTGTCGCGGCCGCCGGTCAGCGTGGAGAACACCGTGCACATCAGCAACGCGAGCCAGATCCTCTTCCCCGACGGGCAGGACAGCCCTCAGCCGCGCCAGCTCATCCACACGTTGCCCGGCGCGGAACGGGCCTGGGGCCCCAACCCCGCCGGGCAGGCTGACCCGGCGGCTCACTACGCGGACCCGCTCGCCGCCTACATCGACGCTGGCGGCAACCACCGAGTGGGGGATTCACCCCTGTTCACCCTCTACGGGGCCACGCCCGACGGTCGGCGGCTGCTGCTCCAGACCATCCAGTACGACGACGACCCCGCCCGCGTGATCGCCCTGCTCGCCCGCGACGGCGCCCCCTTCCAGGCGGCGGCGAGCGGGTTCGTCGACTGGCAGGCCCCGCTGCCGGTGCGGCTGCGGCTGCCGGACGGGCAGGGTGTACTCGTCGCCGCCGAGGGTGCGGGTTTGAGCTACCGGATCGGCTCCGGGCGGTGGCAGGACGCCGGGCGGGACGCGGCGCTGCTACCCGCCGACGCCACCGAAGTGCGCGTCACCGCCGCCGGCGGCGAGGTCGTCACCGTTCCCGTCGGCCCCTAGCCGGCCATCGAATCGGCGCCGGGCACCACCACACGTCCGTGGTGGTGCCCGGCGCCGTGAGGATCAGCGGCGGTTGTAGCGGTACATCGTCAGGACGCCGAAGACCACCAGGAACCCGGCGCTCCACACCAGCGTCCACATCGTGCTCGACGCGTCGGGCGTACCCGACATCACGCCCCGCACCGACGCCACCAGCTGGGTGATCGGGTTGACCTTCACGAACGCCTGCAACCAGCCCGGCATGGTGGCCGGCTCGACGAAGACGTTGCTCAGGAAGGTCAGCGGGAACAGCACCATCATGCTGACCCCCATCACCGACTTCTCGCTGCGCAGCACCAGGCCGAAGAACGTCCAGACCCAGGAGAACGCGAACGAGAAGACCACCAGCAGGCCGATGCCGCCCAGCACGCCGAGCAGCCCGCCGTCGGGGCGGAAGCCCAGCACCAGCCCGACACCGAGGATGACCACGGCGGCCAGCACGTACCGCAACACGTCGCCGAAGATCATGCCGACCAGCGCGGCGGGCCGCCACACCGGCAGCGTCCGGAACCGGTCGAAGACGCCCTTCTCGATGTCGGTGTTCAGGCCCACCCCGGTGTACATGGTGATCATCACGACGCTGGTCACCATGATGCCGGGCAGGAAGAACTGCAGGTAGTCCCGGGGGCTGTCGGCGAGGGCGCCGCCGAACAGGTACGTGAACATCAGCACCATGATGATCGGGAACGCCGTCACGTCGAACAGCTGCTCCGGCACGTGCTTGATCTTCAACATGGCCCGCCAGCCGAACGTCAGCGACGCCGACAGCGGGCTCGGGCGGGACGGCCGGGTGCCGGGCGCGAGGACGGTCGCCAGCGCATCCGCCGACGGTACGTAGACCGACGGGGCCGGCCCGGTCGTGGTGGTGGCGTTGCTGCTCATCGGGCTGCCTCCAGCTGCTCGTCCCATTCGTCGGCGCCGACCGCGGCGTGGTCGGTCAGGGCCAGGAAGACCTCGTCCAGGCTCGGCTGGCCGAGGGAGAAGTTGTCGACGACGATGCCGGCGCGGGCCAGGTCGCCGAGGACCCGCGCGGCCTGCTCGCTGGCGTCGAGGTCGCCGCCCTCGCCGCCGACCCGGGCGGTCAGCGCCACCGGGTCGGGCTCGAGCTGCACCGGCACGCCGAGCACCGCGTGCAGCAGCCGTTCCGCCTCGGGCCGCTGGTGCGCGTCCCGCAGTCGCAGGTGGACGGTGCCGGAACCGACCGAGGACTTCAGCTCGCCCGGGGTGCCCTCCGCGATCACCCGGCCGTGGTCCACCACCGCGATCCGGCCGGCCAACTGGTCGGCCTCGTCCAGGTACTGCGTGGTCAGCAGCACCGTGGTGCCGTGCGCCACCACGGCCCGGACGATCTCCCACACCTGGTTGCGGCTGCGCGGGTCCAGCCCCGTCGTCGGCTCGTCGAGGAACAGCAGGTCCGGGGTGTTGAGGATGCTCGCGGCGATGTCGATGCGCCGCCGCATGCCGCCGGAGTACTTCTTGACCTGCCGGTCGGCCGCCTCGGTCAGCCCGAACGCGGCGAGCAGCCCGTCCGCCCGCTGCCGCGCGGCCGGCTTGCCGTGCCCGAGCAGCCGACCGAGCAGGATCAGGTTCTCCAGCCCGGTCAGGTCCTCGTCCACCGAGGCGTACTGGCCGGTGAGGCTGACCCGGGCCCGGACGGCGTCGGCCTCGTGGACGACGTCGTGGCCGAACACCCGCGCCCGCCCGCCGTCGGGGCGCAGCAGCGTGGCCAGAACCCGTACCGCCGTGGTCTTGCCGGCGCCGTTCGGGCCGAGCACCCCGTAGACGGTGCCGGCGGGCACCGCGAGGTCCAGGCCGTCCAGCGCCCGGGTGTCCCCGAACGAGCGGCTCAGCCCCTCGGCCTCGATGGCCAGGCCGGTGCTGCGTCTATTCATGATCCCTACCTTCCTTCGCGAGCTGTCAGGAGACGTACGGGCGAGCGGCGCGGCCGTCGCGCAGGGCCAGGCCCCACCAGCAGAGCTGGTCGAGCAGCACGCGGGCGGCCCGGCGCAACTGGTCGGTGGCCAGCGGGGTCGGCTCGCCGCAGAGCAGGTCCACGCCGACGATGTCACGCATCGTGACGGCGTGCAGGGCGGTGAAGACCGTCCGGAGCTGGTCGACGGCGTGCAGGCCGACGGAACCACAGCCGTACGACACGAAACCGACCGGCTTCGCCTGCCACTCGTCGTACGCGTAGTCGATCGCCTGTTTCAACGACGCGGGGAAGCTGTGGTTGTACTCCGGGGTGACCACGACGAACGCCTCCGCCCGCCCCACCTGCCCGGCGAACGCGCGCATCGCCGGGGTCGGCTCGGCCGGGTAGCCGGCGGGAAAGTCGTAGTCGGCGAGGTCGACCACGCTGACCGCCAGCCCGTCGTGCCGGTCGGCCCGGTCGACGAACCAGCGGGCGACCCGGTCGCCCACCCGCCCCTCCCGGGTGCTGCCGATGATCACGGCCAGTCGCAGTGGGTCCACGCTTCCTCCTCCCGGCCGCTCCGGTCCCACCCGTCAGGCGCGAGACGGCGGCCGGCGGTCCGCGAGATCCGATCTAGCGGCCCCGCGAGGCACCGCCAGGTCGGGGAACCGGAGTGTCGGTGGGCGCTGTTTGACTGCACCGGCGGGGAAGAGGGGGGCACGATGACCGACGTGCGCATCGAGCCGTGGAGCGAGGGCGACCTCGACCTGCTGCGGCGGCTCAACGCGCCGGAGATCCGGGCGAGTTCCCGCCCGGGCACCTCATGCGTTCCAACGACTGGCGCCTCGACCTGACCGCATAGCCCGGGCGGCCCGACGGATCGTCACGCGATTTTCGGCGACACCGCTCAACCTTGCGGCCCGGCCCGTCGTCCTTGGAGGCGACGGAAGGAGAGCCCGTGCGCTGGAGGAAGAGCTTCGAGGGGTTGGACACCCTCGTGGCTGAACGGGGCGACGCCCTGCTGGCCACAGCGGTGCTGCTGATCGGCAGCCGTACCGCCGCGGAGGACCTGCTGCAGGCGGCGTTGGAGCGGCTGATGCGGCACTGGAACCGGGTGCGCGGCGACAGGGAGGGATACCTGCGCCGCATCATGTACCACCTCGCGGTCGACCAGTGGCGCAGCCGCAGGCGACGGCCGGAGGTCCTGGCCAGCGTGGAGCCGCCGGCCCGGCCCGACGGCACTGACGCACTGCACCTGCGGCAGGCGCTCGTCCAGGCGCTGGCCACGCTGCCGCCGCGTCAGCGGGCGGTGCTGGTGCTGCGGTACTGGGAGCAGTTGACCGAGGCGGAAGCCGCCGAAACGCTTGGGTGCTCGATCGGCACCGTCAAGTCCACCGCCTCCCGGGGGCTGTCCCGCCTCCGCGAGGTCATGGCTGCCTGGGCGGTCGACGACGCCCTGGCCTGGAAGGGAACGGGAAGATGACCACTGACATCGAAGACCGGCTGGTCGACGGCATGCGCCAGGAGGTCGCCGGCATCACGCTGACCTCGGACGTGCTCGGCGCGGCGCGGCGACGCCACCAGCGGCGGACGGCCCTGCTGCGGGCGACGTACGCCATGGGTGTGCTCGGGCTGGCAGGGGTGACCGCCGCGGTGCTGACGGTCGGCGGGGCCGGGCAGCCGGGCCCGACGGCGGGCCGGCCGCCGGTCGCCCACGCCGCGTCGCCGCACATGGAGTTGGTCGCCGCGGTCACGGCCAGCGAGAACATCAGCTACCGGATGCGGCTGACGACCAGCGCCGGGTCGGGGCAGAGCAGACTGACGTACGAGGGTGCGTTCGACCCGAGGACGGCTACCGGCTATGTCCGGCAGCCGCAGGACGACTCGGTCATGACCGAGTTGCTGATCAACGGCACCAGGTACGTCGGCGGGGAACCGCCGCGCGGCCCGCTGCCCGCCGACAAGGGCCCGGGCGAGACGTATGGCCGCTACGGGCAGTACCCGGGCAGGCACGGCCGGCTGTCCCTCTACGGTGGTCCCGACACCGTCCTGGGCGCCGCGGCGCCCGACCCGGCGGCGCTGTTCAAGCTGTTGAAGGACACGAACGCGACCGTCACCGAGAACCCGGACGGCACGCTGCACTTCGCGTACGCCACGCAGTTCGGCGACGGGTCGACCAGCACGTCCGGCGACGTCACGCGCGGCGCCGACGGCCGGGTCGCGAAGGTGGCGCTCACCGGCACGTGGCAGTCGACGGCGAAGGGCCGGCTCGACACCGGCACGTACGCCGCTGTGCTCGAACTCTACGACTACGGCGTCGAGGTGAAGGTGGAGCGCCCGACCGACGTGGTCATGGCGAAGTAGGTCCACCCTGGGGACGCGCCTGCCGTGGTCGTCCCCGTTCCACGGCAGCGCTGCCTGCGATCGGACGGATCGCGGGCAGCGCTGTCGTACCGGCCGGTGGGGGCGGGCGGATCAGTGGACCGCCGGGTCGGGGGAGTCGGCGCGGTACGCGGCCAGCCGTGCCTGGGCGGCCGTCACCAGCGCCTCCGGGTCGTCGGCGTGGGCCAGGCCCCGCGTCATGTCGTCACTGAGCACCACGACCAGTTCGAGGACCCGGTCGAGCGCGGCCGTCCACCGTCCCGCACCAGCCATCGTTACCTGCCTTCATAGCGAGCCTCGCTCACTATGACGCCGCCACACTGGTGAGCCGGTGCGAGCGGTCACCAGGGCAGCGGGCCGTAGCCCCCGCCGGCGTCCATCTGGTGGCCCCAGAGCAGCCCCGTCGGCCCGTCCGCCGGCAGCGTCGCCAGGTGCACGCTCACCTCCGCGCCCTGCTCCGCCGTGCGGAAGCCGCCGTGCCCGTTGAGGTCCGTGGCGCAGTAGCCGGGGTTGGCCGCGTTCACCTTGATCGGGGTGTCCCGCAGCTCCTTGGCGTACATCGCGGTGACCATGTTCAGCGCCGTCTTCGATGACGGGTACGGCACCCCGGTCAACGCGAAGAAGGACCCCTGCGGATCGGTCATCGTCGTGATGGAGCCGACCTCGCTGGAGACGTTCACGATCCGCGCGGCCGGCGCCCGGCGCAGCAGCGGCAGCAGCGCGTTCGTCACCGCCACCACGCCGAAGACGTTCGTCTCGTAGACCCGGCGCAGCGTGGCGACGGTGGACTCGCTCGGCAGTCCCCGGTCGCCGTCGGCGAGCACGATGCCGGCGTTGTTGACCAGCACGTCGAGCCGGCCGTACTCCTCCTCGACCAGCTTGGCGGCCCGCGCCACCGACGCGTCGTCGGTCACGTCCAGTGGGACGTGGCGGGCGTCGACCCCGCCGTCGCGCAGCTTCCGCTCGGCGGCCAGGCCCCGCTCGGCGTCCCGGGCGCCCACCAGCACGGTCATCCCGCGCGCGCCGAGCTGCCGGGCGGTGGCGAAACCGATTCCCTTGTTGGCCCCGGTGACCAGGGCGATCATGTTCGTCGTCATGCCGTCGACCCTGCCGGCCGGGCCGGGCGGCGGGGAGAGACCGGCCGAGGCTGGGACCGGCGGTACCACCCTCGCCGCCCCCGCGTACGGCAGGCTGGAGAGCATGACGACGACCGGGCTGCGCCGCGACGAGCTGGCGGCCTTCCTGCGCACCCGCCGCGCCCGGCTGCGCCCCGCCGAGGTCGGCCTCCCCGACGGGGTACGCCGCCGCACCCCCGGCCTGCGCCGGCAGGAGGTGGCCCAGCTCGCCGGGATGTCGGTCGACTACTACGTCCGCCTGGAGCAGGGCCGCGGCCCGCACCCGTCCGGGCAGGTGCTGGCCGCGCTGGCGCGGGCGCTGCTGCTCAGCCGCGACGAGCGCGCGTACCTGTTCCGGATCGCCGGCCAGAGCCCGCCGCCCACGGCCGGGCCGAGCCGCGAGGTGGACCCGGGACTGCGCCACCTGATCGACGCGATGACCGACACCCCGGCGTACGTCGTCGACGCCCGGTACGACGTGCTGGCCTGGAACCGGCTGGCCGAGCACTTCTTCGGCGGGTTGTCCACGGTGCCCGGCGCCGACCGCAACATGGTCCGGGCGATGTTCCGTCGGCCCGCCGACGACCCGCACTGGTCCGACCCGGACACCCTGTGCTTCGTCCGCAGCACGGTCGCCGACCTGCGCGCCGCCTACGGCCGCCACCCTGCCGACCGGGGCCTCGCGGAGCTGGTCACGGAGCTGCTCGGCACCGCACCCCGGTTCGCGCGGTTCTGGGCCGAGCACGATGTCGAGGAGCGCCGCCCGTTGGTCAAGCGGGTGACGCACCCGGAGACCGGGCCGCTGGAGTTCGAGTGCCGCGTGCTGCACGTGCCGGATACCGGGCAGCGGCTGATCGTCTACGTCCCCGAGCCCGGCTCGCCCACCCAGGCGGTCTTCCGCCGGCTCGCCGGGCCCGTCGGCTCCGGCTGGCAGCCCACCAACTCCTCCCCGCCAGCCGTGCGCCGGTAGAGCACGCTGTGCCGGTCCCGGCGTCGGAGCACCAGACCGGACCGCAGCAGCACCCCCAGGTGGTAGGAGACGGTGGCCGGGGCCAGCCGGTGCCGCTCGCTGAGCTGCCGGGTGGAGCGGGGCACGTTCAGGTCCGCCAGGATTGCGGCCCGGCTCGCGCCGACCAGCTCACCGAGCCCGCCCCGGCGCTGGTCGGCCCGCCCGGCGGCGAGCGGGTAGACCAGCACGGCGTTGCCGGCATCGCACATCTGCGTCGAGACGTGCGGCCAGGCCAGCACGGACGGCGCGAGCACCAGCTCCGCCTCGGCGAGCGTCGTGGTGATCCGGTACGAGCTGTCGACGGGCAGCGCCCGGCCGGTCCAGGCCACCCTCGGGTGCAGGCTGTTCAGCACGCTGCCGACCCCGGTGGTCGCCATCGTGGTGGCCCGCAGGGCCAGCTCCGCCTCCAGCATGGCGCGCAGCGCCGGCCACTGGTCGGCCAGCGCGGCCCGCCAGAAGTGCCGGGGGAGGGGCGGGCGCGGTCGCTGCCGCGCCCGCCCCGCGGCGGGTGCTCGGGTGGCCTGCCGCCGCGCGGCGGGTGCTCGGGTGGCCTGCCGCCGCGCGGCGGGTGTTCAGGCGGCCTTCTCCAGTGCGGCGGTCGCCAGCGGGGCCACCTTGGCGAGCAGCGCGGTGCCGGCGGCCAGGTCACCGTCGGCCGCCGAGACGTCCACCTGGACCACGAAGTTGCCCCGGGCCAGCAACAGCGTGCACTGGTGGCGCGTGGCCTGGCCGATCAGCTTCTCGCAGAACGTGACGACGTCCGGGCCGTTCGGCGCCGGCGGGGGCGACGGCTGCACGATCACCGACGTGCGGCCGTCGTCCGGCACCTCGTACTTCTCGCACGTCTTCAGGACGGCCCGCAGTTCGTCGGCGAGTTTGCGGCCGGGCACCTTGAGGTAGCCGACCACGTACTGCCGGATCCACACGGTCTCGCCGTCCCAGATCCGCTCCCGGTGGGCGGTGCGCCTGCGGTCCGAGGGCAGGGCGTCCCGGCACAGCGAGATCAGCTTCCACGCGTCGCTGTTCTCCTCGGTGTGCTCCGACGTCTCCGGGTGGAACTCCGTGCCCAGCGTCAGCATCGCCGCCGTGACCCGGCTGCGTACCTCGGCGGTGGAGGTCGGGGCGGGGCGCGGCGGCGACGCGGTCGGCGAGGCCGACGCCGACGCCGGCGCGGACCAGCGGGGGGCGTCGGCGGCCCGACTGGGGGCGCAGGCGGCGGACCCGGCCAGGGCCAGCAACGAGAACAGGACCAGAGGAGTGCGGCGCATCATCGCGGCGGCGCTGTCCTTTCGTACGGTGGGAGAGGGCCGTCCGGCCCCCTCTACCTGCGCCGTCCCGCCGTGTCGTGTTACGCCGGTAGGTAGTCGAAGGTGTCCGGATGCCCGCCCTGGCGGCCGGCCTCGCCCCGGTCCAGCCCGGTGATCCGCTCCATCGCCGCGTCGTCCAGCTCGAAGTCGAAGATGCGGACGTTCTCCTCGATCCGCTCCGGGGTGGTCGACTTCGGGAAGACGATGTCGCCGCGCTGCACGTGCCAGCGCAGCACCACCTGGGCCGGGGTCCGGCCGACCAGGTCGGCGACGTCGATCACCGTCGGGTCGCTCAGCACCTTGCCCTGCGCGATGGGCGACCACGCCTCGGTGAGGATGTTGTGCCGGTGGCCGTACGCGCGCACCTCCTCGTTGCCGAAGTACGGGTGGACCTCGACCTGGTTGACCGCCGGCACCACGTCCGCCTCGGCGGCCAGCCGCTCCAGGTGCGGCACCTGGAAGTTCGACACCCCGATCGAGCGGGCCCGGCCGTCGCGCTGGAACTCCTCCAGCGCCTTCCACGTCGAGACGAAGTCGCCGCCGTAGAGGGTGGGCAGCGGCCAGTGGATCAGGAACAGGTCGATGTGGTCCATCTTCAGCGCGGCCAGCGTCGACTCGAACGCCTTGCGGGCGTCGTCGGGCCGGTGGAAGGCGTTGCTCAACTTGCTGGTCACGAAGACCTCGTCGCGGTCCAGCCCTGACTCGCGGACCGCCTGGCCCACCTCCGCCTCGTTGCCGTACATCTCGGCGGTGTCGATGTGCCGGTAGCCGGCCTCCAGGGCCTTGCGGACCGCGGCGACGGTGTCCTTCGGGTCGATCTGGAACACCCCGAAGCCGAGCTGCGGGATGGTGTTGCCGTCGTTCAGGGAGACGATGGGGATCGCGTTGGCCATCGGGGCTCCTTCGCCGGTCGTCACGAAGCCGGGTACGCGGAACGGCTTCCACGCCCGGCGGGCCATCCCCTGGCGTACCCCTGAACCGAGGTGTTCCAACCGGTGATCCCGGCCTCAGGTCGGCTCGTCGAAGAGCACCGGCCAGGGCCGGGGCGCCGGCACGGGCGGCGGCGCCGGGGGCGCGGACCCGTCGGCCAGCACCTCTGCCGCGAGCTGCCCGAACATCGGCGCGGCCGGGTGCGCGGACCGGCGCGGCCAGGCCGCCGACGTGCGCTTGACCAGCGGCGACCCGGCGATCGGCCGCCAGGCGATCCGGGGTTCCCGGCGGGCCGTCGCCGCGGGCTCGACGGCGACCCCGCCGCCGGCCAGCACCAGCCCGAAGAGGAACTCGGGGTTGCGCGCCGGGCGGACCCGCGCCGGCGCGAAGCCGTGCCGGCGGCAGACGTCGAGCAGGTGGTCGTGCCAGCCGGGCGCGGTGGCCCGGGGCGCGGTGACCAGGTCCAGGCCGGCCAGCGCCGCCAGCTCCACCTCCCGTCCCCGGGCCAGCGGCGACGCCCGCGGCAGCAGCACCCCCAGCGGTACGTCGACGGCGGCGCCGAGGCGCAGCCCCTCGTCGGTGACGGGGTGGTGGAGCAGGCCCACGTCCAGCCGCCCCTCGGCCAGCATCCGCTCCTGCTCGCCGCTGGTCAGCTCGTGCAGGTCCACGTCGAGCCCGGGCGCCCGGTCGGCCAGCCGGTCGAGCAGCTCGCGCAGGGTCACCGCGGGAGTCTCCGGGGACACCCCCGCCCGGAGCACCCCGGACACCCCCTCGCGCACCTGGCGCATCAGGTTGCGCAGCCGGCCCTCCCCGGCGAGCAGGTCCTCGGCCTCGCCGAGCAGCAGCTGACCGGCGGTGGTCAGGCGCACCTGGCGGCGGGACCGGTCGAACAGCTCGACCGCCAGCTCCCGCTCCAGGCGCTGCACCGACTGGCTCAGCGGCGGCTGGGCCATGCCGAGCAGCTCGGCGGCCCGGCCGAAGTGCAGCTCGCGGGCGACCACCACGAAGTGCCGCAGGTGCCGGAGCAGGTCCACGGCCGGACCCTACGCCAGTGCCCCGACGCGGGCGGCGGCTACCGTGCGTAGCGTGGTGACGGAGCGGATCGCGGAGATCTTCGAACGGGTCGGGGTCACCGGCAGTCTGCACGTGGTCGACCTCGACGCGGCCGACGACGGCGCGGGGCAGCCCGGCGGCCGGCGGGAGGTGGCGGTCCGGGCCGACGAGCAGGTGGTGATCGCCTCGATCTTCAAGATCCTGTTGGTGCTGGAGTTCGCGCGGCAGGTCGTCGCCGGCCAGCTCGACCCGCAGGAGCGGGTGCTGGTCACCGCCGCCGACCGGCTCGGCGGGTGGGGGATCGCCGGCTGCGCCGACGACGCCGAGGTGTCGCTGCGGGACCTGGCCTACTTCGCCATGTCGGTCAGCGACAACACCGCCGCCGACCTGCTGCTGCGCCGGGTCGGCGCGGACGTGCTGCCGATGCTCGCCGCCGAGCTGGGGCTGCCGCGCACCCGGATCGTCGGCGGCCCCCGGCACCTGGTGGAGACGATGCTCGCCGACGTCGGCGCGCGCACCGAGGCGGACTTCGCCCGGATCTTCCCCACCCTGTCCGCCGAGCGGGTCCGCGCGATGCGGGTGTTCGACCCCGCGCACACCACGTCGAGCACCGCCCGCGAGATCACCCGGCTGCTCGGCCTGGTCTGGCGGGACGAGGCCGGCCCGCCCGGGGCCTGCGCGATGGTCCGGGGCTGGATGGCCCGGCAGCTCTTCTGGACCCGGCTGGCCGCCGGCTTCCCGCCCGGGGTGCGGGTGGCCGGCAAGACCGGCAGCCTGCCGGGGCTGCACCTGGAGGCCGGCGTGGCCGAGTACCCCGACGGCGGCCGGTACGCGATCGCCGTCTTCGCCCGCGCCGCCCACCTCGCCACCCGCCGCATCGACGTCGACCTGGCGATGGGCGAGGCGGCCCGCACCGCCGTCGAGGCGCTGCGCGCCCGCTGATTTCCGGCCGGAACGAGCGGCGCCGGGCCCCGCTGAGCTGGTCCGATATGCCGGCGGGTATCGGCCGTTCCGGCCGTGGATCTTGGACCGGGCGGGGGGCGTGCTGATTGGCTCGGCACCGACCGATCAGCACCACGACGGGGAGAGTTCCGCATGCCCAACCTCGACCGCCGCCGCTTCCTCCGCGACGCCGCCGCCAGCACCGCGCTGGTCTCCGCCGGCGGGCTCGCCGGCGCCGCCCTGGCCGGCCCGGCGCAGGCCGCGCCGCCGGCCACCGCCCCGGTCGCCGCCGCACCGGCCGGCCGCCGCCGCGGCCCGGTCAGCTTCCGCTGGTGGGGTACGACGGCCTGGCGCATCGACATCGGCGACCGCACGGTCCTGGTCGACCCCTTCCTCAGCCGCATCGACACCGGGCTGTTCAAGGGCGCCTTCGACACGGCCGCGCCGCTGAAGGTCCGCACCGACGTGGTGGACTCCCTCGTGGACCGGGCCGAGACGGTGCTCGTCACGCACACCCACTGGGACCACTACATGGACGTGCCGCACATCGCCGGCCGCACCGGCGCCCGGGTCGTCGGCACGCTGACCGCCTACCACCTCGGGCTGGCGTACGGGCTGCCGTCGGGGAAGCTCAGCCCGGTCCGGGGCGGGGAGGTGCTGGACTTCGGCGCCTACACCGTGGAGGTGGTCAGCTCGCTGCACAGCCGCAACGCGTCGTACTCGATGGCGTTCCCCGGCGTACGGGTCAGCCAGCCGGCGCAGCCGGCCACCATCGCGGACCTGCCGGAGGGGGACACGCTGGCGTACCAGGTGCGGGTGGCCGACGGACCGTCGGTGTTCTTCATGGGGGCGAGCGACTTCGTCGCGCGGAACCTGACCGGCCTCGCCCCCGACGTGGCCATGGTGGCGCTGCCGAGCACCACCGCCACCGCCGACTACGTCGAGCGGCTGCTCGACGCGCTGGACCGGCCGAAGGTCGTGGTGCCGGTGCACTTCGACAACTTCGAGACGGAGCTGCGCAACCCGGTGACCGTGGAGCCGAAGGACCGGGAGCGGCTCGACGGGCTGATCGCGGCGGTGCGGCGGGTCTCCCCGCGCAGCCGGGTGGTCGTGCCCGAGTACCACACCGCGTACCACTTCTGAGGGGGACAGTGCGGTGGGGGGGCGGGGGGGGCGCCCCCCCCGCCCCCCCCGCCCCCCCCCCCCCCCCCCCCACGACCGCTCCGTCACCCCGTTGACGGCCGACTCTCCCGGCCCTAGGGTTCCCCGTTAACGGTCAGGGCCGTAACCGTGGAGGCTTTGGTCGTCTCAGGGTGAACCCAGCCGGAAGGGCGCATGATGTCGGGAAATCTCTCGCGGCGGGCACTACTCGCCGGGCTCGGTGCGGTAACGGCGGCAGCCGTATCTCCTCGGGCGGCCCTCGCCGCCCCGGACGGCGAACCCGGCGAGACGTTCGACGTCGCCATCACCGACCTCGGCGCGGCCTCCCGGGTGCTCAACTTCGGCAACGGCGTCCGCGTCGGCAACGAGATCTGGTTCGCCACCCGGCAGATCCTGCCCACCCGGGTGGCCGCGTACGACCTGACCCAGCGACGGATCACCAAAACCGCCCTCATCCCCGGCGTACCCGGCCTGTGGGGCATCGACGCGGTCGGCACCGACCTCTTCGTCTCCTCGTACTCCCCGGGCCTGCTGTTCAAGGTGGACACCGTCACCCTGGAGGTGACCCGGGTGCTCGACCTGAAGGAGGAGGTCGGCTGGACCGTCAAGGCGTCCCCGGACGGCCGGGTCTTCGTCGGCACCTACCCCTCGGCAAAGCTCTGGGAGTACGACCCGGCGACCGACCGGGCCACCGACCACGGTCGGATGGATCCCGACGACACCTACGTCCGCGACCTGGTCGCCACCGACACCACCGTCTACTGCGGCATCGGGTCCCACGCCGGGCTCGTCGCCTACGACCGGGCCACCGGCACCCGCGCCGACATCCTCCCCGCCGAACTGCGCGACCGCACCTTCGGCGCGGTCTGCCACCTCGCCGGCGACCACCTCGTCGTCGGCATCTCGCCCACGGCCGAGATCCTCGTCGTGGACACCCGCGACCACAGCCGCCACCAGATCCTCAAGACCCCGAACGACTCGTTCGTCGTCGGCATCACCAGCCGCGGCGACGAGATCTTCTACACCACCCGCCCGAGCGGCTCGCTCTACCGGTTCCGGCTCGGCGACACCGCGCCCACCCTGGTCGGCGTCCCGATCGCGGAGGCGTCGAACGTCCGGATCGGCTTCCTCGACGACGGCCGGCTCTGGGCCGTGCAGACCGCCGGGGGCATCTTCTACGACCTCGACACCCGCACCACCGAGGCGCTGGACATGAGTTCGCCGGACCTCGCCCCCACCCCCGAACGGCCGATGTCCCTCTGCCACGCGGGCGACCGGATCGTGGTCGGCGGCACCCTCGGCGTGCAGGTCGTCTCCACCGAGGCCACTGCGGCCTTCGACACCTTCCGGGTGCCGTTCGGCGGCGAGGCGAAGGACATGGAGACGTACGGCGGCGTGGTGCACATGGGCGTCTACACGCTGGCCCGCTACCTCACCCTGCCCGTCGACGGACGGGCCGCCACCGAGGTGGCCCGGGTCGACGCCGGGCAGGAACAGACCCGCCCGACGTCGCTGACCGTCGACCGGCGCCGCGGCCTGGTGCTGATGTCCACCGAACCGGACTACGGCCGCTGGGAGGGCGCGCTCAACATCTACGACGGGCAGCGGATCCGCAGCTGGCGGGGCATCCTGCCGGACCAGACCGTGCAGTCGCTCTGCCCCGACCCGCACGGCGTCTTCCTCGGCGGCAGCATCCGCAACGGCTACGGGACCACCCCGACGACCAGCCGGGCCAGGCTCGGCTACTTCGAGTACGGCAGCGAGCGCCTGGCCTGGCTCGTCGAGCCCACCTCGGGCGGCGTCATCGTGGACCTGAAGCTGATCGGCCGGGTGCTGGTCGGCGTCACCAGCGAGGGCGAACTCTTCGCGCTGGACTCGCGTACCCGCGAGGTGCTCTGGCGGATCGACGTCGGCGCGGCCGGCGGCAAGCTGGCCGTCATCGACGACCGGGTCTTCGGCGTCGACGGCACCCGCCTCTGGACCGTGCCGGTGGGCCGCCGCCAGCCGACGCTGACGGTGCTGGCGGACGGGCTGAACCAGTCCTGGTTCGGCGCCCCGGAGGTGGTCACCGACGGCGTGCGCGCCCTCTTCACCACCCGCGGCACCAACCTGATCCGGGTCGACCTGAGCTGACCGGTCCCCGGCATCCGCTCGGGGCGCGCCGCTGACAGGGGGCGGCGCGCCCCGACCATGCCCGGTCGGGTCAGGGTGTCGCCAGCTCGGCGAGGGCGCGCACCGACCGCCAGTTGCGGGTGGTCGCCACGACGCCGAGCTTCTTCTCCAGGTAGTTGTTCGTGAACTTCGACCGGCCGTAGCCGCCGTCGGGGTAGTGCAGGTAGACCTCGCGCCCGGTGACCGTGAACGCGACGTTCTCGCCGCCGGGCACGGTCAGCGCGTCCACGGCGGACTTCTTGGGTGCGGTCGCGAGGAAGGCGACCAGCAGCCGCGTCGGGTCGTCCTCCCCGTCGGCGTACGGGTTGCCGCCGGCCACCGCCGCCAACTCCCGGCCGCCGCGCACCAGCACCGGCACCGTCAGCCCCAGCTCGTCGGCGATCGCCCGCTCGATGCCCCGCGCCAACGCGTCGGCGTCGCGCACGGTGCTGCCGAAGACCACGTTCCCGCTCTGGAGGTAGGTCTTCACGTCGTCATGCCCGAGGCCGGCTACCAGCCGGCGCAGGTCGGCCATGCCGACCTTCGCACCGCCGACGTTGACCCCGCGTAACAGCGCCACCCACCTGTCCATGCGACCTCCTCGACCCCGGTACGGGCCAGCCTAGGGGCCGGCGGCCCACCGGTCGGCCCGCGCGCCGGCCCAGCGTCGGCCCGCAGGCCGACTCAGCGGCGGCGGATGGCGGTGGAGTCGAGGCGGAAGCCGATGGTGCGGTCCACGATCCGGTCGACCAGGTCCGCCTTGCGCAGCCCGGCGACGCCCCGCAGCTCCAGGCCAGCGGCCAGCGCCCGCAGGTCGCGGGCGGTCCAGCCGGAGAGGTACGCCGTACCGTCGGCGCGGCGGGACATGGCGGCCAGCGCGGCGCGGGCACGGGCCGGGTCGGTCGCCGGCACCGCCCGCCGGGCGGACCGCGCGGCCGGGCCCGCCGGATCCGCGGATGGGGCGACCGGACGTGCCGGCCGGCCGGCCGGATCCGCGGGTGGGCCGGACCGGCCCGCCGGCTGGCCGGCCGGACGCGGGGGTACGGCGGCCCGACGGGCGTGCTGCACCGGGCGCGCGGCGGTGGGCGGACCGGGCGCGGCCCCGTCGAGCGGCACCACCGCGAGCCGGGCACGCCCCTCGACCAGGGCGGCGAGGTCGGCAGCCGGCAGGTCCCGTAGCAGCGCGGTCAGCAGGTCGGTGACGTCGCGACCCGGCCCGGTCACGCCACGACCCGCTCGGGCTGGAGGTGTTCGAGGAACTCCGTGGCGAGCTGACGAAGTTCGTCGCGGACCACCGGGGTGGTGATCCGGTCGCGCAGCACCACCGGCACGCCGCGCGGGGTGTTCGTGGCGAACGCCGTGACGTTCTCCCGCAAAGCGGTGGGGAAGACCGGCAGGCCGAGCGCGCGGACCTGGTCCATGTAGCCCTGGTGCGCGGCGATCGGCCGCTGCGCCATCAGCTGGATCATGGTGAACACCACCCCGGCCACGCCGGGGGCGACCTTGTGGTGCCGGCGGGTGGTGGCGAACCGGCGGGCGTCGGCGTTGTAGTGGTCGACCAGCTCCCGGACGTTGCCGTGCAGGTAGTCGATGCCCAGCGTGGAGAGGTAGTCCGCCTTCGCGGGGATGAGCAGGTGGTCGCTGGCGATGATGGCCGACTGGGTGACCACGTTGAAGTTCGGCGGGCAGTCGATGAGCACCAGGTCGTAGCCGCCCAGCGCGTCGTCGTGCAGCCCCTCGGCGAGGGAGCCGCGCACCCGGAACAGCTCGGCGTCGTACTCCTCGCCGTCGGCCACGCCCCGGGCCAGGGTCAGGTCGATGTCGACGAGCTGGAGATGGGACGCGATCAGGTCGAGGCGGCCGGCGCCGGTGAGCCGCGCGTTGGCCGGCCCGGGGGAGACGACCAGCTCGCCCAGGGTCACCGCCGGGGTGTCCCCGCGCAGCCCGTCGTACCAGCGCTTCACCGTCCGGCCGTCGCGCAGCCGCTCCCGCCAGTCGTCGGGTTCGTAGAAGCCGAACGTCAGGCTGGCCTGCGGGTCGAGGTCGATGAGCAGCACCTTCATGCCCCGGTTGGCCAGTTCGGCCCCGAGGTTGGCGGTGACGGTGGTCTTGCCGACCCCGCCCTTGTAGTTGATCACGGACACCACGTACATCGGCGGCACCTCCCCGACCGGGAACGGTAGCGGGCGGGCGATCTTCGTGCGGAACCCGCTCCGGCCCACGCGGCCACTGGGCGGGCAGGGCAGTCGACGCGGCCGGGGGCCAGAGATTCCGCGCCTGATCGGCCACCGGGTGCCGATCTCTCCGGCTGTTAGAGTCTGCGCTGCTCAAGTGCGCGGTGTGGGGGAGGGATCGACGGTGGTGCCGTTCCGGGTCGCGCTGTCACAACTGCTCAAGGCGCGCTTCCCGATCCTCTACGTCGAGTCGTTCGAGGAACAGCGGGTTGTCGCCGAGGTCTGCGCGGTCGCCCAGGACGCCCTCGCGGTCCGCACGCCCCGCGCGGTGTGGACCTGGTCGCAGACGACGGGGCTCGTGCAGCCCGACGGCGTCGCCCGCAAGGGCACGACCGACCCCGCGGACGCGCTCGACGCGGCGCTGCGGGTCGACCACCCGAGCGTACTGATCTTCAAGGACCTGCACCCCGCGCACGGCGGCTACCAGCGGGGCGGCCCCGGGGTGGTCCGCCGGCTGCGGGACCTGGCGGCGGCCTTCAAGGCCGGGCCGGTGCCGCGCACCCTCGTCCTCGTCTCGCCGGTGCTGCACATCCCGGTGGAGCTGGAGAAGGACGTGACCATCGTCGACTTCCCGCTGCCCACCGAGGCGGAGATTCGGCGGGTGCTGGACGGGATGATCGCCGCCAACTCGGCCAGCGGCCGGATCCGGATGGGCCTGGACGACCTCGGCCGGGAACGGTTCGCCAAGGCCGCGCTCGGGCTCACCCTGCACGAGGCGGAGAACGCGTTCGCCCGCGCCATGGTCAACGACGGGGTGCTCGACGACGGCGACCTCGCCGTGGTGCACGAGGAGAAGCGGCAGACCGTACGCAAGTCGGGGCTGCTGGAGTTCGTCGACGTCACCGTCGACCTCGCCGACGTCGGCGGGCTGGAGAACCTGAAGCGGTGGCTGGCCCGGCGGGACGGTTCCTGGCTGGCCGAGGCGGCGGCGTACGGGCTGCCCGCGCCCCGGGGCGTCCTGATCACCGGCGTGCCCGGCTGCGGCAAGTCGCTGACCGCGAAGGCGATCGCCGCGGCCTGGGGCCTGCCGCTGCTGCGGCTGGACGTCGGCCGGGTCTTCGCCGGGCTCGTCGGGTCCAGCGAACAGAACATGCGCACCGCCATCCGGACGGCCGAGGCGACCGCGCCGTGCGTGCTGTGGGTGGACGAGATCGAGAAGGGCTTCGCCGGCGGCGCCGGCGACTCCGGCACCTCCGCCCGGGTCTTCGGCTCCTTCCTGACCTGGATGCAGGAGAAGACGCGGCCCGTCTTCGTCATCGCGACCGCCAACGACTTCGAGGGGCTGCCCCCGGAACTGCTCCGCAAGGGCCGCTTCGACGAGATCTTCTTCGTCGACCTGCCGACCCGCGCGGAGCGGGCGTCGATCTGGCGGGTCCACCTCGCCCGGCGGCTGCGCAACCCGGCCGTCGCCGGTGGCCTGGCCCTCGACGACGCCCTGCTCGGCGAGCTGGCCGGGCTCAGCGAGGGCTACTCGGGGGCCGAGATCGAGCAGGCCGTCGTCGGCGGCCTCTTCGACGCGTTCGCCGAGCGGCGTCCGCTGCGCCGCGACGACCTGGTCCGGGCGCTGGTCAGTATGGTGCCGCTCAGCGTCACCCAGGCGGAACGGATCGACTCCGTACGCTCCTGGGCCGACACCCGTGCCGTCGCCGCCACCGCGGCCGAGGACTGGGACCTCGGCGGCCGTCCCGGCGGCCCGCGCTCCCGCCCCGGCCCTCCCCCGCAGCGGGGGCAGGGCGGACGAGCGGTCGAGTTCTAGTGTGTGCCTCGACTGGAAGGAGAGGTGCCCGATGAGCGTCTCACTGATACTCCTGCCGCTGGCCGTCGCCGCCGTCGCCGCGACCCATGGCGCCACCGCGGGGCGGGACCGGGAGGGCCGCGTCGTCTGCCAGGTGCAGACCCGGATGCGGGACGAGACGCTGCTCGCCGCGGCGCTGCGCGACACGGATGCGGTGGTCGGCACCGACGGGGACGCGATCACCGCGGAGTGGGCCGGCGTGCGGGCGAGCTTCCGGCGCGGCGAGGACGGCGTCTGGGCGGCGCACTTCACCGGTGAGGTCGACGAGCAGCGGGCGGTCGAGGTGGTGCGGGCCATCGACGCCGCCTACGGTCGGCAGGTCCAGCGGGCCGTGCTGGCCCGGCTGCGCGAGCAGGCCCCCGTCGCCGGCCTGCGCCTGGAGTCCGAGCAGGTCACCGAGGACGCGAGCGTCCGCCTGGTGTTCGCCGTGGAGGGCAGGTCCTGATGAGTGGGCAGCCGCGGATCGTGGTCACCGTCTCCAGCGAGGGCGTGGTGAGCGCCGAGACCCGGGACGTGCTCGGCGACCGCTGTCTCGACTACGTTGCCGTGCTGGAGGACCTGCTGGCGGCGCGGGCGGTGAGCAGCGCGTACACGGCGGACCACGCCCGCGCCGCCGTGACCGAACGGCAGGAGCAACGCGATGTCGAGCGCGCCTAGCCCGGGCTGGCCGCACCCGACCGCCCCGGGCCCGGCCGGCCCGGTGGGGAGCCTGAGGTGGCGGCTGCTGCACAGCTGGTGGCTGCTGCTGCCGCTGTTCGGGTGCAGTTGCCTCGGCGGCTTCGGGTTCATCTACGTGGGGCTCCGTGCCGGGCGGCCGGCCTGGTGGATCCCCGGCATCGTCTACACCGTGGTGGGCTGGACCGCCTTCGTCGTCGTCGGCGAGACCGACAAGGAGGCCGCCGCCAGCGACTGGGCCGTCGGCGCGCTGCTGGCCGTCACGGCGGCCGGCATCCTGCACGCCCTGCTGGTCAACTCGGCGTGGCTGCGCTGGCGGGCCGGCTACCGCCCCTGGTACGCCCCGCAGCCGGGGGCGCCGTGGCCCGGCGGCCCGTACCCGCCCGGCCCGCTGGCCCCGCCCCCCGGGGCGGCCCCCGCCGGTGCGTTCACGCCCGCCACCGGGCCCTACCCGCCCGGGGCGCCGGTCCACGCGCCTGCGTCGCCGGCGTACCCGCCCGCGTCGCCGGCGTACCCGCCCGCGTCGCCGGCCTTTCCGCCGGGGCCGCCCGGATATCCGTCGGCGCCGGCGTACCCGCCTTCCGCGCCGACCCACCCGCCCGTACCGGCGGGGTCGCAGCCGCCGGCCGACCCGACGATGGTGCCGTACCAGCCCGTCGACTACTACGGGACCGGACCGGTCGCGGCTCCCGTGCCCCGGCCCGGCCAACCGGTCACGGCCCGGCCCTCCGGGCCGGTGGACGTCAACGCCGCCGGCCACGACGACCTCGCCGCGCTGCCGGGCTTCGACCCGCACCGTGCCCGGCAGGTGCTGGCCGAGCGGGACCGGCGGGGCGGGTTCGGCAGCCTGGCCGAGTTCGCCGCCGCCGCCAACCTGGCCCCCCACGAGTACGCGCGCCTGCGGGACGTCCTGGTCTGCGCCCCGCCCGCCAGCCCGGCGCCGGGGCAGCAACCGCCGCTCGGCCGGGTCCTCGATGTCTGAGAGCTCCCCGGCACCCGGCGCGGTACCCGAGCCGGCGCTCGGCCCGGCGCCCCGCGCGGCGGGCGGGGCGGAGACCGTCGCCGTGGCCCGGTTCCTCGGCGCCACCCGGGCCGAGGGGCCGGGCGAGCGCACCGCCGTCTGGGTGCAGGGCTGCGCCATCCGCTGCCCCGGCTGCTTCAACCCGCACCTGTGGAGCTTCCGGGGCGGCGAGCGGGTGGCCCCGGCCGACCTGGTGCGGCGGGTGCTCGACGCCGGCACCGAGGGGCTGACGCTGCTGGGCGGCGAGCCCTTCGACCAGGCGGCCCCGCTGGCGACCGTCGCCGCCGGGGTACGCGCCGCCGGGCGCTCGGTGATGACCTTCACCGGCTACACCAGAGCACAGCTGGACCAGGCGGTCGACGCCGGTCGGGACGACGTCGCGGCGCTGCTCGCGGCGACCGACCTCCTCGTCGCCGGGCCGTTCCTGGCCGACCGGCTCGACACCCGGCGACCCTGGGTGGGCTCCACCAACCAGGAGTTCGTGCTGCTCAACGACCGCTTCCCGGGCCTGCTCGACGCGGTGTCGCACAGCCCGGACCGGGTCGAGGTGACCGTCGACGCCGCCGGCGGGATCGCCGTGAACGGCTGGGCGGAGGTCGACGCCCTCGACGAACTGCTGGCGTCGGTGGCCCGTCCTCAGCCCCGCCGGGCGAGCTTCGAGCGGCGGTAGCCGTAGAAGGCGTAGATCAGCGCGCCGAGCACGAACCAGACCGCGAAGCGCAGCCACGTCACCGGGGCGAGGAAGGTGATCAGCCAGAGGGAGAAGAGGGCGCCGATCGCCGGCACCACCGGCATGCCCGGCAGCCGGAACGTGCGTGGCGCGTCGGGGCGGCGGTAGCGCAGCACGATCACCGCGACGCAGACCACCACGAAGGCCAGCAGGATGCCGATGTTGGTCAGCTCAGCGGCCTCCCGGATCGGCAGGAAGCCCGCGATCAGGGCTGAGCCGACGCCGACGATCCAGGTGACCCGGCTCGGCACCCGGCGGACCGGGTGCACCTTGGCGAACCAGCCCGGCAGCAGGCCGTCCCGGCTCATCGAGAACCACACCCGGGTGACGCCGAGCATGAAGGTGAACATCACGGTCAGGATGCCGATGATCGCGCCGACGGCGATCACGCTGGCCAGGCCCGACAGGCCGACGGAGGCGAACGCGGAGGAGAAGCCGCTCTCCGGGTCGATGTCGCGGTAGTTCTGCATGCCCGTCAGCACCAGGGTGGCCAGCACGTAGAGGACCATCGAGATGGCCAGCGAGTAGAGGATCGCCTTGGGCATGTGCCGGCGGGCGTCCTTCGACTCCTCGGCGGCGGTGCTCATCGCGTCGTAGCCGAAGACCGCGAAGAAGACCGTGGCGGCGCCGGTGAACGCCCCGCTCAGCCCGAACGGGAAGAACGGCGAGTAGTTCGCGGTGTGGACGTGGAAGAAACCGACCACGATGACCAGCAGCACCACGGCGACCTTCAACGCGACGACGAACGTCTCGAAGCGGGCAGC
The DNA here is from genome assembly GCF_040295705.1 of Micromonospora sp. NPDC002717. Classification (NCBI taxonomy): domain Bacteria; kingdom Bacillati; phylum Actinomycetota; class Actinomycetes; order Micromonosporales; family Micromonosporaceae; genus Micromonospora; species Micromonospora sp. NPDC002717. The sequence goes on along the minus strand of NZ_JBEOVW010000002.1, from coordinate 135,649 downwards.
GGACTTGATGCCGAGGTTCAGCAGGAACGCGATGAACAGGCAGAGGATCACCGCGAAGAGGTCCACCACGTGCCCGTCGCCGGTGCCCGGGGCGCCCAGCATCCAGGCCGGCAGCTCCGCCCCCAGCTCGGTGACGAGGAACGAGAAGTAGCCGGAGATGCCGATGGCCACCACGGCCACGATCGCCGTGTACTCCAGCAGCAGGTCCCAGCCGATGAACCAGCCCACCGCCTCGCCGAGCACCGCGTACCCGTAGGTGTAGGCCGAGCCGGCCTTCGGGATCATGCCGGCGAACTCCGCGTACGACAGGGCGGCGGCCGCGCTGGCGAGCCCGGCGATCAGGAACGAGATCAGCACGGCCGGGCCGGCGGTCTCGTTTGCCACCGCCCCGGCCAGGGCGAAGATGCCGGCGCCGATGATGCCGCCCACCCCGATGGCGGTGAGCTGCCAGAGGCCGAGGGATCGGGCCAGCCCGCCGCCGCGCTCGTCGGCGATCTCCTCGACCGGCTTGCGGCGGAAGATGCCCGTGCCGCCGCCGCCCGCGGCGCTTCCCGCGGAGGTCATCGTCGTCCCCCTTCCGAACCCGCCCGGGCGGTCACCCGTGCGTCCCCTGCCGGTACCCGCGAACGACGCGGGTAAATCTCCAACGAGGACGCCCGTGCCGGGGTGCGGCACGGGCTCACTCGGCGACCGGCAGCACCACCTCGTTGTGGCGCAGGAACCAGGGCTTCCACGGCGGGTCGAAGCGCGCGTACCGGACCGCGTCGGTGGGGCGCAGCCCGGCCGCGGTGACCGCCCGGCCGAGCGCGGTCGCCCGGCGGTCGAACGCCCGCGCCGTCCACCGGCCCCGGAACCGGGCCGCGGCGGCGAGCTGCGCGGGGACCTGCCGGGTGCGGACGCGGGGGTCCGTCGGCTCGGGCAGCGTGTCGGGGGCGCAGGCCGCCGGCAGCACCAGCCGCAGCAGCCAGCAGCCCGGCCGGTCGGCCTCCTCCTGGAGGTACGGCGCGGTCATCGCGATCGTCTCCGGGCCGGCCTCCCGCGCCGCGTTCCCGCTCGCGGCGCGGGGCCGGTTGGCACCCCCGACGTACGCGGCCAGCGGCCGGAAGCCGTCCCGGGCGGCCTGCTCGAACGTTCCCTCGACCTGCACCTCGGCGACGAGGTACGGCGGATAGCGGCGCAGCTCGAAGCCGGGGTGCCGGGTCACCACCCGGTACGGCTGCTGCTCGGTCATCGCGCGCTCCCCGTGCCCAGGGCCCCGTCGAAGGCAACGCTACCGTCCGTCGACCTCCGGCTCAGGCGAAGTCGCGTCCTCCGGCCGGTTACGCACGGCCGACCGGGTCAGCCGCCAGTACTGCCGTCTGCGCTCGTCCCGGACCACCACCCCGGAGCGGGCCAGTTCGCCGCGCAGCTCCCGGGCCTCGCCGCCCCGGTCGTCGTCGAGCGCCTTCTGCCGGGCCCGCAGCAGCGCGTCCGCGCCGACGGGCAGGCCGGGCAGCCCCGGCACCCACCGCCGGTACGCGTCCCGGTGCGGGTCGGCCTCCGCCCACGGCCAGCCGTGCGCGCGGAAGGCGGCGCGCAGCCGGTCGGGGGCCAGGTCGGACTTCTCCCGGACCAGTTCCCCGTCGTCCGGGCCGAGCAGCACCAGGTCCCTGCCGTCGAGGAACACCGCCCGCACTCCCCGCCGCTCGACCTCCCGGCGGGTGCCGCCGCGGCGCAGCGCCACCCGCTCGGCGCCGACGGTGACGGCGAGCCGCTCGGCGGTGCCGATGGCGGCGACCAGCAGGCCGCCCAGCGCGCCGACCGCCAGCCCGCCGATGCTCGCCTGCGGGTCGGGCAGCCCGGAGACCAGCCCGAACAGCTTCTGCGCCGGGGCCCAGGGCAGCTCGGCGAGCCACCCCGCGCCCGCGGCGAGCAGCCACCCGGCACCCGCCCCGAGCGCCGGAAAGCCGCCCCAGAACAGCGCCAGCTCCGCCACGCCGCCGTCGACGACGGTGGGAGCGCCGTGGCCGACCACCGTCACGACACCTCGCGGCGCAGCGTGCGGACCAGCCCGGCGACCAGCGGTACGACCAGCCAGACCAGCAGCGACACGCCGAGCCGCGCCCACTGCCCGGCGGTCACGTCCGGGGTGAACAGCGGTTCCATGGTGCGGCCCGTGTCCAGCCAGCCCGCCGGACCCTCCAGGTGCCGGATCAGCCCGCCGAGGATCGACCAGAGGGTCGGCAGCAGCAGGTAGCCGACGATGGCCAGCGGCGTGTTGAGCAGCAGCAGGCCGAAGCCGGCGCCCATCAGCACGCTGGCCACCTGGAGCACCACCGCGTGCAGCAGCAGCGACCCCTCGAAGCGCCAGGTACCCGCGCCGCCGGTGACCCCGGCGACCAGCGTGCCCGCGGCGGCCACGCCGAGGCTGACCAACACCGAGGCCAGGGCGGCCAGCACCATCGCGGCCAGCTTGGCCGCGATCACCCGCCCGCGGCGGGGCACCAGGGCGAACGTGGCCAGCGCGGTGCGCTGCGACCACTCGGCGGTGACCGACAGGATGCCCAGCACCGGCAGCAGCACCCCGACCGGCAGCAGCGTCGGGAGGAAGAAGTTGGCGAAGGTCTGGTCGGCGTCGGCCGTCCAGACGAGCTGGACCACGACGAGGGTGGCGGCGAGCAGCCCGATGGTGATCAGCAGCCACAGCCCGGCCCGGGTGTCGACGAGCTTGCGCAGCTCCACCCCGGTGAGCCGGAGCAGCGACGGTCGGCGTACCGCCGGACGACGGTGGGGTGCGACGGTGGGCGGGGTGGCGGCGGTGGTGGTGGTCATCGGACGGCCTCCCGGGTCGACGCGCCGGCGGTCAGGGTGAGGAAGAGCTGTTCCAGGCCGCCGCTGCCGGCGGCGCGCAGCTCGGTGAGAGCGACGCCGACGTCGGCGGCGGCCTGCCCGACCGCCGCGGCGTCGGCGCGGACCAGCAGCCCGTCGGTGCCGTCGGTGACCGGGAGCCCGGCCCGGTCCAGCGCGCTGCGCAGCGCCGCCGCGTCCCGCGCCCGGACCAGGGTGCCGCCGCCGGCCAGCAGCTCGTCCTTGTCGCCCTGGGCCACGATCCGGCCGCCCCCGATGACCACCAGCCGGTCCGCGACCGCCTCCACCTCGCGCAGCAGGTGGGAGGAGAGCAGCACGGTGCCGCCCCGGTCGGCGAAGTCGCGCAGCAGGCCGCGCATCCAGAAGATCCCCTCCGGGTCCAGGCCGTTGGCCGGCTCGTCGAGGATCAGCACCCGCGGGTCGCCCAGCAGCGCGTGTGCCAGGCCGAGCCGCTGCCGCATCCCCAGCGAGTACGCCCGGACCCGGCGCCTGGCCGCGACCGCGTTCAGCCCGACCAGGTCGAGCGTGGCGGCCACCTGCCGGCGGTCCACGCCCATGGTCGCGGCGGCGACGGCCAGCGCCTCCCGCCCGGTGCGCCCGGCGTGCTGGGCCGAGGCGTCCAGCAGCACGCCGACCTCCCGGCCCGGGTTGGGCAGCTCCCGGTACGGCCGGCCGGCGACCGTGGCACCGCCCCCGCTGGCCGGGGTCAGGCCGCAGATCATCCGCATGGTGGTGGACTTGCCGGCGCCGTTCGGCCCGAGGAAGCCGGTGACGGTGCCCGGCTCGCAGCGGAACGACACGTCGTCGACGGCCGTGTGCCGCCCGTACCGTTTGGTGAGGTGTTCCACGTCGATCATGTCGGTCAGGCTGCCCGCGCCGGCCGGCTGTCCGCAGCGGCCGAGGGTCTCGCCCGGCGGCTACCTAGGTCGACGTCGAGGTCTCGACTTTGGTAGCTGGCCGGCGTCCGGGGCGGCTGCCTAGCATGGCGGCGTGACCAGCGCGGCCGTACCCGACCATCCCTGGCTGCTGCCGGGGTCCCTCGCCGGGGCGGCCGGGCGGAGTCGGCGGACCACCCGGGACTGGCTCGTCGACAGCCTCTGCTTCCTGCTCGCCCTCGGCTGGGTCCTGCTCGTCACGGCGGACGCCGCCAGGCCCGACCCGCAGTTCGCGACACCACTGCCGCAGCGCTGGATGGTCCCGGTCGACGCCTTGCTCGGGCTCGTCTGCTGCGTGCTGCTCTGGGTGCGGCGCCGGTGGCCGTTGGGGCTGGCCGTCGCGACCCTGCCACTGACCGCCTTCTCGATGGCGTCGGCGGTCCCGCTGCTGATCATCTACTTCACCGTCGTGGTGCACCGCCGCACGGCCGTCGCGCTGGGGATCACCGCCGCCGGTCTGGTCACCAACTTCTTCTTCAGCTACCTGCGTCCCGACCCAAACCTGCCGTACTGGGTGGCGACCGTCTGGGGCGTGGTGCTCAGCCTCTCCGTGCTCGCGTGGGGCATGTTCGTCCGGGCACGGCGGCAGCTCGTCGTGTCGCTGCGGGAGCGCGCCGAGCGGGCCGAGGCGGAGCAGCAGTTGCGGGTGACCCAGGCCCGGCACCTGGAACGCACCCGGATCGCCCGGGAGATGCACGACGTGCTGGCGCACCGGATCTCGCTGCTCAGCCTGCACGCCGGAGCGCTGGAGTTCCGGCCGGACGCCGCGCCGGAGGAGGTGGCGAGGGCGGCGGGCGTGATCCGGGACAGCGCGCACGCCGCGTTGCAGGACCTGCGCGAGGTGATCGGGGTGCTCCGCGCGGAGACCACCGCCGAGGAGGACCCGGAGCGCCCGCAGCCCACCCTGGGCGACCTGCCGGCGCTCATCGAGGAGTCCCGGTCGGCCGGGGTGCGGGTCAGCGTCCGCGACGTGGTCACGGCGGCGGAACAGGTGCCCGCGGCGGCGGGGCGCAGCGTCTACCGGATCGTGCAGGAGGGGCTGACCAACGCCCGCAAGCACGCCGCCGGGGCCGCGGTCACCGTCGACGTCGGCGGCGGCCCCGGCGACGGGCTGACCGTGGAGATCCGCAACCGGTGGCCGGTCGGCGCCATCACCGGCCCGGAGATCCCCGGCGCGGGCACCGGCCTGGTCGGCATCGCCGAACGGGTCAGCCTGGCCGGCGGTCGGCTGGAGCACGGGCGGGACGACTCGGGCGACTTCCGGCTGACCGCCTGGCTGCCGTGGCCGGCGTGACCGGGCCGGCGACGGCCGCCACCGAGGGTCCGGTGCGGGTGCTGATCGTCGACGACGACGCGCTGGTCCGGGCCGGGCTGTCGATGATCCTCGGCGGTGTGCCGGACGTGCTCGTGGTCGGCGAGGCCGCCGACGGCAGCGAGGTGCCCGACGCGGTGGCCGCGTGCGCGCCGGACGTGGTGCTGATGGACATCCGGATGCCCCGGCTCGACGGGCTCGCCGCCACCGAGGCGCTGCGGGCGTCCCCCGACCCGCCGGAGGTGCTGGTGCTGACCACCTTCGACGCCGACGAGCAGGTGCTCCGGGCGTTGCGGGCCGGGGCCGGCGGCTTCCTGCTCAAGGACACCCCGCCCGCCGAGATCGTGCGGGCGGTACGCCGGGTGGCGGCCGGGGAGGCCACCCTATCCCCGGCGGTGACCCGCCGGCTGATCGACCACGTGACGGCCCCCCGCGCGCCCGCTGGCCCCGACCTCCGCCGGGAGCGGGCGCTGCGGCAGCTCGCCGGGCTCAGCGAGCGGGAGCGCGAGGTCGCCGTCGCGCTCGGGCAGGGCCGGACCAACGCCGAGATCGCGGGCGAGCTGTTCATGAGCGTCGCCACCGTCAAGGCGTACGTGTCGCGGCTGCTGGTCAAGCTCGACCTGAACAACCGGGTCCAGGTCGCCCTGCTGGTCCACGACGCCGGCCTGGTCTGACTCGGGCCGGCTCGCGGCGACCCGGGGCAGCACGACGCCGGCCCGGGGCGCGGGGATTTCCCTATCCGCGCTCCGGGCCGGCGTCGCCGTGACGTCCCACCTGTCCGGCCGTTCCCGGCCGGCGCGTTCCACCTGTCCGGCCGTTCCCGGCCGGCGTCGCCGTGCCCGTCCTACCGATCCGTCTCTCCCTGGGCGGCTCGGGCGTTGGCGGCGCCGATCCCGCAGTCCGGCGCGGACCAGCTGGTGGTGTTCGAGGTGCGGTCGCTGTCGTTCTCCCGCCGCGAGTCCACGTGCACGTGGTCGTCGTGGTCCGGGTAGCCCGGCCCGTAGATCCCGCTGAAGCCCCGGTTGCGGGCGTCCCGGGCCACCTCGCACAGCGAGCTGGTGCGGGAGACCACGTCGGCGGCGTTGCCGTAGAGGTGCTGGCTGTCCGACGCCCCGCCGACCTGGTCGTTGCAGGCGCGGCTGCGGAAGCCGCTGCTCACGTAGAGCGGCTTGTCACCGAGGCTGCGCCGCATCGCCTCCAGCTTCCACATCGTCTGCAGGGCGTTCTGCCGGGTCTGGGCGGCCGACAGCGGGCCGCCGGTCCACCCGCCGCGGCCGCAGCCGTCGTCCATCTCCGCGAAGCTGAAGTGCCGCGGGGTGCAGTCGTTGTCCTGCAGCTCGTAGATCTTGGCGTACGTCTGCGGCCCGGCGACGCCGTCGACCCGCAGCCCGTACGCGGCCTGGAACCGCCGGACCGCGGCGGCGGTCTTCGGCCCGAAGCGGCCGTCGAGTTCGACGATGTCCCGGTTGCCGGCCCAGCCGGCGACCCGGATCTGTAGCTGGCGGACGTCCTCGCCGGAGCGCCCCTGGTAGAGGTTGCGGTTCCACGTGTAGCAGGCGTCGGCATGGGCCGCCGGCGCGGCGACCACCGTGGCGATCGCGGCTCCCGGCATCGCCAGGGCGAATGCGACAAGCGCCCGTTTCAGGGTGTTAACGCGCACAGAAGTCCTCCCGATAGGAGTGCGATTGGGGTGGCTTTCGGGACATCGACCGGGGCGTCCCGCGTTTCCACCCTGACACCTGGGCGGCCCTTTGGCGGCAATAACGAGAATTGTCCTCACGATTGGCGGTTCCGGGGTCCTGCCCGGGCATCGGGCCCATTTGCGAAACGCCCAATCGCTGCGAACCGGCCGCAGAAAACCGCGAACGGCACGCGGCGTCGCAATCGGCGACACGGAGGGTGATGTTCCGCGGGCGGTTCGACGCGGTAACGTCAGCGCCGGCGGGAACGGGGAGGTGGCGGCGTGGCGCGCGGTGGCGTCTTCTGCGTCGAGGGCCAGTGGCACCGGGACCTCAACGAACGCGGCTCCGTCCTGCCCACCCTCGAACTGCTCGAACGGCTCGGGAAGATCCGCTTCATCCACAAGGACGCGGCGACCCGCGACGAACTCTTCTACTTCGTCGACCGTTGGTTGCTCAAGCAGTACGCCGACCACCGGGTGGGCTTCTTCGCGATGCACGGCGAACCGAGCCGGCTCTGCCTCACCGACTGGGAATCCGTCGAACTCGCCGACGTCGCCGAACTGATGGCCGGCCGTTGCGAGGGCCGACGGCTCTATTTCGGCAGCTGTTCCGTGCTGCGCGCCTCCGACGCCGCGCTGCGGGACTTCCTGGCCGCCACGGGAGCGGCGCTGATCTGCGGTTTCACCCGGGAAGTGGACTGGGTGGAATCGGCTGCCTTCGAAACCGTACTGCTCGACGTGCTGGCCAACGGGCAGCGGCACAACGCCGCCGAGCTGCGGATGGGCTCGGCGCACTGGGCGCCCCTCGCGTCGTACCTCGGTTTCCGGATCATCTACGCCAACGGCCGCGCCTGGCGGCCCTCGGTCCGCCCCCGCGTCCCCGCCCAGCCCGCCGCCGGCCGCGCCGCGCCCCGCCCACGCCGACTGACTGACTGACAGTCACCCGGGTAAGCCAAGGCACCTTCAGTACGCGGCGGTGAACCGCTCGTTCGTGTGGCGCGGGGTCTCGATCTCGTCGACGATCGCCACCGCCAGGTCCTCGTAGCTGAGCACCGAGCGGCCCTCGTCGTCGGTGACCGGCTGGTCGCCGCCCGTGCGGTAGTGCCCGGTGCGCTCGCCGGGATGGAACTCCAGCGGCGGCGGGGAGACGTACGTCCAGGTCACCCCGTCGGCCGACGAGCGGTAGAAGTCCAGGGCGTCGGCCTGGCCCAGCGCGGCGTTGCGGTACTCGTCGGGGAAGTCCGGCTCGTCGAGGTAGCGGGTGCCCTTCGGGGTGAGCAGTGTGGACCCGCCGCCCACGTGGATGATCCGGGGCGCGGCCGGCAGGTTCCGCAGCGTGCCGACCAGGGTCCGCGCCGCGTTGAGCCAGAGGCCGCGCTCCCCGCCGCCGATCGCCACCACCATGACGTCGGTGTCGGGCGCCAGCTCCCGCACGCTCAGTTCGGTGGTGGCGTCGCCGGTGACCAGCTTGACCGACGGCGGCAGGTACGCGGTGGCCTCCGGGCGGCGCACCGCGGCGGTGACCCGGTGCCCCCGGCCGACCGCCTCGGCGGTGATCCGCGAGCCCGCGGTGCCGCCCGCCCCGAACACGACGATGTTGCTCATGACCGCCTCCCGCCCCCGTCCGGCCGGGGCGGTGACCGTCTGCCTGCCCGCCCGCCGGGTTGCCGTCCGCCTCCCAGGTTATGGAGCGGGTGGCCCGGCCGGTGCGGTAACCGGCGATCCGACCGTGCCCGGCCGGCTCAGTCGACCAGGGCGGAGTAGACGAGCTGGCGCAGCTGCGGCCGCAGCGGGTAGGTGCTCGACGGCATGAGCTGGGTGAAGAGCAGCGCGGTGACCTCCTCGGCCGGGTCGACCCAGAACGCCGTGCTCGCCACCCCGCCCCAGTAGTACTCGCCGACGCTGCTCGGCACCCGGCTGGGAACCGGGTCCTCCACCACCGCGAAACCCAGCCCGAAGCCGATCCCGTCGAAGGTGGTCTCGGCGAAGCCGCCGGTGGAGAGGGTCCCCAGGTCCTGCCCGCCGGGCAGGTGGTTGCGGGTCATGAAGCGCACCGTGCGCGGCCCCAGCAGGCGCGCCCCGTCCAGCTCGCCGCCGCGCAGCAGCATCTGGGTGAACCGGTGGTAGTCGGCGGCGGAGGAGATCAGGCCGCCGCCGCCGGAGAGCAGCAGCGGCTTCTCGTACGCCAGGGCGCCCAGCTTGTCGTAGCGGAACGCGCGGCCGGTGCGCGGGTCCGGCGCGTAGAGCGCGGCGAGCCGGTCGGCGGCGTCACCGTCGGCCCACCAGTGGGTGTCGGTCATGCCCAACGGGCGGAAGATCCGGTCGGCGAAGAAGGCGTCCAGGCTCTGCCCGGAGACCACCTCGACCAGCCGGCCCAGCACGTCGGTGGCGACGGAGTAGCCCCAGGCGGTGCCGGGCTGGAACAGCAGGGGCAGCTCGCCGAACGCCTGGCAGGCGGTGGCCAGGTCGACGTCCGCCGGCGGGTAGATGTCGTAGCCGGCGGCCCGGTAGAGGCCGTCGACCACCGAGGTCTGCATGAAGCCGTACGTCAGGCCGGCGGTGTGGGTGAGCAGGTGCCAGACCCGGATCGGCTCGATCGCCGGCACCGTGTACGGCTTGAGGGCCGAGCCCTTGCTGTAGACCCGCAGGTCGGCGAACTCGGGCAGCCAACGGCTGATCTCGTCGGTCAGCTCGAAGCGGCCCTCCTCCCAGAGCATCATCGCGGCGACCGAGGTGACCGGCTTGGTCATCGAGTAGATCCGCCAGAGCGTGTCCGCCTCGACGGGTGCCCCCGCCTCGACGTCGCGCAGCCCGTACGTCGACGAGTGGGCGATCTCGCCGCGCCGGGTGACCACCACCTGCCAGCCGGCGAGCCGGCCGTCGTCGACGTACCTGCCGAAGTGCTCGTCGATCCGCGCCAGGCGCGCCGGGTCGAAGCCGATCTGGTCCGGGTCGATGCTGCGTGCCACACTCACGCCGCCGAACCTACTAGTCGGTACCTCGCACCGGAAGGGTCGGCCACCACACATGTCGTACCCGCTCAGTAGCCTGGCCCGATGCCCGAGCTGACCGAGGACGCGACCTTCCGCAACGAGGACTGGTACGGCGAGGAGCTGGTGGACCGGCACTTCGTCGGCTGCGCGTTCTTCCACGTCGACCTGACCGAGGCGGTCAGCCAGGGCGCGGTCTTCGACGGGTGCACCTTCGGCAACGTGCGGTTCAACGCCTCCCGGCACACCGACTCGGCCTTCACCCGGTGCACCTTCCAGCGGTGCAACTTCTTCGAGGCCGAGTTCACCGGCTGCAAGCTGGTGGGCAGCACGTTCGCGCAGTGCGACCTGCGACCGTTGACGATCTCCGGCGGCGACTGGTCCTTCGTCGCGCTGCCCGGCGCCGACCTGCGCGGCGTGCGGATCACCGACGTACGGATGCGGGAGGTCGACCTCACCGGGGCCAACCTGACCGGCGCCACCGTCACCGGCGTGGACCTCTCCGCCGCGCAACTGCACAGCTCCCGGCTGTCCGGCGCCGACCTGCGCGGCAGCGACCTGACCGCGCTCGACCCGACCGTCGTGGAGCGGGCCGGGGCGATCGTCGACCCGGAGCAGACCGTGGTGATCGCGCAGGCGCTCGGGTTCGAGATCCGCTGAGGAAAGCCGCCACGGGTTGTCCGGATTGGCTGCCACGCTCGACCCATGACATGGTGGTCCGACCTCCTCCGCGAGGAACCCGAGTTCGCCGAGCGGGTGCGTGCCCGCTTCGCGGTCCGCAAGCACGGCACGATGGCGACGCTGCGCCGGGACGGCTCGCCCCGGATCAGCGGCACGGAGTTCGACTTCGGCCCCGAGCACCTGCGGCTGGGCAGCATGGCCGGCGCGCTCAAGGCCCTCGACCTGCGCCGCGACCCACGGGTGGCGCTGCACTGCCCGACGGAGGACGCTCCCGAGGACGATCCGCACTCCTGGGGCGGCGACGCGAAGATCGCCGGCCGGGCGCACGAGGAGCCGCCCGGCGACGACGGCTCCCACCGGTTCCGGATCGAGCTGACCGAGGTCGTCCTGACCCGGGTGGGCGATCCGCCGGACCACCTGGTCATCGAGAGCTGGCACCCCGGCCGCGGGCTGCACCGCCGCCAGCGGCACTGAACCCCGCGGAAGGCCCTGGGTGTTCGCCCGGTGGCCGGCCGCGTCCGGGGGTAGCGTGAGCGCGACGAGGAGCGACGCGGACGAACGGGAGGGCGGATGACGTCGGGCGAGCAGGTGCTGGACAGCCCGCAGGGGTGGGTGGCCGACCACATCCGGCGCTACGTCGACACCGACGGCGCCGAGGGCCACGAGTGGCGGCCGGGCGTCTTCACGCTGCTGCTGACCACCCGGGGCCGGCGCAGCGGGAAGCTGCGGCGCACCGCGCTCATCTACGGCCGCGACGGCGACGCGTACCTGGTGGTCGCCTCGCAGGGCGGCGACCCGAAGCACCCGGCCTGGTACCTGAACCTGCTCGACGAGCCGCTGGTCGAGGTGCAGGTGGGCGGCGAGCGGTTCACCGCGCGGGCGCGTACCGCGACGGCCGAGGAGAAGCCGCGGATGTGGTCCACGATGGCCGCCATCTGGCCGTCGTACGACGAGTACCAGGCGAGGACCGACCGGGACATCCCGGTCGTCGTGCTCGACCGCCTCTGACCAGGGGCGGCGGGTCGCCGTTACCCCGTGGGTAATCGACGCCGGGCGGGCGCCGACGCGAGACTCGGCGTACCGCACCGGCGACCCGGCCGGGCGGAACGGCCCACGGGGAGGACCCCATGCCCGCGTTCGCGCTCGCCCACCTGTACGCACCGCAGATCAACGAGGACGTCCTGACCTACATCGAGCGGATCCAGGCCACGCTGGACCCGTTCGGGGGCCGGTTCCGGGTGCACGGCGCCGAGGTGGAGGTCAAGGAGGGCGACTGGCCCGGCACCGTGGTCATCGTGGAGTTCCCCGACCTGGAGCGCGCCCGGGCCTGGTACGACTCGCCGGCCTACCAGGAGATCATCGCGCTGCGCACCCGGCACATCCCGGGCGCGACGCTGATCGTCGACGGGGTCGCCCCCGACTACGACGCCCGCCGCACGGCGGCCCGGCTGCGGGAGCGCGCCGCCCGCTGACCCGGCGAAGTCCGAGCCTGACCAGAGTCGTTCATCTGGGTCGGGACAGTTTGTCCGTCGCGCTGCGTTGGTCGTGTCGTAACTTTCTGCTGTCCACGTCCGACAATCCTCTGTGGAGGCTCGACCGATGAGCAGCACCATCGCCCGCACCGTCCGTCCGCCCGCCCCACGCGGCGCCGGGGAGCCGTCCGGGGAGGTGCTCCGGGAGATCCCGCTGCCGCTGTACGTCACCGCCGAGGACGCGCAGTTCGCCGTCCGGGCGGTGGTGGTGCACGCGCCCCGAAGCTGGTCCGGCGGGACGGTCTGTCGCAACGACGCCAGCCCGCACCCGTGCCGGCTGCACCGCTGGGGCGTCCGGGTGCTGGCGCAGCGCGGCCTGCGCCCCGCCGACATCGCCGCGCTGATCGCGCAAGGCGACCCGACCGCCGAGCCGCCGCAGCGCCCGGGCGCCTGAGCGCCGGCGGGGCCCTCGCACCCGGCCCCGCCGGCCCGTCGGCGGGGCCCGGCCCGGGCCCCGCCGCCCGTCAGCAGGCGACGGGTTTCACCCAGGAGCACTCACGGCCCTCGGGGACCCGGGGGGCGTCGGGCGCCGTCGGGGGCGCGACCCGCGCCGCGGCGGCGCCCTTCTCGGTGTACGAGGCGAGCGCGATCGCGATCTGGTCCTCCAGCCCCTTCACGGACGAGGCCAGGTAGTTGTTGAGCAGGATCGAGAACGCGAGCACCCGCCCGTCGGCGTCGGTGACGTAGCCGGAGAGGCCGGAGACGCCCGTCAGGCTGCCGGTCTTGGCGTGCACGTTGCCCGCCGCCGGGGTGCCGCGCATCCGACTGCGCAGCGTTCCGCCGACGAAGCGGTCCGCGTCGCCGGCGACCGGCAGGGCGGCGTACCACGTGTCGAACCAGGGCTCGGCCCGGACGGCGGTGAGCAGGTCCACGAACTCGTCGGCGGGGATCAGGTTGCGCCGGGAGAGCCCCGAGCCGTCCCGCTGGCGCAGCGTGCCGGTGTCCATCCCCGCGTCGGCGACGTACTCGCTGATCGCCGTCAGCCCGGCCGTCCAGGTGCCGGTGCCGGAGAGCACCCGGCCGATCTCCTTGGTCAGCACCTCGGCGTGCCCGTTGTTGGACAGCTTGAGGAACGGCACCATCAACTGGGCCAGCGGCATCGACTCGTGCCGCCCCACCTCGGCCGCGTCCTCCGGGGTGGCCTGGCCCAGCACGGTGCGGCCGAGCACCCGCACGCCGTGCTTGCGCAGCGCGGAGCGGAAGACGTCGGCGGCGTAGCCGGTCGGCTCCCAGACGGTCACCCAGTCGCTCTCCGGCGCGTCGCCGAGCGCGATCTGCCCGGTGACCACGACCGTGTTGCCGCCGTGCGTCCGTTCGAAGGAGATCGACGTCTCCCCGTCGGCGACCGTCTGGGCCCGGTTGTCGATCTTCAGGTACCCGGTGGCCGGGGTCGTGGTGACGACCGGGCGGGCGCCGGCGCTCGCGCCGGGTGCGGCCTGCACGATGACGGTGCCCGCGTCGTAGTCGGTGTCGGGAGCCACGGTCAGGGCGGAGACCTGCGCCGCGTAGTAGTAGGGCTCGTCGTCCCAGGTCCAGTCGGGGCCGAGGCGGGTGCTGTCGTAGCGGGTGTCGTCGGCGACCAGGTTGCCGGTGACGACCCGTACGCCCTTGGCGGCGACCTGCGCGGCCAGCGCGTCGTAGTCGGCGGCGAGCATGGTCGGGTCGCCGCCGCCGCGCAGGTAGAGGTCGCCGGAGACCAGGCCCGCGCGCCGGGTGCCGGTGGTGTGCACCTCGGTGGCGAAGCGGTGCCCGGGCCCGAGCAGTTCGAGCGCCGCGGCCGAGGTCAGCAGCTTCGTGTTGGAGGCGGGCACCAGGCGGCGGTCGCCGTTGCGGTGGTAGACGGTCTCGCCGGTGGCCGCGTCCTTCACGACCACCGATGCCTGCGCCCCGGCCAGCCGGGAGTCGGCGAGGATCGCGTCGATGGTGGCGTTCAGGCGGGTCGCCGCGGGGGTCGGCGACTCGGCGGTGGCGGTCGGGGCGCCGGCCGTGGCGGCGGCGGCCACCAGCGCCGCCAGCGCGAGCGTCCGGGGGAAGAGACGACGATGCATGCGCTGATGCTGCCACGGAGGTATTCGCCAGAGAAGACCGCCAACCCAAAGAAAACTTCCGTTCAGCCGTCGAGTGGCGCGGCGGTGACCGGCCCGCCGGACGCCTCCGGGGTGAGGACGGCGACCGCCCGGTCGACCAGCCCCTCCGCCACCAGCACCAGCCGCCGGCACTCGGAGTCGCCGGTCCGGTCGGGGAGCCGACCGGCCAGGGCGCGCACCTTCTCGGCCGAGGAGTCGTCCAGCACGAACCCGTCGGCCCGCCACCGCCCGTCGACGCTGAAGAACGCCTTGCTGTCGCGCTCCAGGTCGCCGTTGAGCACCACCGTCCGGTCCCCGCCGCTCAGGTCGCTCGACGCCTCGTTGAGCCCCCACGCCTCGTACGACGCCCTGCCCTCGGTCGGCGCCTCGGCCACCCCGACGCCCGTGCAGCCGCTCAGCAGCACGCCCAGCGCCGCCGCCGGCAGCAGCGCCCGCCATCCCCGCCGTCCACCCATTCCGCCTCCCGCCCGAGCCCGGCCCGTACGCCGATCAGACTCCGGGCGAGGCGGCCCGGTTCCTACCCGGGCCGGAACGCCACGACGCCGGCGGCGCGGTGCGCCGTGTGAGCGGCGAGACGCCACCCGGCGGGCAGTAGGACCGGGCGTGCGTTGTTGTACCCGGCATGGACGAGCGCTCCGTCGACGTGCTGGTGATCGGGGCCGGCCAGGCCGGCCTCTCCGCCGGCTACCACCTGCGCCGCGCCGGTTTCGCCCCCGGTGACGGCTTCGTGATCCTCGACGGGGACGACGGGCCCGGCGGGGCGTGGCGACACCGCTGGCCGACGCTGCGGCTCGACCGGGTGCACGGCTTCCACGACCTGCCCGGCCTGCCGTTCCCGGCGGCGGATCCCGACCGGCCGGCGGCCGAGGTGGTGAGCGCCTACTTCGCCGCGTACGAGCGCGAGTTCGCCCTGCCGGTACGGCGTCCGGTGCGGGTCCGCGAGGTGCGCGACCGGCCCGACGGCCGGCTGGACGTGCTGACCGACGGGGCTGCCTGGTCCACCCGGGCCCTGGTCAACGCCACCGGCACCTGGACCCGGCCGTTCTGGCCGCACTACCCGGGCCGGTCGGAATTCCGGGGCCGCCAGCTGCACACGGCCGACTACCGGGGTCCGGCGGAGTTCGCCGGCCGGCGGGTCGTGGTGGTCGGCGGCGGGACGTCCGCCGTCCAACTGCTCGCCGAGGTCTCCGCCGTCGCGGCCGGCACCACCTGGGTGACCCGGCGCCCGCCCGACTTCCGCGACGAGGAGTTCACCCCCGAACGGGGGCGGGCGGCGGTGGCCCTGGTCGACGCGGCGGTCCGCGCCGGCCGCCCGCCGGCCAGCGTGGTCGGGGTGACCGGGCTGCCGCTCACGCCCGAGCTGCGCCGGCTGCGCGAGCGCGGCGTGCTGGACCGGTTACCCGTCTTCGACCGGATCACGCCCGACGGCGTGGCCTGGGACGACGGCAGGTTCGTGCCCGCGGACGTGATCCTCTGGTGCACCGGCTTCCGGGCCGCGCTGGACCACCTCGCGCCGCTGCGACTGCGCGCGCCGGGCGGCGGTATCACGATGGACGGCTCCCGGGTGGTCGCCGACGAGCGGATCCACCTGATCGGGTACGGACCGTCGGCGAGCACCGTCGGCGCCAACCGGGCCGGCCGCGCGGCGGTACGCGAGATCCGGGCACTGCTCGCCCCGGCCGGCGCCGGGCACTGATCACGCTCTATTTGACGGATGCCCCGACAGGGGGCAACGTAGGCCGTGGAGGGGCCCTGACCTGCCCCTGACCTGCGACGGCGATGTGCGTGTCGCCCTTCCATCGCCTCCCACGTGCGCTCGTGCGCGGGCCGAATCCCGGTCCGCACCGCGTATCCGAGAATCCACGAGGAGTTCCGCCATGCTCACCATGACCGACAACGCCGTGATGGTGATCCGAGACCTCGCCAACCAGCAGGACGTCGCCGAGGACGGCGGGGTGCGGATCGCCGCCGACACCCAGGCGGGCTCGCTCACCGTCGAGCTGGTCGCCGAACCGGTCAAGGGCGACCACGTGGTCGACAACCAGGGCGCCCGGATCTTCCTGGACTCCGACGCCGCCGAGCTGCTCGGCGACGCCTCCGTCGATGCCACCGTCGACGACGAGGGCATCGTGCAGTTCGGGTTCACCGAGAAGTAGTGACGTGCCCCGTGCGGGTCGACGGCGCTGAGGTAGCGGGTCAGCCGGCCCGGCGGGTCTCCCCGCCCCGGTGCGGCCGGGCGGGCCGCCCCCGCTCGGCGGCCGGCTGACCGGAGCGCCACGGCCCCGGGCGGGCCTCCCGCCCGGGGCGGGCCAGCGTCGCCAGCACGTGCGCCAGGTGGTGCGACGTGCTCCACGCCGCCCAGTTGCTGGCCGAGCCCGCACCGGCGCCCCGTCGGGCGCGCCGGACGATCTCGTGGTCGCCCCAGGAGAAGTCGGCCCCGGCGGCCGGCCAGTGCGGCGCCGAGACCAAGGCGCGGCACAGGTCCGCGAACCTGTCGTCGCCCCGCCCACCCCGCCGCGACCAGCGGTACACCCACCAGGCGTCGTCGGTGGTGTAGCGCACGGTGGGCAGCCGGTCGCCCGGCTGGTCGGCGCCGGGCACCGCCGAGCCGACGCCGTAGTCGCCGTACCCGACGCCGAGGTCCGCCAGCCGCTGCCAGAGCCGCCAGTCCCAGCGGTCGAGGCGTACCGGCTCGTCGGTGGGGAGGCGGGACACCGCGGGCGGCATCCCGCCGGCCGCCACGCTCACCGACCGCCAGGCGTGCCGGCGGGCCCACTCCAGCAGCCGGCGCAGCCGCGGCTCGGCGAGCCGCACGTCGGCCGCGCAGCACACGTCCCCGGCGTCGAGGAGCAGGTCGCACTGCTCGGGGACGAGGCGCGTGAGGCGCCAGACGCGCTCCACCGCCGCCGTGGTCGCGTCCGGGCCGGCCCGGTCCTGGCCGACCCGCAGCCGGACCACCGCCCGGTGGGCGTGGCCCCGCGCCGCCGCGCCGTGCGCCACCAGGCGCCGGTCGCTGTCCGCGAATCCGATCACCGGCACCAGCGGTACGCCCCAGCGGGCCAGCTCGGTCTCCGGAGCGTCGGGCAGACCGGTGACGTCGACGGCCGGCAGCAGCCCGGTGGGCAGCCGACCGAGAAAGTCCAGTGTGTACGAGTCCAGGATGGACACCTGGAGAACCGGGGCGAGCAGGGGAGTGACGACGTCGTCGAGATGACCGAGCGCCTCCAGCTCGCCCCGCCGGCTGGCGAGGATGGGGCGGTAGACCGGTTCCGCCGCCCGGCCTCCGTGGGCGGGCACCATACCCCAATGTAGCCAGACATCGGTGTCGGTCACAGGGTCGATCGGCCCGCCCTGGTACGCCCCGGAACGCCGTCCGCCGACGCCCGCCACCGGACGCCCGACGTCTCACGCCGTACGCGGCACGCCTGACGCCGTAGGCGGGACGCCCGACGTCCGCCGTTGGCGGCAGGTCCGGACGCTACCCGGCCGGCCGACGACGCCGCCGCCCCCCTGACGTGGGAGGCGGCGGCACCGGGGTCAGTCGTCGTCGGAGTCGTCGTCGCGGTCGTCATCGTCGTCGTCGCGGTCGTCGTCATCGTCGTCGACGGGCTCCTGCTCGGCCTTGACCACGGTGCCGTTCTCCCGGTCGACGTCGATCTCGTGCTCGGTCTGCCCGGCGACGATCTCCACGCTCCACACGGGCCGACCGTGCTCCTGCTCGGCCTCGATCTCGACGACCTGGCCGCCGCCCGCCCGGGCGAGCGCGATCTCGCGGGCCCGCTGCTCGCTGACGGCGTCCCCGCCGGTCGCCGGGGCTCCGCTGCCCGACGGCGTGCCGGGGGCCGCCGAGGTGCCGCCGGTCGCCGGGGCGCTGTCGTCCGGGGTCGCGGCAGTGGTCGGGGCGGTCGTGGCGGCGGTCAGCGTGGTCGCCCGGGCGGGACCGCTGTCGGCGGCCGTGACGCCGAGGGTCGCGCCGGCTACGGCGAGCACGGCCATGCCGCCGACCGACGCCAGGATCAGGGGGTTGCGCTTCATCTCGTTCGCCTTTCCTCGGTTCCTGACCACGAGGATCGCGCCGGGCCGGATAGCGGCACGCTGCCCGAACGCTAAGCCCGGGTTAAGGTCGCCGCGTCCGGTCGCCGCGTCCGGTCGCCGCGTCCGGTCGCCGCGTCCGGCCGCCGGGACCGCGACCGCCCGCCCGGCGCGGCGCGAGCTGCCCGGTCAGGGCGTCGGCGGGCCGAGTTCGAGGCGTACCTCGGCGCCGCCGGAGGGCGCGGTGTGCAGGGTGAGGCGGCCGCCGGCGGCCTCGGCGGCGCGCCGGGCGATGTCCAGGCCGAGTCCCGTGGAACCGGCGGTGCTGGCGCCCCGGTCGACGGTGTCGGGCGCGATGCCCGGCCCCTCGTCCGCCACGGTCAGCACGGCCCGGCCCGCGCCGGCCGTCAGCCGGACGGCGAACGCCGTGCCGTCCGGGGTGTGCGCGAAGACGTTGCCGAGCAGGGCGTCCACGGCCGCCGCCAACTCGTCGGCGGGCACGCCCACCGGCAGCGGTCCCGGCGCCAGGTCCAGCGTGACCGCGCGCCCCGTGTCCTCGGCCAGCACGGACCAGAACGCGACCCGTTCGGCCACCACCGTGGCCGCGTCCGCGCTGGCCGCCCCGGCTGTCGGCGCCCGCCAGCGGGCCTGCCGGATCAGGCCGGTGACCGCCCGCTCCAGCCCGTCCACCGCCGCGGTCACCCGGGCGGCGTCCTCCGGGTCGCGCAGCGACTCGGCCTCGAGCCGCAGCGCGGTCAGCGGGGTGCGCAGGCGGTGGGACAGGTCGGCGACCTCCTCTCGCTCCTGCGCCAGCAGCACCTGGATCCGCCCGGCGAGGTGGTTGAGGGCGCCGGCCACCTCACGCAGCTCCGGCGGCCCGGCGGGCGTGACGCGCGCGTCCAGTTCGGCGTTCGCCAGCCGGTGCGACACCGCGGAGAGCTCACCGATCGGCCGGACCAGGGTGCGGGCCAGCCGGTCGGCGACGGCCAGCCCGATCAGCACCAGCAACACGCCGAGCAGGGCCAGGACCAGCCAGGAGCGGGTCACCCCGGCGGTCAGCTCCTCGGGCGGGACCACCGTGCGGATCACCCCGGTGCCGTCGGGGCGGCCCTGCACCGCGATCACCACCTCGCGCCCCCGCCCCGACTCCGCGGTGAGGCTCTGCCCCCGCGCCGCCAGCGCCACCGCGGGCGTCCGCGGGGCCGGGGTGCCGAGCACGGTGCCGTCGGGCAGGAAGACGCTGACCGGCCGGTCGGACTCCGCGGCCAGTTGCTCCACCGTCAACCGGATCGTCGCGGTGTCGGCGGTGCCGACGACGGTGACGAGGCTCTGCGCGTCGGCCGTGGCCCGCACCGTGGCCCGGTCCTCGGCGACGGTCCGCACCAGCAGCGCCAGCGGCACCAGGAAGGCGACGAGGGTGAGCACGCTGACCGCGGCGACCAGCAGGGCCAGCCGCGCCCTCATCCGGCGCTCCCGGGCGCTTCGAGCCGCACCCCGACACCCCGGACCGTGTGCAGGTAGCGGGGCGCCTGGGCGCTCTCCCCGAGCTTGCGGCGCAGCCAGGACAGGTGCACGTCCACGGTCTTGTCGGCGCCGCCGTACGGGATCTGCCACACCTCGGCGAGCAGCTCCCGCTTGGTGACCACCTGGCCCGGCCGGCCGGCGAGGTGGTGCAGCAGGTCGAACTCGCGCGGCGTCAGCTCGACGGGCTCGCCGTCCAGGGTGACCTGCCGCGACCTCGGGTCCACCCGCAGCCCGCCGACCACCAGCGCCGGGTCCTCGGGGACGGGCCCCGCCCCGCGCCGGAGCACCGCCCGGATCCGCGCGTCGAGCTGCGCCGCCGTGAACGGCTTCACCACGTAGTCGTCGGCCCCGGCGTCGAGCACCCGGACGATCTCGGTCTCGTCGTCGCGGGCAGTGGCCACGATCACCGGCACGACGCTGACGGCGCGCAGCATCCGCAGCAGCTCCCGGCCGTCCAGGTCGGGCAGGCCCAGGTCCAGCACGACGAGGTCGGGCCGGTCGTCCAGCGCGTCGCGCAGGCCGTCCATCGCCGTCGAGGCGGCGGCCACCGCGTGCCCCCGTTCGCGCAGCGCCCGCAGCAGCGGCGTACGGATCGTCAGGTCGTCCTCGATGAGCAGCAGGCGGGCCACAGGGGGCAGGGTAGCCGCCGCCGGACGCGCCGGCCCGGGTCCTTAACCGTCCCTTAGCCTCGGCCAGGGCTCGGCCCAACCCGGGATCGGGGACACTCGGTGGATGCGCCGCCGTTCGTTCCTCGCTGTCGCCGGTTGGCTGGCCACCGCCGCCGTCGCCACCCTGATCGGGGTGGCCGCGATCCGGTGGGTGGGGGAGAGCATCGCCGGCACCCCGGGCGGCGTCGTGCTGAGCCAGGAGGAGGTCGAGCGCGCCCTGGCCTCGCCCGAGTCGACCGCCACCGGCGCGGGGCCGTCGTCGCCGGCACCGACCGGCTCCGCTCCGCACGGCGAGCGCCGGGCCTTCGTCACGGCGGGCGGCACGGCCGTGGCCGAGTGCGGGCCGGACGGGGTGCGTTTGGTCTCCTGGGCCCCGGCGCAGGGTTACCGCGTCTCCGACGTCGACCGGGGGCCGGACGACGACGTGGAGGTCGCGTTCGCCGGCCCGGCCGGCGAGTTCGAGCTGAAGGTGCGCTGCGTCGGCCGGGAGCCCGTGGCGGCCGCGGACGACGACTGAGCGCGCCACGGCCGTCGAGGAGCGCGTGACGACGGGCGTTCCGCCCTGGCGCGGGACACGAGCGCGCGGCGCCGCTCAGACCCCTCGGGATCGGAACGTCGCCGCGCTCTGGCCGTCTCCCACCACCGCAGCCGTACGGCGGTACGTCAGCGGGGACCTGGCTCGACCGGCGCCGTGCGCCCGTCCCTGTCTCGATCCCCGCCCACGGGGGCGCCAAACCTGGGATCAGTGGGGAATTCCATCATCTGCACGTCTCGGCGTGGCGTCGCTCCCGAGCGGGTATGTGCCTCGGCATGGAGCATTACACGATCGCGACCGTCGCCGAGAAGAGCCCGGATTTCCGGCGGGTGCTGTGGACCGGTGAGCACACCCAGCTGGTGATCATGACGATCCCGCCGGGTGGTGAGATCGGCGAGGAGGTCCACGAGGAC
Organism: Micromonospora sp. NPDC002717; assembly: GCF_040295705.1. Classification (NCBI taxonomy): domain Bacteria; kingdom Bacillati; phylum Actinomycetota; class Actinomycetes; order Micromonosporales; family Micromonosporaceae; genus Micromonospora; species Micromonospora sp. NPDC002717. The sequence goes on along the minus strand of NZ_JBEOVW010000002.1, from coordinate 114,412 downwards.
ATCGACCAGATTCTCACCTTCGTCAGCGGCACCGGCGAGGCCCGGGTGGCGGGGGAGAAGCGCGAGGTCGTCCAGGGCGACCTGGTGGTGGTGCCGGCCGGCACGAAGCACAACTTCGTCAACACCGGCCCGAACCCGCTGGTGCTCTACACCGTCTACGGTCCGCCGGAGCACGCCGACCAGGCGGTGCACCGGACGAAGGAGGAGGCCGACGCGGCGGAGGAGGCCGGCGAGGACGAGCCGCCCACCTCCTGACCCCGTCCACCGGGCGGTGCCGTCTGAGGCGGGCCGAACGGGGTACCCGCAGCGGGTGGACCAGCCGGCGATCTCCGACTACGGATTCCTCTCCGACTGCCGCTCGGGCGCACTGGTCGGCCGGGACGGCTCGATCGACTGGTGGTGCCCGGACCGGTTCGACGCCCCGTCGGTCTTCGGCCGGCTGCTCGACCCGGCGGCCGGCCACTGGCGGCTGGCGCCCGTCGCGGCCGGGCTGCCGGGGCACCGGGCGGAGCGGGCGTACCTCGCCGACACGCTGGTGCTGCGCACCGTGCACCACACCCCGGAGGGCAGCGTGGCGGTCACCGACGCGCTCGCCGCCGAACTCGGCGCCCGGGGCCACGAGCTGGGGATGAACTCGCCGGCGGTGCTGCTGCGGGTGGTCGAGGGGCTGACCGGGCGGGTGCGGATGTCGCTGGACTTCCGCCCCCGCCCGGAGTACGGCCTGCTCACCCCCTACCTGCACGAGCGGCCCGACGGCGGGGTGCTCGCCGCGGCCGGCCCGGTGGTGCTGAGCCTGCGCGCCGGCGGGCTCCCGCTGACCGTCGAGCGGGACCGCGTCCGGCAGGACTTCGAGGTCGCCGCCGGGCAGGTGGTCGGCTTCGACGTGGCGTACGGGCGGGCGTATGGGGCGGCGCCGGTCCGGCTGGACCCGGTGACCGCGCTCGCCGAGACGGTGCGGGCGTGGCAGGCGTACCGGGAGGCGCACCACTACGACGGCCGCTACCCGGGCCAGGTCCGGCACAGCGCGACCGTGCTCACCGGCCTCACGTACGCCCGCAGCGGCGCGGTCGCCGCGGCCCTGACCACGTCGCTGCCGGAACGGATCGGCGGCGACCGCAACTACGACTACCGCTACTCGTGGCTGCGCGACTTCGCGATGACCATGCGTGCCCTCTGGGTGGCCGCGTGCCCGTCGGAGGCGTCCCGCCTCTTCGCCTGGGCGGCCCGGTCGATCGGCCGGGTCGGCCCCGCTCCCGTGCCGGTGCTCTTCGGGCTGGAGGGGGAGCGGGACGTCTCCGAGTACGAGTGCCACCACCTGCGCGGCTACGCCGACAGCCTGCCGGTCCGGGTCGGCAACGACGCCTGGCGGCAGCGCCAGCTCGACGTTCCGGGCGAGGTGATCTCGGCGGTCTGGCGGTTGCGGGACTACCTGGGCGAGACGTTCGACGAGGAACTGCGCGAGATGGTGCTCGGCCTCACCGAGCAGGTGGCGGCCACCTGGCACCTGCCCGACCGGGGGATCTGGGAGACCCGGGACGCCGACCGGCACTACCTGTCGTCGAAGGTGCTGTGCTGGGTGGCGATCGACCGGGCGGTGCGGCTCGCGCCCCGGCTCGGCGACCGGGCCGACCCGCGGCGCTGGGCGCGCACCCGCGACGAGATCCGGGCCGCCGTGCTGCGCGAGGGCTGGGACGACCGGGTCGGCGCGTACACGGGGGCGTTCGGCTCGCCCGAGCTGGACGCCTCCGCGCTGCTGCTGCCGTTGGTGCACTTCCTGCCGGCGACCGACCCGCGGATGCGCGCCACCATCGAGGCGGTCGAGCGCGAGCTGGACGCCGGCGACGGTCTGCTCCGGCGCTGGGGCACCGACCCGGCCGGCTTCCTGCTCTGCTCGTTCTGGCTGGTGGAGTGCCTGGTGATGGCCGGCGAGCGGGGGCGCGCCGAGGCGCTCTTCGAGCGGGTGCTCGGGCACGCCAACGACGTCGGCCTGTTCAGCGAGCAGATCGACCCGCGTACGGGCGCGCAGCTCGGCAACACCCCGCAGGCGCTGTCGCACATCGGCCTGGTCAGCGCCGCCTGGCGCCTCACCGACCCCGCCACGGACTGACGGCGGTGAGGAAGGCGCCTCCGGTCGCGGTTCGTCGAGGAAGGCCCTTCCTGACCCGTCAGACCGGCAGCACCGGCACGTCGGCGACGTCCACGGTCTCCGGGTACTTCAGCCCGGACCCGGTGTTGAGCACCACCACCCGCTCGCCGGCCCGGATCCAGCCGCCGGCGCGCAGGTGCCGGGCGGCGGTCAGGCAGGCGGCCCCCTCCGGGCAGAGCAACAGCCCCTCCCGCGCCGCGAAGTCCCGCAGGTCGGCCAGGATCTCGGCGTCGTCGACCGCGATCGCGGTGCCGGCGCTGGCCCGCAGCGCGTCGAGGATCAGCTCGTCGCCGAGCGGGGCGGGCACGGTGATGCCGAACGCCACGGTGTGCGCGTCGGCCCAGGGCCGCGCCCGCTCCTCCCCGGCGGCGAAGGCCCGGACGATCGGGGCGCAGCCGGTCGACTGCACCGCGACCAGGCGGGGCAGCCTGTCCTCGATCCAGCCCAGCTCGCGCAGCTCGTGCAGCGCCTTGTGGATGCCGATCAGGCCGACCCCGCCCCCGGTGGGATAGACGATCACGTCCGGCACCTGCCAGCCGAGCTGTTCGACGATCTCGTACCCCATCGTCTTCTTGCCCTCGAGCCGGTACGGCTCGCGCAGCGTGCCGGCGTCGAAGACCGCGCCGCCGGAGTCGGCGACCAGCCGCGCGACGTGCCGGCCCGCGTCGCCGATCAGCCCGTCGACCAGGCGCAGGTCGGCCCCGGCGGCCACGCACTCCCGCCGGCAGACGGCCGGCGCGGACAGCGGCATGACGATCGTCGCGCCCAGCCCGGCCCGCGCGGCGTACGTCGCCCAGGCCGCGCCCGCGTTGCCGTTGGTCGGCAGGGCGATCCGCTCCACGCCCAGCTCCCGGGCCCGGCTGACGCCCACCGCCGCGCCGCGGGCCTTGAACGAGCCGGTCGGCGTCAGCCCCTCGTCCTTGACCAGCAGGTCCGGGATGCCGATCTCCGCGCCGTAGGCCGGGGTACGCAGCAGCGGCGTCCAACCCTCGCCCAGCGTCGTCGTGTGCCGCGGGTCGGCCACCGGCAGCAGCTCCCGGTAGCGCCAGAGGTCGGCCGGGCGCAGCGGGAACCGCTCGGGGGTGAGCACCTTCGCCACCGCGGCCAGGTCGTAGCGGGCCAGCAGCGGCGAGCCGCAGTCGCAGAGGTTGACCAGCTTGCCGGCGTCGTGCTCCCGCCCGCAGCGCGGGCACTCCAGGTGGGTCAGGTACACGCTGCTCCTCGCCGTCTCGACTCGTGTCGCGGATCGTGGTCCCGCTCGTGTCCCGGCTTCCGGCCGCCCGTTCCTCAGCCCGCGTCGATGCTCAGCCAGCGCCGGCTGCGGCGGCCGGGCTCGTAGGCCGAGTCCAGCCGCTTCGCCACCACCCCGGGCAGCCCCTGCTCCCGCCCGGTCCGCAGCGCCTCGGGGCCGGCACCGGGGAACCAGGGCGGAGTTTGCCAGTGCGGGCCGGCGAGCGCCAGACCGTCGAGCAGCTCCCGGCGCTGCGCGTACGGCAGGTCGGTGCTGGTCACGCCCTCCAGCCAGAGCAGGTCGAAGATCAGGTACTGCGCGTCCGGGGTCCGGCGCCCGCCGCGGGCGGGGCGTACCCTCCCGGCGGTGTCGATGCGGACCAGGACGCCGTCCAGCACGGCCTCCGCTGGGGCCAGCTCCTCGGCCATCTCGCGCAGCCAGGGGTACGTCCCGGAGATGTCCTCGTCGTCCTCGGAGAGCAGCCGCAGGCGTCCCCCGGAGACGTACGCGACCGCGCGCACCCCGTCCCAGCGCAGCTCGTAGCCCCATTCCGCCTGGTCCCTCGGCAGCTTCGCCGCCGGCGTGGGACGCATCGGGCGGACCAGCTCCGGCATGCTCGTCCAGCCCTCCGGCGGCGGGTCGGTGCGCCGGACCATCCAGTCCCGGCCACCCTTGCCGCCGGTGGCGAAGAGCACGTACCGCCCGGCGGTGCGTTCCCCGTCCAGCACGACGATGACCTCGTCGTCGCGCCACTTCTCGCAGCGGTACGTGCCCCGGTCGTGGATGGTCATCCGGCCGCCGCCGTACTCGCCCGCCGGGATCTCGCCGTGGAAGTCCAGGTATTCCATCGGGTGGTCCTCGGTGTGCACGGCGAGGTGGTTGCGGCTGTTGTCGCGGGGCAGCCCGCGCGGCACCGCCCAGGAGGCCAGTACGCCCTCGTGCTCCAGCCGCAGGTCCCAGTGCAGGCTGCGGGCGTGGTGCTGCTGGATGACGAACCGGGCCGTCCCCTCGGCCGGCTTCTTCCGCCGTGGGGGCCGCTTCGGCACCGGCTCCGGGGTGCGCGCCGCGTCCCGTTTGCGCCGGTACTCCTCCAGCCGGTCAGCCACCCCCGCATTCTCCGGCAAACCGCGCCGGCCCGCTGGGCGCCGGGTTGTCCGGATCGGCGGAGCATGTCGGGGGTCAGCACGGGTAGACCCGTCGGCATGGACCACCAGGAGCAGCCGACGGTTCCGCTCCCGGGCGAGGTGCGGATGCCTCTGCTCGGCTTCGGCACGTGGCAGGCCACCGGCCAGGCCGGGTACGACGCCGTGCTCGCCGCGCTGGACGCCGGCTACCGGCATGTCGACACCGCCACGATGTACGGCAACGAGGAGGAGGTCGGCCGGGCGGTCCAGGAGAGCGGGCTGCGCCGCGAGGACGTCTTCGTCACCACGAAGCTGCCGCCGGACCGGGTCGGCCGGGAGCGGGAGACCCTCGAGGCGAGCCTGACCGCGCTCGGCACCGACTGCGTCGACCTGTGGCTGGTCCACTGGCCGCCGTCGAACCCGGCCGACAGCATCCCGGTCTGGCGGGAGATGCTCGCCGCCCGGGACGAGGGGCTCGCGCGGGCGGTGGGGGTGAGCAACTACAGCACCGCCGCGATCGACGAGCTGATCCAGTCGACGGAGGAGAACCCGGCGGTCAACCAGATCCGGTGGAGCCCGTCGCTGTACGACCGGCAGCGGCACCGGGAGCACCGGGACCGGGGCGTGGTGCTGGAGGGTTACAGCCCGTTCAAGACCAGTGACCTCGCCGATCCGGTGCTGACCCGGATCGCCGCCGCGCACGACGTCTCCCCGGCCCAGGTGGTGCTCCGCTGGCACATCGACCACGAGATCGTGGTCATCCCCAAGTCGGTGACCCCGGACCGGATCCGCGCCAACGCCGACATCTTCCACTTCTCGCTCACCGCCGAGGAGATGCGCGACATCGACGCCCTCGGCAACCCCTGACAGCCCCCTCGGCGACCCTTGGCCAAGGGGTCGGCGGGGCCCGGACGGCGTTCGGCGTTGCCAAATTCCTTCAGCCTGAATAGGGGCGATGAAGGGTATCGACATAGATGCTCGTGACGATATAGCGTGCGCGTCACCAGTTCATCGGTCAGTCGGAACCCCTCCGCCCTCGCTGAAGGAGCCCCCATGAACGCGCCACGACCCGCCCGCCTGCGCCGCCGCAGGCTCCTGGGCATGTCGGCCCTGGCGGCCACCGCGGTGGCCGTCGCCGCCAAGCCCGCCGCGGCCAGCGCCGCGCCGATCGCCGCGCCGAAGGCCGAGTGCCTCGCCGACCTGTTCGGGGAGTCCTGATGGCCACCATTCCCTGGCTGGTGGACGTCCTGCGGGGGGCGGGCGTCCAGGTCGTCGTCGAGGGCGACTGGCTCAACCGGATGCGCCCGGGTGACTTCAACCCGATCGGCGTGCTCTGGCACCACACCGCCGCGACGTCCAGCGCCACCAACCCGCACCCGGCGCTCAACGTCTGCATCAACGGCCGGTCCGACCTGCCCGGCCCGCTCTGCCAGGCCCTGGTCGACTACCACGGCGTCTTCCACGTCATCTCCGCCGGCCGCTGCAACCACGCGGGTGTCAGCGGCGGCAGCGGGCCGATCCCGGCCGGGGACGGCAACACCCTGATGATCGGCTGGGAGATCGACTACAACGGGGTCAGCCAGCAGATGACGGCGGCGCAGTACAACGCGTCGATCGCCGCCACCGCGGCCGTGCTCAAGCGGCTGGGCCGGGACTCCAGCTACGCGCGCGGGCACCGGGAGACGAGCACCACCGGCAAGATCGACCCGTCGTTCATCGACCTGAACAAGATGCGCTCCGACGTCGCCGCGAAGATGGCGGGCGGCACCGCCTGGACCTCCACGGTGGACAACTCCACCGCCGGCCGGTTCACCGCCAGCGCCAACTGGGGCACCTCGACGTACTCGACGCAGCGCTACGGGGCCGACTACCGCTTCGCGGACCCGGTCGCCGCCAGCGACGCCGCCTGGTACAAGTTCAACGTCCCGGCGACCGCGAACTACCGGGTCGACGCCTGGTGGCCGGCCAACGCGGGCTACAACGCTGCGGCGCCGTACATCATCGCCACCACCACCGGCAACCGCACGGTCGTCGTCGACCAGCGGGCCACCGGCGGGCAGTGGCGCACGCTCGGCACCTTCACCCTGCCGGCCGGCGACGCCAACCGGGTCGCCGTCAGCCGGTGGAGCTCCGCCAGCGGTCTGGTCATCGCCGACGCCGTCCGACTCACCCGGGTCTGACCGGAACCGGCGAACGGCCTCTGGCAGCGCGCGGGGCGGCTCTGCGGTCGGGCAGAGTCGCTCCGCGCTACGGACGACCACGGACAGCGACGCGTCGATAAGATGGGCGGGCATCCCCGCCCATCCCCGTTCCGTGGAGCGCGCACCGTGTACGACGACGTGGACGACACGTCGCCCGACCCGTACGACGACGGGCCCCCTGCCGAGATCGGCGTGGTCCGCCTCTACCTCGACTTCGGCCGCGACTTCGGGCGGGTTCAGCCCGTCCTCCGACGCTGGTACGACGAAGTCGTCGACCTGGTCCTACCGGAGCTGGGTCCCGGGGTGAGGGCGCGGAAGCACGGCAGGGTGGTGGACGAGGCTCCGCCGGGCGGCGGTTCGACCACACGACGGGTCGGTTGCTGGGGCGACGCCCTGACAGCGAGCTTCTGCCAGATCTCCTGGGGTTGGTCCAGCAGCCGGCGGCGCTCGTCGCTCGACCTGTACGTGTTCCGGTTCGCCTCCCCGGACCACGTGATGCTCGAGGCCGCGGTCACGTTCGAGGACCAGCGGGGGCGGCTGGCCGAGGTCGCGCCTCAGTTGGTGGAGTTCCTGCGCAGGGTGGCGGATTCGACCGATCCGGCGTACGGCGAACTGGCTCTGGACGGCGGGGCCACCACCGGGGACACGCTGCTTGACATGGGGCTGTACCGCGTCAACTCGGACTCCGCGGGTGCGAGCCGGCGGTTCCTGCGCGGCTACGACTGGGTGACGGTGTGCCCCCGGGAGTTGGTCGGACGTCTCGGCGGCCCGGACGCCCTGGCGGCGACCGGGGCGTTCGCGGAGGTCGTTCCGTTGGCGGCGGGCGGCGTGCTGCTGCGGGCCGGCGACGCGCGGGAACCGTATCCGCCCGCGTCCGTCCAGGCGGTCTTCCGTGCGTTGGCGCCGGTGCTGCCGCCGGGCAAGCCCCGCCGGTTGCCCGGATACGACCTGAGCAGGTTGGTCTTCGCCGATCCCACGGAGCGGGGCCCGGTGGACCCGGGGCCGGGTGCGGCGGAACCGTCGATCGGCGGTGCGCAGGCTCGGCTGGTCAGCGACGTCGCCGTCGAGGCGGTCCGGAACGGGTGGCTGACGACGGAGCCGCTCCAGCCGGAACACCCCGGCATGGCTGTGGGACTTCTCGGCGGACACGCCCGGGTCGGTCTGACCGAGGAGGGACATCGCCATGCGGAGCACCTGGCGGTCCGTCTGGCCCAAGGCGCCGAGCTGGAGGCCTGAGCGTCAGGCGACCAGCACACGGGACGGGCGTAACTCCTGGCGGATCATCTCGTACCCGTTCGTCATCAGTCCGGACCTTGGAGAAGTGGCCTGGGGGCTAATGGCGAGATAGGTGAGGTTTGCCACGCCCGTGCCCGCGGTGGGCAGGCGATCCGCCGTGCAACGGGATCGGCCCACCGAGGAATGTTTCGGAGTGGAACGATTGACTCTGGTGTGCGCCGATTGCGCCGAGTAGTGTCTTGCCTCCAACGCGTTCCGCACCCCTCCGGAGGCGTACACCACCATGGGTGGCTTCCCCCTGCGCATCCTCGTCGTCGGCGCGGGCATCGCCGGCCTCGCCGTGGCCCGGGCGCTGCGGATGGTGGGCCTCCGGCCCGACGTCACCGAGACACTGCCCCCGGGCGAGAACGCCGAGACCGGGCTCTACCTGCCCGGCAACGCCGCCCGGGCGCTGCGCCGGCTGGACCTCGACGGGCCGGTCCGCCCGCTCGGGCAGGTCATCCACCGCCAACGGTTCCTCGACGCGGCCGGAGCGCCGCTGTGCGAGGTGGACCTGGACGCGCTCTGGGCCGGCGTCGGCGAGTGCCGGGCCCTGCCCCGGTCGGAACTGCACCGGGTGCTGCTCACCGGGGCCGGCGGCGCCGTCCGGCACGGCGCCGAGGTGCGCACCCTCGACCTGCTGCCGCGGTCGGTCGGCGTCACCTTCGTCGACGGCACCGCCACCGAGTACGACCTGGTGATCGGCGCCGACGGGCTGCGCTCCACCGTCCGTGCCCTCGCCGCGCTCGGCGGCCCGCCCCAGCCCGCCGGCCAGGTCGTCTACCGCAGCCTGGTGCGCGGCGGCCCCCGGCTCGCGGAGTGGACCGCCCTGCTCGGCCAGCGCGCCGGCTTCCTGGCCGTGCCGCTCGGCGCCGGGCGGCTGCACTGCTACGCCGACGAGGCCGGCACGGTCGCGCCGGCCGACCCGGTGGCCCGGCTGCGTGAGCTGTTCGGCGACTACGGCGGGCCGGTGCCGGAGGTGCTGGAGGCGCTGGACCGGGTGCACGTCGGGGTCACCGAGGAGGTGGAGCTGGGGCGCTGGTCCCGGGGGCGGGTGCTGCTCGTCGGCGACGCCGCGCACGCCACCGCCCCGACGCTGTCCCAGGGCGCGGCGATGGCCCTGGAGGACGCCGTCGTGCTCGCCGAGTCGCTCCGGACGGCCGGCGACGTCGAGGCCGCGCTGGCCGCGTACGAGAGTCGTCGTCGCCCCCGTACGCGATGGGTGCGGGACCGGACCCGCGACCGCAACCGGACCCGGGACGTGCCGCCGGCGCTGCGCGACCCGCTGCTGCGCGGGCGCGGCGGGCGGATCTTCGGCGAGCACTACCGGCTGCTGCTCGGCCCGCTGTAGGTCGCGGCGAGCCGCCCACCAGAGCGGGTGGCGCAGGTTACCCGACCACCCCACGCGGCGCAGCCACCTGCCGGGGACTATCCTCCTTGCGGATGACGGCCCGCAGATAACCAGCGTGTGCCGAGCGGGACAACCCAGAACCGGAGGCCACTCGTGACCACCGTCGCACCCAAGCCGGTCGTGACCCGGCCCTGGCCGGTCCGAGCGCCGGTCAAGGGGTCGGCCATCGCGCGGCTGCTGCGGACCACGGACGCGAAGCAGATCGGGATCATGTACATGGTCACCGCGTTCGTGTTCTTCATGATCGGCGGCCTGATGGCCCTGATCATGCGGGCCGAGCTGGCCCGACCCGGGCTGCAGTTCCTGTCGCCCGAGCAGTACAACCAGCTCTTCACCATGCATGGCACGGTCATGCTGCTGTTCTTCGCGACGCCGATCGTGTTCGCCTTCGCGAACTACATCGTGCCGCTGCAGATCGGCGCGCCGGACGTGTCGTTCCCCCGGCTGAACAGCTTCGCCTACTGGCTGTTCCTCTTCGGCGGCTCGATGACGATGGTCGGCTTCATCACCCCGGGCGGGGCCGCCGACTTCGGCTGGACCGCCTACGCGCCGCTGAGCGGCGTCGAGCACTCCCCGGGCGTCGGCGGCAACCTGTGGGTGATCGGCCTGGTCATCTCCGGCCTGGGTTCGATCCTCGGCGCGGTCAACCTGATCACCACGATCCTGACCCTGCGCGCGCCCGGCATGACCATGTTCCGGATGCCGATCTTCACCTGGAACATGCTGGTCACCAGCCTCCTGGTGATCCTGGTCTTCCCGCTGCTGGCCGCCGCGCTCATGGCGCTGGCCGCGGACCGCATCATGGGCTCCCACGTCTACGACCCGGCGACCGGCGGGCCGATGCTCTACCAGCACCTCTTCTGGTTCTTCGGCCACCCCGAGGTGTACATCATCGCGCTGCCGTTCTTCGGCATCATCAGCGAGATCATCCCGGTCTTCTCCCGCAAGCCGATCTTCGGCTACAAGGGCCTGGTCGCCGCGACCATCGCCATCGCCGCGCTGTCGATGAGCGTCTGGGCGCACCACATGTTCGCCACCGGCCAGGTGCTGCTGCCCTTCTTCAGCTTCCTGAGCTACCTGATCGCCGTGCCGACCGGTATGAAGTTCTTCAACTGGATCGGCACCATGTGGCGGGGCCAGGTCAGCTTCGAGACGCCGATGCTCTGGTCGATCGGCTTCCTGGTGACCTTCCTCTTCGGTGGTCTCACCGGCGTGCTGCTCGCCAGCCCGCCGCTCGACTTCCACCTGCACGACTCGTACTTCGTGGTGGCGCACTTCCACTACGTGCTCTTCGGCACGATCGTGTTCGCCGTCTTCGCCGGCATCTACTTCTGGTTCCCGAAGATGTTCGGCCGGATGCTCGACGAGCGGCTGGGCAAGGTGCACTTCTGGCTGACCATGATCGGCTTCCACACCACGTTCCTGGTGCAGCACTGGCTGGGCAACGAGGGCATGCCGCGTCGGTACGCCGACTACCTGCCCGACGACGGCTTCACCACGCTGAACATGATCTCCACGATCGGCGCGTTCCTCACCGGTATCTCGACGCTGCCGTTCATCTGGAACTGCTGGAAGTCGTACAAGGCCGGGCCGGTCGTCGAGGTCGACGACCCGTGGGGCCACGGCAACTCGCTGGAGTGGGCGACCAGCTCGCCGCCTCCGCTGCGGAACTTCGACCGGATGCCGCGGATCCGCTCCGAGCGGCCCGCGTTCGACCTCAAGTTCCCCGAGCTGGCCGCCGGGCAGACGCTGGCCGGCCCGCCGGAGGGCGGCGCCAAGCCGCTGACCAGCGAGTCCGACGGCGGCGCGAGCTACCAGGAGGACGTCGCCTCCAACGTCGACCGCCGCTGACGCTCACGCACCACGTACGACGGGCGCCGCCCCCACAAGGGGCGGCGCCCGTCGCCGTTGTCGGGGGTGACGCCGTCCGGTCGCCCTCCGACAGGGGCGCGGACAGCGACCGGACAGCGGTACGGTCCGCAGCGCCGCCCCGTGGTGGAACCGGACCGGCGGGCCGGGCCGCCGGCAGGCCGCACCGATCCACTGACGAGATGCGCCGGCCCTGCTGGCCCTGCTCGCCGGGGCGCCGGCCTGGTGCGAGATCGGGGCGGCACCGGCCGGATGGACGTCAGGCGCGTCGACACCGAGCTCGGCGCTGGCCGCCGGTGGGCATCCGTCCGACGGGCCGTAGCCGGAACCCGGGCCGCCCACGCCGCCCACGGCAGGGCAGGATCCCCAGCCCTCAGCCAACCGCAGCGCGATCTTGCAATTGCCGACCCGGCGAGACCTGACAATCGCCGGTGGGAGGGACGTCGGCGAGGGCGGGGTCAGGTGGCGGCGACCGGGGCCAGCTCGGGCTCGGGTTCGGGTTCGGGCGGGGTGGTGGCGCGGCGGCGGCGCAGCTCGATCGGGAGCACGGCCAGCGCCACCAGCGCGCCGATCGCGCCGGTGACCGCGAAGCCCCAGGCCGGGGCGGAGGCGTCGATCACGGCGCCGGCGAGCGGGGCGCCCACCGCGATGCCGACGGTGACCGCCGAGCCGTGCAGGCCCATCGCCTCGCCGCGGACGGACGCGGGAACGAGCCGGCTCACCGCGTCGGCGGTGGCCGCGAGGGTCGGCGCGCAGAGCGCCCCGGCGGGGATCAGCGCCAGGCAGAGCAGCCACCAGTGCGCCCCGCCCAGCCCGACCGGGATGGTGCAGAGGCTGAGCGCGGCCATCAGGGCCAGGGGCGAGAAGGAACGGCTGACGGCTCCGTACGCGAAGCCGCCCACCAGCGAGGCGACCGCCCACACGGCGAGTACGGCGCCCGTCCACCCGACGTCGCCGCTCTCCCGGAGTACGGCGACCACGGCCACGTCGGTGCCGCCGAGCACCAGCGTGCCGGCGGCGCTGATCGCCAGAACGGCGAGCAGCCGCGGGGTGAGCCACGCCCGACGGGGCACCCTCGGCTGCGGCCCGGTCGGCTCACCGCCGCCCCGGACGGGCGGGTTCAGCAGCCAGAACGCGATGCCGGAGGCGACGATCCCGGCACCGACCAGGTAGAGGGTCGTCCGGGCGGAGATCGCGGTGACCGCCGCCACGGCCAGCGCCGGGCCGACCATGAACGACAGCTCCACCGACATCGAGTCCAGCGCGTACGCGGGGCGGCGCCGCTCCGGCGGCACCATCGCCGCGATGGACTGCCGGACGACCGAGAAGATCGGCAGGGCCAGCGAGCCGGCCAGGAACGCGGCCGGCAGCAGCAGCGGGTAGGGCAGCATCGGGGCGGTGGACCAGAAGAGCGCCTCGGCGATCCCGGTCAGCACGAGCACCGGCCGCAGGCCGCGCCGGTCGACCAGCCGGCCGAGCAGCGGGCCGCCGATGGCGGCGCCCACGGTGATGGCCGCGCCGACGAGCCCGGCCGCCCCGTAGCCGCGCCCGAGGTCGAGCACGACGTAGAACGTCAGGGTCACCCCGGTCGCGGTGAGCGGGACGCGGGCGAGCACCGACACCAGCAGCAACGACCGGAGACCGGGCAGGGCGAGCGCCTCCCGGTAAGGCTTCAGGTTCATGTCGGTGCGTACCTCCGCCGGACATCCTCGGCCCGGGGTGCGACACCCGCCAACGATTTACCGCCTCATGCGGCCTCGATCACAGGCTCCCCGCGCAGGGTGACTCCGGCGCCCTCCATCGCCCGCAGCGCCACGTCGGTGGTCGCCGGGGCGACGGCGGCGGTCAGGTCCAGCAGCACGGTGGTGGCGAAGCCCTCCCGGGCGGCGTCCAGGGCGGTGGCCCGGACGCAGTGGTCGGTCGCGATGCCGACCAGCTCGACCGTGTCCACCCCGTGCCGGCGCAGCCAGTCGGCCAGGCACTCGCCGTCGTCGGCGTGCCCGTCGAAGCCCGAGTACGCCGCCGCGTGCTCGCCCTTGTGGAAGATCGCCTCGATCCGGTCGGTCGCCAGCTCCGGGTGGAACTCGGAGCCGGGCGTGCCCACCACGCAGTGCCGGGGCCAGGAGTCGATGAAGTCCGGCGGGTCGCCGAAGTGCGCGCCCGGGTCGACGTGGTAGTCCTTCGTCGCCACCACGCGGTCCCAGCGGCCCGGCTCGGCCGCGAGCAGTCGGGTGATGCCGGCCGCCACGCCGGCCCCGCCGGCCACGGCCAGCGAGCCGCCCTCGCAGAAGTCGTTCTGCACGTCGACGATGATCAGCGCGTTGCCCACCGGAGGGCTCCTTTCAGTCGGCCGGTACGACCGTGACGGGGATGGCGGGGTCGCCGCCGGAGAGCTTCAGCCCCTCCCAGGGGATGGAGATGAGGCACTGCCGCAGGTGTTCCCGCGACTCGTCCAGGGTCGGCCGGTCCACCGGCTCGCCCCCGACCAGGAACGGCCGCTGCAGCAGCCGGTCGTTGGGCTGCCGGTCGGGCACGCCCTGCGGCACGATGACCTCCTCGGTGGCGGTGCCGGTCGGCTTGTGCCGGCGTACGGCCACCTTCCGGCCGCCGATGGTGCCCTTGCGCTCGGAGCGCTTGACCACCGAGCGGCCGTCGACCTCGACCAGCTTGTAGACGAGCCCGGCGGTGGGCGCGCCGGAGCCGGTGACGACGGCGGTGCCCGCGCCGTACATGTCGACGGGCTCGGCGGCGAGCGCGGCGATGGCGTACTCGTCGAGGTCGCCGGAGACGATGATCTTGGTCTCGGTGGCGCCGAGCGAGTCGAGCAGCTCGCGGGACTGCTGGGCGATCACGGCGAGGTCGCCCGAGTCGATCCGGACGGCCCGCAGGTCGGGCCCGGCCACCGCGATCGCGTTGCGGATGCCCTCACTGATGTCGTACGTGTCGACCAGCAGCGTGGTCTCCTTGCCGAACGTGGCGACCTGCGAGGCGAACGCGGCCCGCTCGCCGTCGTGCAGCAGGGTGAACGCGTGCGCGGCGGTGCCGGCGGTCGGGATGCCGTACCGCTGCCCGGCGGCGAGGTTGGAGGTGAACCGGAACCCGGCCAGGTACGCGGCCCGCGCCGCGGCCACGGCCGCCTCCTCGTGCGCCCGCCGGGAGCCCATCTCGATCAGCGTCCGGCCGCGGGCCGCGGTGACCATCCGCGCGGCGGCCGCCGCCACCGCGCAGTCGTAGTTCAGCACCGAGAGGACCAGCGTCTCCAGCACGACGCACTCGGCGAAGCCGCCGGAGACGGTGAGGATCGGCGAGCCGGGAAAGCACAGCTCGCCCTCGGCGTAGCCGTCGACGTCGCCGGTGAATCGGTAGTCGCGCAGCCAGTCGGCGGCCCGCTCGTCGACCACCCCGGTGCGGCGCAGGAAGTCGATCTCGTCGGCGTCGAAGCGGAAGTCGCGGATCATCTCGATCAGCCGGCCGGTGCCGGCGACCACCCCGTAGCGGCGGCCGGCGGGCAGCCGGCGGTTGAACACCTCGAAGACGCAGCGGCGGTCGGCGGTGCCGTCCCGCAGGGCGGCACTGACCATCGTCAGCTCGTAGTGGTCGGTCAGCAACGCGGGGCGAAGGGTGCTCACCGCCCCAGCCTAGAGTTCACTCCGCCAGGCCGCCCTCGTGGCCCGGGATCGCCCGCAGCGCGGCCCGCAGCTCGGCCCGGCCGGTCACGCCGAGCTTGCTGTAGATCCGTTGCAGGTGGTTCTCCACCGTGCGGGCGGAGAGATAGAGCCGCTCCGCGATGACCCGGCTGGTCACCCCGTCCGCCGCGAGCCGGGCCACCTGCCACTCGCGCTCGCTCAGCGCGGGCGCCCCGGCCTGCAACGCCGGCGTGCGGATCAGGTCGCAGCGGCCGAGCAGCGCGGCCAGGCGTTCCCGGGCCGCCCCCGCCGCGGGGGACCGCTGCCGGCGCAGCCGGTCCAGGGCGGCGGCGGTCGCCTCCGCCGCGTAGACGGCCAGGTCCAGCGCCTCGAAGTCGTCGGCCACCGCCAGCAGGTCGTCGGCGGAGCCCGCCGCGGCGACCCGGGCGTGCCGGGCCAGCAGCGGCGGCAGCAGCCCGTCGACCCGCTCGGAGAGCTCCGCCAGCCGCTGCGCGGCCGTGCGCCGGCTGCCGTCGGAACAGGTCGGGCCGACCGGGGCGGTCGCCCGGTCCAGCCGGACCAGCTCGTACAGCACGTGCACCTCGTGACCGGCGAAACCGTCCGTCCGGAGCCGGTCGGCGAGCTGGACGAGGTGCTTGGCGGCGCCGGGAACGTCGCCGCTGGCGGCGAGCACCGCGCCGCGCGCCTGCTCCAGCCACGGGTACAGCACGACCATGCCCGGGGCGTGGGTGCGGTCGGCCTCCGCCATCGCCTCGGCCGCCTGCGCGGCGTCGCCGCGCAGGGCCGCCGCCTGGGCCCGTTCGGCCTGGGCCAGGCCGGCGTAGACCCGGCTGGTCGCGAGCACCGCGCACGCCTCGAGGCTGGTCCGCAGCGCCGCGTCGCTCTGGCCGCGCAGCCGGGCCGCGTACGCCTGGAGGATGGCCAGGTAGCCGGTGCCGAGCCGGAAGTCCCCGGCGCCGGCCAGGTCGGCGAACTCGTCGGCCACGATCGCGTCGATTCCGGCCAGGTCGCCGGCGAGCGCCAGCCGGGTGCCCCGGGCCAGCTCCAGGGCCAGTTGCAGGTACGGCATGTCGGCCCGTCAGCGGCCCGCCTCGGCCTGCACCTGGTCGATCGCGGCGGCGCTGCGGTGCAGCTGCCCCTGCGCCGCCTGGAGATAGGCGATGGTGCTGCGGGCCAGCTCCCGGGCGGAGACGCTGGCGGCCGGCCGGTCCAGCACCGTCTGCCCGAGCCGCAGCGCGAGGCCGGTGTCCAGCCGGTGCAGCCGCATGATGCCCTCGAAGGCCAGCACCCGGGCCTGGTCGGCGGAGTCCGCCAGCGTCGAGCCGCGGGCCGCGATCTCCTCCACCGTGGACTCCCGGCTCAGGCCCCAGTAGCTGACCATGCCCCGCACGGTCAGCCAGCGGCTGAGCCGCCGGTCGCCGTGGATCTCGGCGGAGACCGCGTCGAGGACGGCGATCGCCTCCTCCGGCCGGTCGGCGAACATCAGGATGGTGGCCAGCAGCTCCGCGGCGTCGAACCCGCCGCCGGCGTCGAGCGCCGCGCGGGCCAGCCGGGTCGCCAGCGGTACGTCGTAGCGGGCGAACGCCTGCCCGGCCGCGTCGAGCAGCAGGGTCGGGTCCTGGGCGGTGCCGGAGTCGAGCCGCCAGACCGCCACCCGGAGCAGGTCGTCGCGACGTCGCTTGCCGATCTGCTCCAGCAGCTCGGCGAGGCGGGCCTCCAGGCGGCGGGTCCGGCTGACCGGGCAGCGGCGGCGCATCACCTCGCCGTAGAGCGGGTGCGCCAGCCGCACGTTGGCGCGCCGGTCGTCGCGCACCACGACGATCAGCCCGCGCTCCTCGGCGTACTCCACGTCTGCCGGGTCCACGGCCTGGTTGAGCAGGTGCAGGCCGAGCGGCTCGCCGAAGGCGACCAGCTCGACCACCGCGCGTACGCCCGGGGTGAGCTGCCCGATCCGGGTGTCGATCAGGTCGGTCAGGTTGGGCGCCAGCTCCAGCCGGCCGGTCCACTTCCAGACCCCGTACGTGCGGGTCAGCTCCCCGCGGTCGGCGGCGAACACCAGCTCGCGCAGCAGCAGCGGGTTGCCCGCCGAGAGTCGGCCCAGCCGGTCGGCGGAGGTGGCGTCGACCGGTCCGTCGAGCATCTCGGAGAGCAGCCGGGTGGTCTCGGCCGGTGGCAGCGGGTTCAGCTCGACGTGGTCGACGAGGTCGTCGGTCCACAGCGCACGGATGGGCAGCGGGAGCTGCTCGCTGTCGCGCAGCGTGCCGATGACCGTGGCGTTCTCCGCGCGGGCGACCAGGTGCACCAGCGCGGCCGAGGGCGGGTCGAGCAGGTGCGCGTCGTCGATCGCGAGGACGATCCGGCGGCCGGCCGCCTGCTGTTGCAGCACGTCCACCGCCCAGCGCAGGATGCCGGCGGGGGACAGGCCCTGCGGCTGCTCGGCGGGGAGCACCTGGACCAGCCCGCCGAACGGCAGCGCGGCGGTGGTGGCGCTGGCCGCGATCCACCACACCGCGTACCCGTCGCGGGGCAGCGCCGCCACCCCCTCGCGCAGCAGGCGGCTCTTGCCGATGCCGGCGCTCCCGCTGAAGAAGAGGCCCCGCCCCTCCGCGCCGGTCATCGCCGACAGCAGGCGGCTGAGCTCATCCCTTCTGCCGACGAAACTCCACCGACTCATCGAGGCAGCATATCCATCGAAATCCGTCCGCGCCCGCATCGTCACGCTGCGAAGTTGAGTAATCCCGTGATTACTCCTAAGTATCCGAGGTGTTCGGGTAGGTGCCCTGGTCGCCCGTAGTCTTTCGACATCCGGGGGTGCGACCCGGACGATTCCACGCGGCCTGCCACCGCCGGTCGCCTGCCACGGGAGGCCGTCCTCGAATGAAGCCCGGTCCTCTCTCCGCGGTCGACGTGCCCGACGACATGGCCGGCGCCGCGAAGCTGCCCCACCGCGGTCCCCTGCCCACCAGGCTCGGGGTGACCGAGCCGGGGCCGGAGGAACCGCTGGCCGTCGTCGCCGCCGGCCCGGCCGGCGCGGGTCGGCCCGAGGTGCTCGCCGGCGTGCTCCGGCTGGATCCCGGCATGCTGACCGTGCCGGCCGGGAGCTGGCTGGTGGTCCGGCACTCCCGGGTGCCGACCCGGGCCGCCTACGTGCCCGGCTACCGCCAGCCGCACTCGTACGGCGCCGACCGGCTGGCCGCCGGCCCGGCGCTGGCCCGTCCGCCGCGCCGCGTCGAGCTGAGCGTGCCCGAGCCGCTGCTGCGGCACTTCAGCCTCGTCGACACGCCGGACACGGGCGCCCTCGGGGCGGCCGGCACCCGGCTGCTGCTCGACGCGGCGGGCCGGGCCGGGGCGCTGCTCTTCGTCACCGCCGCCGACCAGGCCTTCACCGCCGTCGAGCTGAACCTGCTCGCCGAGGTGGCCCGTGCCCGCGTGGAGGTCTTCTTCGCGGTCACCCCGGGCGCGGCCGGCTGGGCGCCGGTGCCCGAGGTCCCGGCGGCGACGGAGGGCACGGGGGCGTCCGTCGCGCCGGTCGGGTCGGCTTCCGCGCCGGCCCCGGTGGACCCGGTGGACCCGGTCGCGGTCACCGTCGAGGCGCACCGGGCAGTCCTGCTCGCCGCCGTTCCGGGGCTCGCCCGCGCCCGCTGGTTCGCGGTCGCCGACGGCGACGGGGCGGACCTGCGCCGGGCCCTGGTGGGCTGGGCCGCCGACGAGGGGCTGCGGCGGGCCAGCGCCGACCCGCCGGTGCTGCCCGGGGCGCAGGGTCGGGTGCCGGTGGCCGCCGACCCGGGCGACTGGTCCGAGCGACTCGACGGCCAGGCCCGCTCCTGGGCCCAGCGCATCCGCCAGCACCTCGCCCTGGAACTGGCCAACGCCCACCTGCGCGTGGTGCAGGAGATCGTCTTCGGCGCCGGCTGCGCCGGCCTGCCGCAGTTGCTCGACCGGGAGATGGAGGCGCTGTCGCTGCTGGCCACCGCCCAGTGCGACCACGCGGTCAACCGACTCGTCGAGGAGGCCGCCGGCCGCGTCCTCGGCGCGCCGCTGTCCGCGGGCGTGCGCCGGCGCCTCTGCTTCGCGGTGCGTTGGGGGCTGGCCGATCACCGGGCCGGCCACGAGCTGGACCGCGTGCTGCTGGTCACCAGCACCGGCGGCGTGGCCGGGCTGACCGGTGCCGGTGCCACCGACGCGCTGGCGAGCTGCCCGGGCGGCGAGCGTGGGGAGGTGCTCCCGCCGGTCGCGGTGGCCCTCTCGGGCGGCTGTTGGCAGCACTGGCGCAGCCCCGGCAACCACGATCCCAACGCCGCCCGCGCCTGGGCGCAGCGCGCACTGCGCGAGATCGAGCTGGAGCTGTCCCGGGAGGTGTCCCGGCGGCTCGAGGTGGTCCGCCTCTCGCTGGACGGGGTGCTCTCCGATGCTGTCGACCACGGCATCCTGCTCGCCTGACGGCGACCGCGTCGTCCGCGCCGCCGGCCCCGCGCCGGGGCCGCCGCAGGCTGTCTCCGACGCGCCCGACCAGGCCGGACGCGGTGTTCCACGGCGGGCCGGCGTTCCGGTTCCTCGGTTCGCCGGATCCGGTGGCACGATGGGGGGCATGGCGGCTCCGCAGGTTGCACCGGTCGAGACGCCGGACACCGATGAGGTGCCGGCGTCCGATCGGCCGTGGGTGACGATCGTGTGGGACGACCCGGTCAACCTCATGACCTACGTGACCTGGGTGTTCCAGAAGCTCTTCGGCTACAGCCGGGAGAGGGCCGAGCAGCTCATGCTCGACGTGCACCACAAGGGGCGCGCCGTCGTCTCCAGCGGCGCCCGGGAGCGGATGGAGCACGACGCGTCGCAGCTGCACGCGTACGGGCTGTGGGCGACGGTGGACCGGTCGTGAGCATGTTCCGTCGCCAGGGCGACCGCTACGTCGCCACCTTCGCCGTCGACGAGGTCCGGGTGCTGCGCAAGGTCGCCTCCGAGGTGGTCGGCCTGCTCACCGACGGCTTCGACCACTCCGACCCGGTGGTCGGCCGGCTCTTCCCCGACGTCTACCCGGAGGACCCGTCCGGCACCGCCGAGTTCCGCCGCTACACCGAGGGCGATCTCAAGACCGGCAAGATCGACCAGGCCGGCGCGATCCTCGCCGCGCTGCCCGACTCCGCCGGCGGCGAGGTGCGCCTCGACGCGGAGGCGGCCGAGGCGTGGCTGCGGGCGCTCAACGACGCCCGGTTGGCGATGGGCGTGCGGCTGGAGATCAAGGACGGCACGGACCTCGGCGAGGAGCTCGACGACGCGGTCGCCGAGGACCCGACCTCCAGCCGGGTGTTCCAACTGTCGGTCTACGCGTACCTCGGGTACCTCCAGGAGTCCCTGCTCAACGCCTTGATCGACTAGGGGTGACCGGCACCACCTTAAGCTGGTGCCCCGTACGCGTTAGGCTGGAGCACGTGCTGAGCATCGACCGGTCGATCGTCGACGCGATCGTCGCCCACGCGCGTCGGGACCACCCCGACGAGGCGTGCGGCGTGGTCGCCGGTCCCGCCGGCAGCGACACCCCCACCCGGCACATCCCGATGGACAACGCCGCCCGCTCCATGACGTTCTACGAGTTCGACTCGATGGAGCAGTTGCGGGTGTGGCGCGAGATGGACGACCGGGACGAGGAGCCCGTCGTCATCTACCACTCGCACACCGCCACGGAGGCCTACCCGTCCCGGACGGACATCTCCTTCGCCGGCGAGCCGGGCGCGCACTACCTGCTGGTCTCCACCCGGGAGCCCGACACGGAGGAGATCCGCTCCTTCCGGATCGTCGACGGCGTGGTGACCGAGGAGTCGGTGCGCATCCTCGACGCGGGGGTGGACCCGCACGCCGTGCAGTCCTACATGTTCGGGCAGAGCCCGGCGACGGTCGACTACGAGTGTTCCGGCCGCTGACCCAGCGCCGCACCACCCGTCCACGTCCCGTCACCTTCCGGCACACCCGATCATCACCGAGGAGCACGACATCATGGCCATCGAGGTTCGCATCCCCACCATCCTGCGTAGCTACACCGGCGGCGCGAAGGTCGTCGAGGGCGCCGGCGACACGCTCGGCGACCTGCTCGCCGACCTGGACTCCCGGCACGCCGGCCTCCGGGCCCGGCTGGTCACCGACACCGGGGCGCTGCACCGCTTCGTCAACGTCTACGTCAACGACGAGGACGTCCGCTTCCTCGGCGCGCTCGACGCCAAGCTCAACGACGGCGACAGCGTGACCATCCTGCCGGCCGTCGCCGGTGGCGCGTTCGGCTTCGCCGCCGCCGCGGCGATCGCCGGCCACCGCGCGTCCGTCGCCGCCGGCTGAGGCGGCCGCGATGACGCGGTACGACAGCCTCCTCGACGCCTGTGGGGGCACCCCCCTGGTGGGCCTGCCCCGGCTCTCCCCGACGGTGCCCGCGGGGGCGCCGCCGGTGCGGCTCTGGGCCAAGCTCGAGGACCGCAACCCGACGGGCAGCATCAAGGACCGGGCGGCCCTGTTCATGGTCCGCGCGGCCGAGGAGGCCGGCCGGCTCCGCCCGGGCGACACCATCCTCGAACCGACCAGCGGCAACACCGGCATCTCCCTGGCCATGGTGGCGAAGCTGCGCGGCTACCGGCTGGTCTGCGTGATGCCGGAGAACGTCTCGACCGAGCGGGTGCAGCTGCTCCGGATGTACGGCGCGGAGATCATCTTCTCGCCGGCCGCGGGCGGCTCGAACCAGGCGGTGGCCACGGCGAAGCAGATCGCGGCCGAGCATCCCGACTGGGTGATGCTCTTCCAGTACGGCAACGAGGCCAACGCCCGGGCGCACTACGAGACCACCGGCCCCGAGCTGCTGCACGACCTGCCCACCATCACGCACTTCGTGGCCGGCCTCGGCACCACCGGGACGCTGATGGGCACCGGGCGCTACCTGCGCGAGAAGGTCGACGGGATCCAGGTCGTCGCGGCCGAGCCGCGGTACGGCGAGCTGGTCTACGGGCTGCGCAACATCGACGAGGGGTACGTCCCGGAGCTCTACGACGCCACCGTGCTATCCCGGCGCTTCTCCGTCGGCACCCGGGACGCCGTGCTGCGGACCCGGCAGCTGGTGGAGGTCGAGGGCATCTTCGCGGGCTTCTCCACCGGCGCGATCCTGCACGCCGCCCTGGCCGTGGCGCACGAGGCGGTCCGCGACGGCCGCCGCGCCGACGTGGCGTTCGTGGTCGCCGACGGCGGCTGGAAATACCTCTCCACCGGCGCGTACGGCGGCACCCTCGCCGACGCCGAGGCGGCGCTGGAGGGTCAGCTCTGGGCCTGAGGACGTCGCCGCAGGGTCACCGCCACGCGGTGGCCCTGCGGGCGGCTGCCGGCCACGGTGGGTGCCCTGCTCACTCAGCGCTACCGTCGGGTGTCGGCTCGTCACGCACCGGCCGTGCGTGGCGCGGCGGGCTCGGGGCGGGTGTCACGTTGGTGACAACTTCCTGTGGATGATTCTTGCCGCCCCGCGTGCCGGCGTAGGCTGCGCAGCGTGGCGCACGCGTCGGTAAAGATCATCGAGAGAGCGACCGTCGGCGCGATCGCTACACAGCGTGACAGCGAGACCACTCGATGCGCCTGACTGTGCTGGGCTGCGCCGGCAGTTTTCCCGGCCCCGAGTCCCCCTGCTCTGCCTACCTCGTCGAGGCGGACGGCTTCCGACTCCTGGTCGACTTCGGCTCCGGCTCGCTGTCCAACCTCCAGCGCTACGCCGGGCTGCACGCCCCCGACGCCATCCTGCTGACCCACCTGCACTGCGACCACATCCTCGACGCCGTGTCCTACGTGGTGGTCCGCCGCTACGCCCCGGACGGCCCCTACCCGCCGCTGCCGGTCTACGCGCCGTCCGGCGCGCCCGACCGGCTGGCCGCCGCGTACGGGCAGGAGGACAGCACGGTCGAGGACGTCTACCAGTTCTACGCCCTCCAGCCCGGCACCTTCCCCATCGGCCCGTTCAGCGTCACCGTCGACCGGGTCAACCACCCCGTCGAGACGTACGGCGTCCGGCTGGAGCACGACGGCCGGGCGCTCTGCTACTCCTCGGACACCGCGCCCTGCGACGCGCTGCTCCGGCTCGCCCAGGACGCCGACATCTTCCTCTGCGAGGCGAGCTACCTCGACGGCGTGGACAACCCGCCGGACCTGCACCTGACCGGCCGGGAGGCCGGCGAGGCGGCAACCAAGGCGGGCGTCGGCCGGCTGCTGCTGACCCACCTCGTGGCCGCCTGGGGCAGCGAGGCGATGACCGTGGAGGCGGCCGGCGCGGCGTACGCCGGCCCGCTCGAGGTGGTCCGCGCCGGCGCGACGTACGACGTCTGACCCGGCGCCCCCGTCGTCCCGGCCGGTCCGTGGTCCGGCGGGCGGGGCCCCCGAAAACCGCGTCGTCCCCCTAGGATCTCGCCGGTGAGCGACTCCCCCTCCGGCGCGGCCGGCTGGCAGCCCCACCCGCCGACCCCTCCCGCGGGCCCGCCCGGCGCGCCGTACCCGCCCGGCCCGGCCGGGCCCTGGCCGGGTCATCCGGCGCACCAGCCGCCAACGGCGGCCGGACCGTACCCGCCGGCACCCCCGGCGCACGCGTACCCGAATCCGCCGGCGGCGCAGCCGGTCGCCGCGCCGTACTCGCCGTCGCCCGCCGCGCAGCCGTACCCGCCGTCGCCCGCTGCCGGTGGAGTTCCCGGGGCCGCGCCGATCGCCGCCGGACCGTACCCGCCGGCCGGCCAGCCGGTCGCGTACCCGGCGGCGACCACCCTCCCGCCGGCCGGGCCCACCCCGGCGCCGCCGCGCCGGTCCACCGGGCTGCGGGTGTTCTTCGTGGTGCTCGCCGGGCTGCTCGCGATGGGCCTCTGCGCCGGCGGCGGCATCGCGGGGTACGTGGGCTGGTGGGCGCCGCGGCAGGACATGGCCGAGCGAAGGGCGATCTTCGCGGACTGGGGGCGGCCGCACAGCTTCACCTCCGACGGGCTCGTCGAGGGCGACGACGCGACGCTGCAGGTGTACCGGTTCACCTGCCCGCAGGGGCGGTGCCCGGTGGACCTCGGCGAACGGGTGCACGAGTGGCTCGTCGCGGCCGGCGCGCAGGACGCGAAGATCGAGGACGTGACGCGCTGCGTGGCCCAGGGCTTCCAGTACGGCGGCCCCACCTGCACCTGGACGTGGCGGGTGAAGGCGTGCCGGGCGACGGCGACGACGACCGGGCTGGACAAGGTGCCGAACGGCTGGGACCGGCCGCTCGTGCTCAACGTCCGCATCCGGGAGTGCGACTGAGGAGGGACGCACCACGGCGGGCACCCGGACACCCCGCAACGGGCCAGCCATCGCACCGCATAGGGTGCAGGCATGGCACGACCTGACGGGCGGCGACCCGACGAACTCCGACCTGTGACGCTGACCCGGGGCTGGAGCACCCATCCGGAGGGCTCGGTGCTCGTGGAGTTCGGCGACACCCGGGTGCTCTGCACCGCCAGCGTGACCGAGGGGGTGCCCCGCTGGCGCAAGGGCTCCGGGCTCGGCTGGGTCACCGCCGAGTACGCGATGCTGCCCCGCGCCACCAACACCCGCTCCGACCGGGAGAGCGTGAAGGGGCGCGTCGGCGGGCGTACGCACGAGATCTCCCGGCTGATCGGCCGGAGCCTGCGGGCGTCGATCGACCTGAAGGCGCTCGGCGAGAACTCGATCGTGCTCGACTGCGACGTCCTCCAGGCCGACGGCGGCACCCGCACCGCGGCGATCACCGGCGCGTACGTGGCGCTGCACGACGCGGTGACCTGGCTGGCCGGGCGCAAGGCGCTGGCCGGCAAGCCGGAGAAGGTGATGCACCGTTCGGTGGCGGCGGTCAGCGTCGGGGTCATCGACGGCGAGCCTCGGCTGGACCTCAACTACGCCGAGGACGTGACCGCCGAGGTCGACATGAACGTGGTCTGCACCGGCGCCGGGGAGTTCGTCGAGGTGCAGGGCACCGGCGAGGCGGGCGTGTTCGCCCGCGAGCAACTCGACGCCCTGCTCGACCTGGCCGTCGCCGGCTGCGTGGAACTGGCCGAAGCCCAGCGGAAGGCTCTCGAGTCGTGAGCGCGAGAAGTGAGCTTGCGAGCCCCGCAGTCGCGAACAAAGGTGAGGTCTGATGAACAAGGTGCTGCTCGCCACCCGTAACCGCAAGAAGCTCATCGAGCTGCAGCGCATCCTCGACGGCGCGCTCGGCGCGCACCGCGTCGCCCTGGTCGGCCTCGACGACGTCGAGGAATACCCGGAGCTGCCGGAGACCGGCCTCACCTTCGGCGAGAACGCCCTGATCAAGGCGCGGGAGGGCTGCCGGCGCACCGGCATGCCGACGATCGCCGACGACTCCGGCCTCGCCGTCGACGCCCTGAACGGCATGCCGGGGGTGTTCAGCGCCCGCTGGGCCGGCCGGCACGGCGACGACCAGGCCAACCTCCAGCTGGTGCTGGACCAGATCGCGGACCTCGGCGACGAGCACCGGGGAGCGTCCTTCGTCTGCACGGTGGCGCTGGTGCTGCCCGGCGGCAAGGAGCACCTGGTCGACGGCCGGCAGACCGGGCGGCTGCTGCGCTCGCCGCGCGGCGACGGCGGCTTCGGCTACGACCCGATCTTCCTCGGCGACGGGCAGGAGCGGACCAACGCCGAGCTGACGCCGCAGGAGAAGGACGCGGTCAGCCACCGCGGCAAGGCGCTGCGGGAGCTGGCCAAGCTGGCGGCGAAGGTGCTGCCCCCGGCCACCGCCTGAACGCCGACGGGCGGGCCACCGGCCCGCCCGTCCGTCATCTCCCTAGGATTCAGGCGAGGGGGCCGGTCTCGCGCTCGATCGCGGCGCGCAGCTCGGGCCCGGCCACCACGTCCCGGGCGGCCTCCATCAGCGGGGCCAGGAACACGTCCGGCCCCGGCTCCCCGGCGATCCCGCCGAGCGCCGCGACGGCCGCCCGACCGGCCGGCGACGGGTCGAGCGGGGCGCGCAGCTGGAGACCGCGTACGGCGGCGAGCAGCTCGACCGCGAGCAGGCTGGTCAGGTTGTCCAGCACGGTGCGCAGCTTCTTGGCCGCCGCCCAACCCATCGAGACGTGGTCCTCCTGCATGCCGCTGGTGGGCAGCGAGTCCACCGAGGCGGGCGCGGCGAGCCGCCGGTTCTCCGCGACGATCCCGGCCGCCGTGTACTGGGCGATCATCAGCCCGGAGTTGACCCCGGCGTCGGGGGAGAGGAACGCCGGCAGCTCCCGGGACCGGGTGACGTCGAGCAGCCGGTCCACCCGACGCTCGGCGATCGCGCCGACCTCGGCGGCGGCGATGGCCAGGAAGTCCGCGGCGAAGCCGAGGGGCGCGCCGTGGAAGTTGCCGGTCGACTCGACGCGACCGTCCGGCAGCACCACCGGGTTGTCGACCACCGAGACCAGTTCCCGGTCGGCCACCGTGCGGACGAAGTCCAGCGTGTCCCGGGCCGCCCCGGCCACCTGGGGGGCGCAGCGCATCGAGTACGCGTCCTGCACCGCGTGCGCCAGGTCGTCGCGGTGCGAGTCCATCACCCGGGAGTCCTGGAGCAGCCGGTGGATGTTCGCCGCCGAGGCCGACTGCCCGGGGTGCGGCCGGATGGCGTGCAACTCCGGCAGGAACGGCCGCTCCGAGCCGAGCATCGCCTCGATCGCGAGGGCGGCGGTGACGTCGGCCATGGTGAACAGGTGCGCGGCGTCGTGGATCGCCAGCAGCAGCATGCCGAGCATGCCGTCGGTGCCGTTGATCAGCGCCAGCCCCTCCTTGGCGGCCAGCTCGACCGGCTGTAGACCGGCCCGGCGCAGCGCGTCGGCGGCGGGGATCCGCTCACCGGCCGGGCCCAGCACCCAGCCCTCGCCGAGCAGCACCAGCGCGCAGTGCGCCAGCGGCGCCAGGTCGCCGGAGGCGCCCAGCGAACCGTGCTCCGGCACCCACGGCGTCACGTCGTGGTTGAGCAGGTCGACCAGCGCCTCGGCGACCAGCGGCCGGACCCCGGAGCGGCCGAGCGCCAGCGAGCGGACCCGCAGCAGCATCATCCCCCGCACCACCTCGCGCGGCATCGGCGCGCCCACCCCGGCGGCGTGCGAGCGGATCAGCGCGTGCTGGAGTTCGGCCCGCCGTTCCGGCGCGACGAACGTGTTGGCGAGGGCCCCGAAGCCGGTGGAGACGCCGTAGACCGGCCGGCCGGCGGCCTCGATGCCGTCCACGATGGACCGGCTGACGGTCATCGCGTCCACGGCGGCCGGGTCGAGCACGACCTTGGCGGTGCCGCGCGCCACGGCGAGCACGTCGGCGGGGGAGATCCCGGTGGGCAGAATGGTCACGGTCGTCATTGCGGCACTCCGTTGCGCAGAACCTGGCGGATCAGTGGCACACCGGGCCGGTAGGCCAGATGCAGGTGGGACGGGGCGTCGAGGATCATCAGGTCGGCCCGCGCCCCGGGCTTGAGCACCCCGACGTCGTCGCGGCGCAGCGCCCGCGCACCGCCGGCGGTCGCGGCCCAGACGGCCTCCGCCGGGGTCATCCGCATCTCGCGTACGGCGAGCGCGATGCAGAACGGCATCGACGAGGTGTACGACGAGCCGGGGTTGCAGTCGGTCGCCAGCGCCACGGTGACGCCGGCGTCGAGCAGCCGGCGGGCGTCCGGGTACGGCGAGCGGGTGGAGAACTCGGCGCCCGGCAGCAGGGTCGCGACGGTGGCGGTGTGCCCGCCCCCGGCGCAGGCGCGGTCGACCCGGCTGGAGGCCAGCGCGTCGACGTCGGCGTCGGTCAGGTGGGTGCAGTGGTCGACGCTCGCCGCGCCCAGCTCGACGCCGAGCTGGACGCCCGGCCCCGGGCCGAGCTGGTTGGCGTGCACCCGTACGCCCAGCCCGACGGCCTGGCCGCAGGTCAGGATCGCCCGGGTGTGGTCGGCGTCGAAGGCGCCCCGCTCGCAGAACACGTCGATCCAGCGCGCGTGCGGGGCGGCGGCGGCCAGCATCGGCCCGCACACCAGCCCCACGTAGTCGTCGGGGCGGTCGGCGTACTCGGCGGGGACCACGTGGGCGCCGAGGAAGGTGGTCTCCTCGCTGACCTCGGCGGCGATCGCCAGGGAGCGGGCCTCGTCGGCGACGGTGAGGCCGTACCCACTCTTGATCTCGACGGTGGTGGTGCCCTGCCGCATCGCCTCGTCGCGTAGCCGGCGCACGGTGGCCCGCAGCTCGTCGTCGGAGGCGGCCCTGGTGGCGCCGACCGTGGTCCGGATGCCGCCGCCGGTGTACGGCTGCCCGGCCATCCGGGCGGCGAACTCGGCGGCCCGGTCCCCGGCGAAGACCAGGTGGGCGTGGCTGTCCACGAAGCCGGGAAGCACGGCGGCGCCCCCGGCGTCTACGCGCCGGTCGGCGGCCGGCGCGTCCCGGGCCGGCCCGACCCAGGCCACCCGGCCGTCCTCGACCAGGAGGGCGGCGTCGCGGCGGATGCCCAGCGGGCCGCCCTCGCCGCCGCCGTCGTTGGTCACCAGCTCGCCGATGTCGTCGACCAGCAGACTGCTCAAGACGTCACCTCCTCGATGGCCGCGGCCAGCTCGGCCGGCACGTCGACCGTCAGGTGCCGGCCGTCACGCACCACCACCCGGCCGTCCACCACGACCTGCGCGACGTCCGCGGCGCCCGCCGCGAACCAGGCCCCCACCGGCGGTACGCCGGCCGTGCGCGGGCTGTCCAGCCGTACGGTCACCAGGTCGGCGCGGGCCCCCACGGCGAGCCGCCCGGCGTCGCGCCAGCCCAGCGCGGCATGACCGCCCACGGTGGCCGCGTCCCGCAGCTCGGCGGGGCTGAAGTGGCCGCGGCGGCGGGTGCGCAACCGCTCGTCCAGTTCCACCGCGCGGGCCTCCTCGAAGAGGTCGACCACGGCGTGGCTGTCGCTGCCCAGGCTGAGCGGCAGCCCGACGTCGGCCATCCGCCGGGCCGGGCCGATCCCGTCGGCCAGGTCCCGCTCCGTAGTCGGGCAGAGGCAGACGCCGGTGCCGGCGTCGCCGAGCAGCGTGAGGTCGCCGCTGGTCAGGTGGGTGGCGTGCACGGCCGTGGTGTGCGGGCCGAGCGCCCCGTGGTCGGCGAGCAGCCGGGTCGGGGTGCGGCCGTGCACGGCCCGGCAGGCGTCGTTCTCGGCGGGCTGCTCGGACAGGTGCACGTGCAGGGGCGCGCCCCGCCGGTCCGCCCAGTTGGCCACGGTGGCGAGCTGCCCGGCCGGCACGGCGCGTACCGAGTGGATCGCGGCGCCCACCCGGGCGTGGTCGCCGGCGGGCGCGAACGCGGCGACCCGCTCCGCCCAGCGCAGCGCGTCGCCGTCGCCGAAGCGCCGCTGCGGCCCGGTGAGCGGCTGCCCGTCGACCGTGGCGGTGAGGTAGCAGGTGTCCAGCAGGGTGATCCGGATCCCGGCCTGCGCGGCGGCCTCGACCAGCGCCTCGCCCATCGCGTTCGGGTCGGCGTACGGGGTGCCGTCCGGGTTGTGGTGCAGGTAGTGGAACTCGCCCACGCAGGTGATGCCGGCCAGCGCCATCTCGGCGTAGACCGCCCGGGCCAGGGCCAGGTACGAGTCCGGGTCCAGGCGGGAGGCGACCGCGTACATCCGGTCGCGCCAGGTCCAGAAGTCGCCGCGCCCGCCGTGGGTGCGCCCGCGCAGCGCCCGGTGGAAGGCGTGCGAGTGCGCGTTCGCGAGCCCGGGCAGGGTCAGCCCGGGCAGCCGCTCGGCGTCGGCCAGGACCTCGACCCCGGCGGCCGGTGCGCCGTCCCCGACCAGCGGCGTGACGGCGGTGATCCGCCCGTCGGCGGTCTCGATCAGCACGTCCGGGGTGGGCTCGGCGTGCTCGGGCAACCAGGCGTACTCGGCCAGCCAGCGGGTCGCGGTCATCTCGTTCGCCCCCTGTCGAACTGCCCCGTCCATGAGACCACCAGCCCCGGCGTCCCGGCCGTCCATCGCGCGTCCCGGCAGAGCCGCCCCGCCGCCGGCAGGATGTTCACCGGCACGCCAGCTCCTCCAGGACCCGGGCCAGGGCGGTCACCCCGGCGGCGCAGTCGGCGTCGGTGGCCGACTCCGCCGGAGAGTGCGAGACCCCGGTCGGGTTGCGCACGAAGAGCATCGCCGTGGGCACGTGCGCGGCGAGCACCCCGGCGTCGTGGCCCGCCCCGGTCGGCAGCACCGGCGCGTCGAGCAGGGCCGCGAGCCGGCCGGCCAGGCCGCCGTCGAAGGCGACCAGCGGGGTGGCCGACTCCTCGGTCAGCGCCACCTCCGTACCGTCCCGGCGGGCCCGCTCGGCGGCCTTGTCGCGCACCGCGTCGACCAGCCCGGTCAGCGTGTCCGGCTCGGCGGCGCGGGCGTCCAGCCATCCGGTCACCTTCGACGGGATCGCGTTGGTCGCGTTCGGCTCCACCGACACCCGGCCGACGGTGGCGTGGGCGCCGCGCAGTCGGGCCTCCTTGTTCGCCGCCAGCACCGTGAAGGCGTACGTCAGCATGGGGTCGCGGCGGTCGGCCATCCGGGTCGTACCCGCGTGGTTGCCCTCGCCGGTGAACTCGAAGCGCCACCGGCCGTGCGGCCAGATCGCGCTGGCGACGGCGACGGGCGCGTCGCCCTCGACCAGCGCGCGGCCCTGCTCGACGTGCAGCTCCACGAAGGCGGCGAAGCGGCCGACCAACTCCGGCTGGGCACCCGCCGGCCGGGCGCCCAGCGCCTCGGCGAAACTCACCCCGGCGGCGTCGCGCAACCCGGCCGCGCGGTCCACCGCGATCTCCCCGGTGAGCAGCCGCGACCCGAGGCACGGTACGCCGAACCGCGCCCCCTCCTCCTCGACGAACGCGCCGACCACCAGCGGGCGGGCCGGCGCGACGCCGGCCGCGCGCAGCTCGTCCACGGCGAGGAACGCGCTGACGATGCCGAGCGGCCCGTCGTACGCCCCGCCGTGCGGCACCGAGTCGAAGTGGCTGCCGGTCAGCACCGCGCCGCCGGCCGCCGGCTCACCCCACCAGGCGAACAGGTTGCCGTTGCCGTCCTCGGTGACCGGCATGCCGCGCCGGCCGGCCTGGTCGCGGAACCACTCCCGCAGCCGCAGCTCCGGCTCGGTCAGCGCGTACCGCAGGTAGCCGCCGCTGCGGTCGTCCCGCCCGACCGGCGCGATCTCGTCCCACAGCGTCCGGAACCGGTCGGTGAGGTCGGCCTCGGCGAGGTGTTCACCACCGCCACCGACGTCGCGCCGCTGCACCGTCACGCGGCACCCCTGTTGTTCGCGACTGCGGGGCTCCGCTGCGCTGCACTCCTCGCGCTCACGCGGCACCCTCCGTCATCGGCACCCGCACCCCGGTGGCCTCCGCGACCTCGCGGGCGGCGTCGTAGCCGGCGTCGACGTGCCGGATCACGCCCATCGCCGGGTCGTTGGTGAGCACCCGCTCGATCTTCTGCCCGGCCAGGGCGGTGCCGTCGGCGACGCAGACCTGCCCGGCGTGGATCGACCGCCCGATGCCGACCCCGCCCCCGTGGTGGATCGACACCCAGGACGCCCCGCTGGCGGTGTTGACCAGCGCGTTGAGCAGCGGCCAGTCGGCGATCGCGTCGGAGCCGTCGGCCATCGCCTCGGTCTCCCGGTAGGGGCTGGCCACGCTGCCGCAGTCCAGGTGGTCCCGGCCGATCACCACCGGCGCGCTCAGCTCACCGGAGGCGACCATCTCGTTGAACCGCACGCCGGCCTTGTCGCGCTCGCCGTAGCCGAGCCAGCAGATCCGCGCCGGCAGGCCCTGGAACGCGACCCGCTCGCCGGCCATCCGGATCCACCGGGCCAGCGACTCGTTCTCGGGGAACAGCTCCAGGATGGCCCGGTCGGTCGCGGCGATGTCGGCCGGGTCGCCGGAGAGCGCCGCCCACCGGAACGGGCCCTTGCCCTCGCAGAACAGCGGCCGGATGTACGCGGGCACGAAGCCGGGGAAGTCGAAGGCCCGCTCGAACCCGCCGAGCTTCGCCTCGCCCCGGATCGAGTTGCCGTAGTCGAAGACCTCCGCCCCGGCGTCGAGGAACCCGACCATCGCCTCGACGTGCTTCGCCATCGACGCCCGCGCCCGGTCGGTGAACTCGGCCGGCTTCGCCGCCGCGTAGTCCCGGGCGTCGGCCAGCTCCACCCCCTCCGGCAGATACGACAGGGGGTCGTGCGCGCTGGTCTGGTCGGTGACGATGTCGACGGCGACGCCCCGGCGCAGCAGCTCCGGGAAGACCGTGGCCGCGTTGCCGACCACGCCGACGCTCAGCGCGCGGCGGTCCCGCTTCGCGGCGAGCGCCCGCTCGACGGCGTCGTCGAGGGAGTCGGCGACCTCGTCGAGGTAGCGGTCGTGCACCCGGCGGTCCAGCCGGCTCCGGTCCACGTCCACGATCAGGCAGGCGCCCCCGTTCATGGTGACCGCGAGGGGCTGCGCCCCGCCCATCCCGCCACACCCGGCGGTCAGCGTCAGCGTGCCGGCCAGCGTCCCGCCGAACCGCTTCGCGGCGACGGCGGCGAACGTCTCGTAGGTGCCCTGGAGGATGCCCTGGGTGCCGATGTAGATCCACGAGCCGGCGGTCATCTGCCCGTACATGGTCAGGCCGAGCTGCTCCAGGCGGCGGAACTCCGGCCAGGTGGCCCAGTCGCCCACCAGGTTGGAGTTGGCCAGCAGCACCCGGGGCGCCCACTCGTGGGTGCGCATGACGCCCACCGGCCGGCCGGACTGCACCAGCATGGTCTCGTCGTCGCGCAGGTCGGTCAGGGTGCGCACCAGCGCGTGGTACGACGGCCAGTCCCGCGCGGCCTTCCCGGTGCCGCCGTAGACCACCAGGTCCTCGGGGCGCTCGGCCACCTCCGGGTCGAGGTTGTTCATCAGCATCCGCAGCGCGGCCTCCTGCGGCCAACCACGGGCGGTGCGTTCGGTGCCGCGCGCGGCGCGGACGGGCTGGGACATCTCGGGTCTCCTCTCAGCCGAGGAACAACTGGCGACGGGCGGCGGACGCCTCGAAGGCCTCCAGCCGGCGTTGGGTGTCGGCGGGGTCGGCGTCACAGATGGCCTGGAGCAGCACCATGGCCAGGGTCATCGGGGCGGTGTGCAGGTCGAAGACGAGCTGCGCGCCGACCGCGGCGGGCAGCACCACGTCGGCGTGCTCGGTGGCCGGGCTGACCGGCGAGTCGGTGATGGCCACCACACGCAGGCCGGCGGCGCGCGCCTCGCGCAGCGCGTCCAGGGTCTCCCGGGGGTAGCGGGGGAGCACGAAGGCGAGCAGGGCGCCCGCCCCGGCCGCGGCGGCCTGTTCGAGGCGGTCGGTGAGCAGGCTGCCGCCGTCGTCGAGCACCCGCACGTCGGGGTGCACCTTGGCCGCGAAGTAGGCGAAGTACGCGGCCAGCGGCGCGGCGGCCCGCAGGCCGAGCACCGGCAGGGGCCGACTGGCGGCCAGCAGCCTCCCGGTCTCGGCGATCCGGTCCCGGTCGGCGAGCTGCCCGGCGAGCCGGTCGAGGTTGCCGATCTCGGCGCGTACCGCCTGCTGGAGTTCGTTGCCCGCGCCGGCGGGGCCGCCCGGCGTGCCGGCGGTCAGCTCGCGCAGCCGGCGGCGCAGCGCGGGGTAGCCGTCGTGGCCGAGCGCCACCGCGAACCGGGTCACCGACGGCTGGCTGACCCCCGCCAGCTCGGCCACCTCGGCCGCCGACAGGTACGCCGCCGTCGGCGCGTGCTGCACCAGGCAGTGCGCGATCCGGCGCTGGGTCGGCGTGAGCCGGACCCCCTGGAACAGGTCCAGCACCTGCTCGGTGGGCGCCACGACAGCTCCTTCATTCACGTGCCGACTCTATGCATGAAAACTTTCACATGGCAACCCGTCGTCGCGGAGGACCTGCGGGAGCCGCCCGTCCCGCTGAGTGTCGGGCCAGCGACCGGCAGGGGAAGAGTTGGCCCTGCCTCGGTACTATCCCCACGGCAGTTGAGCGGAGGAGTGCACATGCAGCCGGAAGGCCCCTACAGGTTCACCCACATGCTGGGCGGATCTCCGGTCGGAAAGGCCTGGGCTGCCATCGACGGACAGGGCCGCCTCGTCACCGTGGCCGTCCTGGACGCCACCGTCGCCGCCGCCCCCGGGTGGCGGGAGGCCTTCGCGGGAATCGCCAACTCCCTCGCGCAGGCACAGGCGCCGAACGCTCTGCCGTACACGTACGCGGACTTCTCGGCCGCCTCGCCCTGGGTGGCGTACTCCTCAGAGGTGGGTCCGGGGGCCGAGAAACTCTTCCGGGCGCTCGGCGTCGAGTACGAGCCCGCGCCGGCCGCCGCGCCCCCCGTCTCGGCCCCTCCCCAGCAGGTCTCCGGGGTCCCGCACCCGGTGTCCGGGGTTCCGCATCCGGTGTCCGGACTGCCGCACGTGCCGTGGGCGATGCACACCAGCCCGGTCTCCGCCCAGCCGGCGTCGGCGGCCCCGTACCCCGTTTCGGCCGCGCCCGCCGCGCCCGCCGCCGCCGATGCCGTGGACTCGGCGGCGCCGGCCGCCGACCCGGCCCAGCCGCAGGCCGCCCAGGGCGGTCCGGTCGAGATCCCACCGCACGATCCGTTCGCCGCACCGGTCCGTCGGATCCAGTCCTCCGGCCCGCCACCGCGCCGCACCGGGCGCTGGATCGCCGTCGCCGCGCTTCTGCTGGTGGCGGCATTGGGCGGCGGAGTCGGGGCCTGGGCGGTCACGGCCGGCGGCTCGGGTGAGCCGGCGAGCCCGCCCACGGCCGCCTCTACTGCCTTCCCGACCGCCACCCCCGTCAACCCGGGTCTCAAGCCCTGGGCACAGGCGGCCCTGTACAGCGCCGAGGAGCGGGCGCTGGCGACCGCTGCGCCGTCCATGGTCTTCGTGGAGGTCATCTTCACCGGCTACGTGAGGAACAAGCAGAGCAACGCCCTGCTGCGGGAGGCGCCCGTCACGTTCAGCCGGCGTTGCAGCGGGTTCGTGGTCAACCACGACGGACATGTCCTCACCAATGGCCAGTGCGTGCAGCCGACCGAGGACATCGTGCTCGCGGGTGCCCTCTCCGCCCTGGCCAATGTCCTCGTCAGCGAGAAGGAACTCGGCGCCGCGGATGTGCCCGGCTACACCCGGGCCAGGATGAAGACGACCCGTTTCACCGGCACGGAGACCACGACGGCTCCCGAGGTCAAGATCTTCGGGCAGTTGAACGCTGCCAAGGGAGACGTCACCGACAGCCCGGCGATCCCCGGCACCGTCGTCCAGGCACTCAGTCTGGAAGAGGGAAACCTCGCAGTGGTCAAGCTCGCCCAGCAAAACCTGCCGGCCGCCGAGCTTAATCCCTCCGCCACCGTCAGCCCGGAGACTCCGCTGCTGATCCTGGGGTACGGCACCACCGACGCCAGCTTCCGGTCCGCCACCTACACAGTGCTGTCCAAGCCCGTGCGGGTGACCGGAGTGGACGGCCAGTCGCCGGTCAACGCGTACCGCATCAGCGAGGACATCGGCCTCTACTCCCGGGGCGGGATCGCGATCGACCCGCAGGGTCGCGTCGTCGGGTTGCTCGACAACGACATCCTCCGGCCCGACAAGGCCAACCGGCTGGTCGTGCCGGTCTCCACGATGACCGGTTTGCTCGATGCGGCGGGGGTGCAGAACAGCCTCGGTGAGGCCGACACTCTCTACCGCTCCGGTCTGGACGCGTACTTCGCCGGCGACGAGTCCACCGCGATCTCCCGTTTCGACGGCGTGACGGAGAAGTCCCCGGTCAACCTGCTGGCGCAGGCATACCGTCAGGCGGCCGTCGACAGCGGTGGAGGCGAGGGTGGCTCGTCGGACCGGCCGAGCTGGGCGGTGCCGTTGCTCGTTGCCTCCGGTGTCGTGCTCGTGATCGGGCTCGTGGCGCTGATCGCGATGGTGTTCAGCCGACGGGGGAACCAGGCGTAGGGCCGAGCCCGCCGCACCTCAGGGCGTTGGCCGGCCGGGCCGGCCCGGCGGCCCGGCACCGCGTCCTACGGCCGGCGTCCGCCCGCCCCGGTCAGCTGGGGACCGAAGCGCGTCCTCAGCGCGACCAGCGCGAACGCCCAGGGCAGCACGAGGGCCGCCGCCAGGTCGGCCCAGCCGCCGTTCGGGCCCGTGCGCAGAACCCACAGCACCGCCGCGTGGCTCAGCACGACAGCCATGCCGCACGCGGCGAGTCGGCCGACGAAGCGCGCCGCGGGCACGCCGACGCGTCCGTCGAGAGCCTCGGCCAGCAGAATGAACCCGCAGCTGAGCAGGGCCGCGGTCAGCACACCGAACACCGGTTTCCCGAAGTCGCCGGCCTTGATGTCCAGCGAGCCGCTCGCACCGATCAGCACCAGACCGGCCCCGGCCGACACCATGCCGGCGCCCATCCCGGCGGACAACCGCGGCCGCAGCTGACGCAGGTGGCGACCGCAGAGCACGAACAGCAGGCAGGCCGGGACGAGGAACACACCAAGGGGACCGGCCGTGACCACGTCCGGGGCGAGGTAGGCGGCCAGCAGCCCCACCAGGGCCACCCCCCAGCTGACCGCCGCCCCGAACCGCTCCAGCCACCGGTAGGCGACCGCGATCAGGAACAGCACCGAGATGAACCAGAACGCCGAGAACGGCCGTACGGCGGCGGTGCCGCCGTACAGCGCTCCGCTGAAGGCGTCCGATCCCACGCCACCCTTCACCGCCGCCACGGCCGCGAGCATCGCGAGCAGGAGCACCAGCCAGGCGAGGTACGGCACGCCGAGGGTCTGCCACCGTTTGCGCAACTCGCCGCCCATCGGGCGGCCGGCCGACCAGAAGTAGCCGGTGAGGATGAAGAACAACGGGACGTGCCAGGTGTAGATGACGGCCCGCGTGGTGTCGTCGATCCAGACATGGCCGACGACGACGGCCGCGAGTCCGACGATCCGGAGGGTGTCGATCCCGACGGACCGGGTGCCCACCGTGGGCGTGGAGGTGGTGGCGGCCATGGCGCGCATCATCGCAGACAACGACGACCGGTCATGGCGCGCCCCGTGCCGACCGCCGAGCCTCCTGACGGGCGCCGACGATGACGCCCGGGGCGCGGTGCGGCCGCGGGTCCCGGGCGCGGACGATCCGTCGCCGCGCATCGCATAGCCTTGCCGCGACGAACCGCCCGACCAGTGGAGGTCCGAGGGTGTCCGATCCTCTCTCCCCGTTCCAGCGCCTCCGGTCCGTACCCCGGAAGGTCTGGATCGCCGTGGGGACGGTCGGGCTGCTCGTCTGCGCGCTGGCGGTCGTCGCCTGGCCCCCGTCGCCGATCGGGACACCGCAGGCGGCGTGGTCGACGTCCGGCGGCGACCCAGCGCGGCCGACGGTCGCCCCGGTGGACGGCACGAGCTGCGCGGCGAACGTCCCCGGCATGGCCGACTTCACCCCGGTCGCGGCGGTGGACCTGCCCGTCCGCGCGAACTGGGCGAACCGCAACCCGGCGTACGCGTTCGACCGCACCGCCGAGGTGGCCCGCGGCTTCGACCGGGTCGGCTACTGCCTGGAGCTGACGGGCCCGGCCGGCCGGCAGTGGGTGTGGACGGCGATGGCGCCGTTCGCCGCCGACGCCAGCCGCCTCGGTCTGCCGACCCGGCGTGGCCAGATCGTGCGGCAGCGGGTCAGCGACCTGGAGATCGCGTCCAACGTCGAGGGTCTGACGGCCGGCACGGGGCTTCCCGGCTACCTGGAGATGTGGCCCAACTCGTACAACGCCGGGGCGTCCGGCCAGATACCGGGCGCCTCCGACGGCCGCTTCGACGCCGACGACGACCTGCGGGGCGCTCTCGGGTACGGCTCGTTCCAGGTCCATTTGGTCGCCCCCACCCGCCCCTCCAGCGTCCCGCCGCAGACGGTGTTCGCGGTCAACGGGTTCACCTCGCAGAAGAACCCGTTGTCGGTCGGCATCGGTACCGCGCCGGAGGGCCACCCCGACTGGACGCTGTCCGACAACGCGGGCGCCTTCACGGAGCGTCGGCTGACGGTGTACGCGCGGCCGTCGGTCCTCACCCTCGACCAACGTCCCCGCGACCGGCAGTTGTACCCGAGAGACGCCGGGAACGGCGCCGTGGTCCCCGTTGTCGGCAAGGTGCACGACGCCCGGGTCAGGGCCGTACGACTGAAGGTCACCAGCGGGGCCGAGGGGTGGGAGGACACCCTGCCGGTCACCAACGGCGGTGACTTCACCTTCCGCCGGCGCATCGTCGCGGCGCTACGGGAGTACCGCTTCGAACTGCACGTGCTGGGTGACGGACTGAGCCGAAGGGTCGGCCTCTGGGACGGCGTCGTGGCCGGTGATGTCTACGTCATCCAGGGCCAGTCGAACGCCGTCTCGGCGAAGTACCGGGGATCGTCCGCGGGGGAGGAGTCCGCCTTCGTCCGCAGCTACGGATCGTCCACGGCGGACCGTACGTTCTCGGCGTCCGACCGGGGGTGGAACTACGCGGTCAGCGAGGCGATCCGGCAGCCCGGCTCGGTCGGCCAGTGGGGGATCCGGATGGCCCACCGGCTTTCGGACACCTACCAGGTGCCGGTGGCCGTCCTCAACGGCGCCGAGAACGGAAAGCCCATCTCGTTCTTCCAGCGCAACGACGCCAACCCCGGCGACATTGCCACCAACTACGGTCGGCTGCGGCAACGCCTGACAGCCGCCGGGGTGATCGGGCGGGTCAGGGCCGTGCTCTGGTACCAGGGCGAGTCGGACAACGACAACGCCACCAGGCACGTGGCTGGCGTCACCGCCCTGCTCAGCGACTGGCGGCGGGAGATCGGCGTCGACATCCCCGGCGGCAGCCGGTACTACGTCTTCCAGGTGCGGACCTCGCCCTGCGGTGACAGCAGCACCGGACGGCTGCGGGAGGCCCAACGGCGGATGCGCGACAGCCTCGGGGTGACGGTGCTGTCCACCAACGGCCTGTCCGGCCACGAGGGCTGCCACTTCGCGTGGGAGCAGGGCTACCGCGAGCTGGGCGATCGGGTCTTCAGCGTGCTGGCCCACGACCTGTACGGCGGCCCGGGCGACGGGGTGGCGTCCCCCGACCCGCGGGCGGCGGCCTTCGCCAACGCCGAGCGCACCGAGGTGGTGGTCCAGTTGCGGGACGACGACCCGCTCACGGTCCAGCCGGGGGCGCAGGTGGACTTCCACGTCAACGGCAGCACCGTCACCGTCACCGGCGTCGCGTACCGGGACGGCGGCCGACTGGTGCTGACCCTCTCCGGCCCGGCCGCTGGCGCGACCGGCGTGAGCTACCTGGGCCACTCCGGGGCGGGACCGTGGATCGCCACCTCGACGGGCGCCGGGCTGTTGGCCTTCCACAACCTGCCGATCGCCGGCAGCGCTCCGCCAGCCGCCGGCTCCTGAGGCTGACGGCACCGCGCTACCGCGGCACTGGTTCAGGCGGCGGCCAGCGGCTGTCTAGGACGCCAGTCGGCGCCGCGCCGCCCACCGGCCGACCGGCCGGTCGGCTGCGTCAACAGGCCCGGAAGCGGGGACCGGATCCACCGTGGCGGAGGCCGAGGTGGTCAGCATGAGCGCCACGTAGATCCACGACAGCCCGTCGACGGAGAGCGGGTTCCAGACCACCTCGGTGAACGAGTAGACGACGAGCAGCACGACGGGCGCCTTCGCGGAGAAGGCCCGGCCGTCGGTGACGGCCCCGTGCAGCAGCGTGGCCGCCCAGAGGCCCCAGAGGGTCAGCGCCACCAGACCGCCGGAGAAGATGACGAGGACGTAGCCCGAGTGGAAGAAGTGGGTGGGCGCCTCGCCGATGTCCCGCAGGTAGTACCACTTGGACACACCGGCGCCGGTGGCCTCGGCGCCGGCGATGTACTCGCGGGCGGCCATCCAGATGTTGCCGCGGTTGCTCAGGGTCGTCTTGGACGCGCTCCACGTCAGGTAGGTGGCGAGTCCGAGGGCGGACACCACCAGGGCGACGCAGAGGGCGAAGTTGATCCGGAGGAACTGCCGTCGCCGTTCGAGGACGAGGCTGCCGAGCACCCAGACGCCGGCGGCGGCGATCGCCAGGTAGCTGGTGCGCGAACCCGTGGCGACGATGATCAGCAGGCAGAAGGAGGCCGCCGCCAGCAGTTCCAGCCGCCGCATCGCACACAGGCTGGCGACCAGCGTGAACGACGCGAGCATGGCCACGTAGTTCTCGGAGTCGTAGAAGCTCTTGAACAGGGCCCCCGCCACTGAGCACTTCTCCAGCTTCCCGGCGGTGCAGGCCCGCCACGCCTGCCCGGTGAACAGCGTCGGGATCGTCATCACCGCCAGGACGGCCAGCCCCGTGAAGGCCAGCGCGCGCGTGTTCAGGGCGGTGCGGCGGGACAGCAGGACCAGGGCGAGCAGCAGCAGTCCGGAGGCCGCGTACGCCGCGAGCCGCGAGCCGTACAGGCCGGCGCCGACGAGGCTGTCGACGGCGAAGCACCAGGCGAGCAGCGCGCCGATCATCAGCAGTGAGATCCGGAGCCAGATGTCGGCGGGGCCACGTAGGCTGCGGCGGCCCGACACGATCAGCCACCCCAGCAGGCAGAGCACCAGCAGTCCGATGAGCGCCGAACTGCGTCCCCCGGCGAGCACCGGCGCGGCGTTCGTGAGCACCGCGAACCCGATGAGCGCTACTGCCACGGCGCCTTCGCCGAACGACGCGGCGACGCGCCGCCGGGCGCGTACCAGCCAGACGGCCACCGCGACACCACTCGCCGTCAACAGGAAACCGAAGAGGCTGACCAACTCAGACCCTTTCACTGTCCGTCGCCGCGCGGGCGCCCGGGTGCCGGCGGAGCGAGGCGAGGAGGCAGCCCCACAGCAGTATGCCGAGAAGCGCGTCACACACCAGGCTGGAGACGACGGCGCCCTGCCAGCCGTAGGCCGGGATGAGCCAGACGTTGAGCCCCGCGTTGACGACGCCGACAGCGATCTGGCAGACCGTCCGGCGGCCCTGCATCCGGCTTCCCGACAGGGTGTCGGCCGCGAGGTAGTGGATCGCCTTCAGCACGAGCAGCGCGCTCAGCCCTTGGAGCGCCGTCTTGGCCGCCGCGAACTCGGCCCCGAAGACGTACGGCATCACCCAGGCGAATGCGACGAGCGACAGGCTCGCCGGCACCGCGAAGCCGAGGTAGCGCGGCAGCAGCCGCCGGGTCAGCGCGAACGCGGCGCGGGGACCGTCCCGCCCGGCCTCGAAGAACTTGGGGTAGGCGACCGCCGCCATGGATCGGCCGGGCGTGTACGTGAAGTCGACCACCCGGTACGCCGCGGCGTAGATGGCGGCGCTCTCCGGCGTGCTCAGCCGCGACAGCATGACCTTGTCGAGGTCGTTGTAGACCGTCTGGGCCGACAGGCCGACGGCGAAGAGCATCCCGGCCCGTGCCTGCGCGAATGCGCCGCGGCTGTCGAACGGGAACCCTCCCGATCCGCGCAGCCCGTACCCGATCACCAACAGGCCGATGACGGCGGAGAGCGCGGCCGACGTGACCGCCCAGGTGCGCAGCGTCATCGGGTCCGGGCCGGCCAGGCCCAGGGCCACCGCCCCGGCCAGCCGCGCCACGTGCAGGACGGCGGGGATGACCGACGCGACGAAGACCCGACCCCGGGCCTGGACCGAGGCCGCCACCACCTCGACGAGACGCCACGCCACCAGGTCCGCGAAGGCGAGACAGGCCACGTCGACCACGCTCACCTGGGCGCCCCAGATGGCCACACCCGCGGCGGTCACCAGCACCGTCGCGCCCGCGCCGAAGACCGTGGACAGCAGCAGGCCCCGGGCGAGGTGCCGGGGCCACTCGGCCGGCGAGTCGGCGTAGTTCTGGAAGATCAGGCTCGGCGCGCCGGCGGAGGCGAACGGCGACACCAGGGCGATGAGCGCGGTCACGCCGACGAACAGCCCGTAGGTGCCGATCGGCATCTCCCGCGCGAGGAGGACGAAGAGCACGCCCTGCGCGACGGTCCGCAGCAGCGTGCCGGTGAAGAACTTGCCGGACTTGCGGAGGAAGCTGTCCCCCCGGCCCCCGACGGCGGACCTCCGCCGGTGTGACCCCGGCCGTCGTCGGCGGTCGTCCTGGTCCTGCGCCGGGCCGGCCGTTCCCTGAGCCAGGGTCACCGCTGCAACGCCTCCACCCACTGGCGGCTGACCTCGGCGGGATCGAGCGCGGCGCAGCGCGCGTGCCAGGCCTTTTCGAAGTCGGCGGGGCCGGGGCGCCCGCCGCCCTGCGTCAACCTCAGCACCGTCTCGGCCAGGGCCGAGGGGGTGGTGTCCGCCGCCAGCGCCCCCGGCACCAGAGCCGGGATCAGCTCGTCCAGCGCGGGCACCGGCAGAGCGGCGACGGGCAGACCGGCCTCGGCCGCCTCGACCAGGCTGAACCCGAATGTCTCGGCCCGCGAGGGGTGC
Source organism: Micromonospora sp. NPDC002717 (assembly GCF_040295705.1). Classification (NCBI taxonomy): domain Bacteria; kingdom Bacillati; phylum Actinomycetota; class Actinomycetes; order Micromonosporales; family Micromonosporaceae; genus Micromonospora; species Micromonospora sp. NPDC002717. Next base: position 72,104 of record NZ_JBEOVW010000002.1, on the reverse strand, counting down.
ACCAGCAGGTCGGCTTCGGCGAGGAGCCCGCCGACACCCGGCACCCTGCCCAGGAACGTCGCGCGGCCCTCCAGACCCAGGTCACGCGCCTGCGTCTGGAGCAGCTCCCGCTCCTCGCCGTCGCCCGCGAGCGTCAAGTGGTAGTTCTCGGGCAAAAGGGCCAGGGCGGAGAGTGCGCAGGAATGGTTCTTGTACGGGCGAAAAGCCGCGGTGGTGAGGAGTTGGATGCGCTGGCGGTCGACGACGTCGCGGGGCGCGACGAACGGACGCGGCGGCAGCGGGTTGGTGATCGTGACGACCGGCTGCCCCGGCACGAGCTGCCGGACGGTCCGCGCGACGCCCCCGGAGACCGCGACGACGAGCCGGGGGCGCAGCGCGCCGACCCGGGTGATACGGGCGAGCGTCCGCACCCGGCGGTCGATGCGCAGCCGCTCGGGCAGCAGCGAGTGCTCCCACGCGACGAAGCTCCGCCCGGCGCCGGCCAGCGCCGCGCCCACCGGGACGCTTCCCCACAGCCCGCTCGCGACGATCTCGACGTCCGCCGGCAGGGCCTGCAACCGTCGCCGCAACGGCGGGACAGCCTCCATCAGCCGCGTGATCCTGGATCCCAGGTTGAGGGTGTCGATGCTGAGGTCCTCCAGGCCGGCCGGGACACCCCGCGACAGGACGGTCGCCGAAACCTCCACGCCGTGCGCCTGGAGACCACGGATGAGCAGGGCCGCCGCCAACTCCATGCCGTAGAGGGGTTCCAGTTGGGGCAGCACGAAGTGCAGACGCATCAGTGGGCTCCGTCGGTCGGCAGTGAGCTGGCGGACGCACGGGACTTGCGCATTGCCACGCGCTCCAGGGTGGCACGCGGCACGAGACCGAGCGCGGCCAGCACCGCGTTGCGGGCCGACGGGGCGGAGTTTCGCCGGATCGCGCGCACCATCTCCCGTACGCCTTCGCCGTCCCTGGCCTGGAGGGCGTACCGGAGGGTCTGCGCGGCGATGAAGTCGGAGAACGTCTCCGGCGACCACACCCCTTCCCACCGCTTGGCCCACTGCCACGACTGCCGCCAGTCGGCACGCGCGGAGATGGAGCCGGGGCTGCCGACGGTGTAGACGGCGGTGGCCTCCTCGACCTGCACGATCGTGGCGCCCGGGATGCGGGCGGCACGCACCAGCCAGTCCCAGTCCTGGTGGCGCGGCAGCGTCTCGTCCCACGGGCACAGGGTGGCCAGCTCGTGGGTCGTGAGCAGAGTCGACGTGGGCAACGACTGGCGCCCCACGCCGAGGTGTCGACGGCGGAAGAGGTAGTCCTCGGGGAGCATGCCCTCGGTGATCAGCGTCTCCGGGGCAGCCGTCGGCAGCGGTGCGGCACCGGCCTTGCGTTGCAGGATCCGGGACGACACGACGGGCCGCCTGCCGTCGGCGGCCAGGCGGTCGACGACCGGAACCTGGACCGCGAGCTTCGTCGGCAGCCAGGCGTCGTCGTCGTCGAGGAACGCCACGTGACTGCCCGGGGCTGCGTGGGCGACCCCGAGGTTGCGCGCGTGGGAGCCGCGTCGTCCGCCGCCGGTGCAGACGATCTCGTCCACGTGCCCCCGCAGTTCCTGTACGGACGCGGGTATCCCGGCCGTGTCGCAGACGACCACGATGCGTACGGACATCCCCTCCTGCGCGCGGGCGGACAGCACCGCCTCGGCGAGGCTGGGCCTGCCCGTGGTCGGAATCACGACCGAAACGTCCGGCATCGACTCTCCAAGCGGTCGGCGCGCGGTCGACGGCGAGCGCGCAGAAGGGGACAGCAGGTGGTGTTGCGGGGCGGGTGGCACTCGTCGATCGGTCTGGCCGGCGGTTCACCGGCCCCACCAACCGGTCAGCGACCACCGCCGCGGAAGACCTCGGCCACCGTGCGGATCAGCACTTTGGCGTCGAGCCAGAGAGACCAGTTCTCGATGTAGTAGTTGTCGAACCGGGCGCGGTCGGAGATCGGGGTGTCGCCCCGCAGGCCACTGACCTGTGCCAGCCCGGTCAGCCCCACCGCCACCCGGTGGCGCATCGCGTAGTTGGGGTACTCGGCCGAGAACTTCTCGACGAAGTACGGCCGCTCCGGCCGCGGTCCGACCACGCTCATGTCGCCGCGCAGGATGTTCCAGAGTTGCGGCAGTTCGTCCAGGGAGGTGCGACGCATGAAGCGTCCGATCGGTCCAACCCGCCGGTCGTGGGCGATCGACCAGTTCGTCTGCGACTCGTGTTCGTCCACCGGACGCATCGAGCGGAACTTGATGATGTGGAACGGCTTGCCGTGGCGGCCGATCCGTTCCTGGTAGAAGAAGATGCCTCGACCGCCGTCGACGAACGTCGCTATCGCGCAGAGCGCGAGCACCGGGCTCAGTACGAGCAGCGCCGTGGCGGCGAAGACGATGTCCGAGGCGCGCTTGAGTGCCCACCGGGGGCCCGACAGCGTGATGTCACCGACCTTGACGATCGGGATCGCGCCGATGTGGTCGCCGTGCGAGCGGGAGCCCCAGAGCCGGGGCACCGCCCACAGGTCGCAGCTCGCGCTGCCCGGACGCCGGAGGAACTCCATCAGCGTCAGTTCCGGGCAATTCGGGTCCGCGATGATGAGCACGTCGCACTCGACGATCCGCACGAGCTGTTCGAGCTGGTCCAGGGTGCCGATCAGCGGGAGCGCCGTCGGCGCCAGCGGGGACGCGGAATCGACGCAGCCGACGAAACGGAGCCCGTACTGGGGGTAGCGCCGGAGGAGGCGGGCGAGTTCCACGGCGATCGGCCCGCTACCGATGATGACCGCGTTGTGTTCCACCCACCGACGCTTGCGCGCGATGGTCGCGAACTCCCGGGAGAAGGCACGCCCGACGAGGACCAGCCCGGCCGCGAGGGTCACGCCGCGGGCGAAGCCGCCCACGTACGCTGCGGAGTCGTGACGCAGGGCCGCGATGATGGTGACCACCGCCGCGCAGGCCAGCAGGCGTCCGCAGAGGCTCGGCAGCTCGTCCAGGATGCTCACGTGGCGGCGGGCGCGGTAGAGCCCACCGGCGGCGAAGACGGTCACGGTCAGGGCCGCCATGGCCAGCGTCCCGCGCCAGTACTGCTGGGTGAGCAGCAAGGGCGTCAGCAGGGCCGCGACGTCGACGGGAGCCGTCATCATCCAGGCCCGCAGCCCACGGGTGCGCGTGGACGCGCGGGAGCCGGCATAGGGCAGCACCGCCGTCACGTCGAGACCCGGACGCGACGTGTCGCCGTCCACCTGCCCACCTGCCGGCGGAGCCGACCTCGGCGTGGCGGTCGCGCCGGCGTCCCCGTCGGCCACCGTCGTCACCACACGTCGTGCCAGCGCGTCATCGAGCCACGCCGAGGTGGCGTCCGGGCCCGTCGCCTGTTGGCTGGACATGGTTGGTCCTTCCCCCGTTTACTGCCTCGCACGTTGCATGACAGACCCGAGGCGAACGAAGGATACGGCCGAGGCAGTCGCCTCACCAGAGCCGGTACGTCAGTCCGACCTCCTACTTTCCGGTGCTCAGGATCTCCGGCACCGCGTCACGCCGCACCGCGTCGTAGAAGGCCTTCGCCTTCTCCGTGTTCGCGAACACCACACTCTCGCTGCCCACCCGTCCCGTGCCCTTCGTCGGACTGGTCATGAAGACGAGGCTGCTGCCGCGCAGGCCGCGTAGGTCGGTCGCCATTCCGAGCAGCGACATGTCCTCGTCCACCGACACCGCGTTCGACGTCGCCTTCACGAACGAGTTCAGCTTGCCGGGGTTCGTCACGATGCCCCCGGACACGGCCCGGTCCAGGATCGCCTTGATGACCTGCTGCTGGTGGCGGATGCGGGCGAAGTCACCATCGGGGAACTGCTTGCGCTGCCGTGAGTAGTCGAGCGCTGTCTCACCGTCCATACGCTGCATGCCCTGGCGGAATGTCCGGAACGGAGGGTGGATCGAGGTGAAGTTCTTCTCCGAGTTGACGTCGATGCCGCCCAGAGCGTCGATGATCTCCTTGAATCCCGCGAAGTCGACCATCATGACGTGGTCGATCCGCACGCTGGTGAACTTCTCGACGGTCTGCACCATCAAGGGCACCCCGCCCCACGCGTACGCGGCGTTGATCTTGGCGTCCCGGCCGCCGTGGTTGCCGTCCTTGGCACGGGGCACGGCCACCCAGGTGTCCCGGGGGATCGAGATGAGCTGGGCGCTAGACCGGTCCTTCGGCAGGTGGGCCAGGATGATGGTGTCGGTGCGCGAGCCCGACGTGCTCTCCGGATCGCGGGTGTCGCTGCCCAGGATCAGGATGTTCATGGCGCCCTTGGCCACCGCCTGTGGGCGGCCCTCCTCCGGAACGCCCGCGAAGGCGTCGACCCGCTCGATGTCCGACTCCACCGAGCGCAGGTAGAGCCCGCCCGCGATCATGCCGGCACCCCCGACCAGTGCCACCACCAGCAGGCTGATGAGGGCGATCCGCCGCCATCGACGACGCGGCTTGCCGTTCCTTCCCCGCAGGGTGTCGGCGTTGTCAGCGACGGGGTCCGGCTCGACGAACTGGTGTGCACCTGGCATGGCGCGATGCTACTTACGCAAGCGAGTGCGCGCGTACCCTCATCCGCTCCGGGGATGGCCCCTCCTCCTACCGGTCAGAGCGCTACGGAGACGGCTGGCGTTCGTGTCCCCGCCGTCCAAGCCCATGGATGAAACTTTTTCTGCGGCTGTTTCCCTTCGCCTGGTAGAACCCTTTCGTGGACGCAACGAAGCTCCGGCGAGCCATCGCCCGCACCCCCTTCGCCCCCGTCGCCGCCTTCCCCAAGCGCCTGGCCCGGGTCGCCCGCCACGACGCCAAGGTGCTGCGCACGTCGGCCCGGTGGCTGGTCACCTCCCGGGAGCACCACAACTACACGTACGACCTGACCAAGCTGAGCCGGCACCACCTCGCCTGGTTCGTCAGCGTGATCTGCGACGTGCCCGTCAAGCAGGTCCGCGCGTACTTCGGCGAGATCGAGTCGGACGACGTGCTGCGCCGGCACATCGAGTCCGCCACCGCCGGCGCGGCCCGCCGGGGCCTCGCCGACCGGCACGTCCGCTACGCCCGCCGGATCGGCTGGTACGCGATCGTCCGCGCCACGCGACCCCAGCACGTCGTGGAGACCGGCGTCGACAAGGGGCTCGGCAGTTGCGTCCTGGCCGCCGCGCTGCTGCGCAACGCCGCCGACGGGCATCCCGGCCGGGTCACGTCGCTGGACATCAACCCCGAGGCCGGCTACCTCGCCCGGACCGCGCCCTGGTCCGAGGTGGTCGACCTGGTGATCGGCGACTCCATCGCCTCCATCGCCGCGCTGGACCGGCCGGTCGACCTCTTCCTGCACGACAGCGACCACAGCCGGGCCCACGAGAAGCGCGAGTTCGAGGCGGTCGAGGGCAAGCTCGCGCCGGGCGCGATCCTGCTCACCGACAACGTGACCGCCACCAACGTCCTCGCCGAGCACGCCGAGCGCACCGGCCGGAAGTTCCTCGCCTACCGGGAGACCCCGGCCAACCACTGGTATCCCGGGGACGGCATCGGCGTGGCCTGGTGACCGGGTGCGGCTGAGCCGTCGGCCCGGCGCGCGGGCGTGGGCGGAGCGGCCGGTCAGCGCGCGGGCGCGGGCGGGAAGGTCAGGTCGAGCCACATGAGGATCTCGTCGCGGTCGTCGCCGGGCGCGACCCGCAGGGCGCCGGGCAGGCGCCCGATCTCCCGGTAACCGAGCCGCCGGTAGAAGCGGTCCAGCCCCAGGCCGTCCCGGACCGTCACGTGCAGTGCCTCCCGGCCCAGCTCGCGGCCGAGGCGTTCGGCCTCGCGCATCAGCGTCAGGCCGTACCCGTGGCCCTGGGTGTCCGGGTGGACCATCACCCGCTTCAGCACGCACCAGTGCGCCTTCAGGTTGAACCGGTTGTCGCAGAAGATCAGCGCCGCGACGAGGCGGTCGCCCGCGTACCCGAGCAGGAGGCGGTCCGGGCCTTCGGCGATGCCGGCGAACGTCGGGTCCGCGGTGCGCCGGACGTCGGCGGCGGTGACCGGCGGCACGAAGCCGACCGCCCCGCCGGCGTTGGTGACGTCGACCCAGAGCGCGATGATCGCCTCGCGCAGGTCGGGGGTCAGTTCGGGGTCGAGGGCGAAGCGCAGGGTCACCGGGCAATCCTGACCGCGCGGGGCCCGCGCCGACCTGCGATCGTGACGCGTCCAACAGCGCAGCCGGTGGCCCGGGCGGGGTGGACCCCGAAGTGCGGGAGGGGGGATTCGAACCCCCACGTCCTTTCGGACAATAGGACCTAAACCTACCGCGGCTGCCGTTACGCCACTCCCGCCGACCCGCTGAGTCTAGAGCGTCGGGTCACGACGGTGCCGAGCCCGCCCTCGCCGGCCGGGCGGCGAGACGCCCCCGCGGCCGGTCGAGGGCGGCCGGACTCAGTCGAGCCCGAGGTCGCGGCGCAGCTTGGCGACGTGGCCCGTCGCCTTGACGTTGTAGAGCGCACGCTCGATCTTCCCGTCGGCGTCGATCACGAAGGTCGAGCGGATCACGCCGGTCACCGTCCGGCCGTACGACTGCTTCTCGCCGTACGCGCCGTACGCGATCAGCACCGACTTGTCGGTGTCCGCGACCAGCGGGAAGGTGATGGCGTCACGCTCGCGGAACTTCGCCAGCTTCTCCGGCTTGTCGGGCGAGATGCCGACGACCTCGTAGCCGGCCGCCTGGAGCGAGGCGAGCGAGTCGCGGAAGTCGCAGGCCTGCTTGGTGCAGCCGGGCGTCATGGCCGCCGGGTAGGCGTACAGCACGACCTTACGGCCGCGCAGGTCGGCCAGCGAGAGCGTCTCGCCGGTGTCGGTGGGCAGGCGGAAGTCGGGCGCGGGGTCACCGGGGGAGAGGCGGTCGGGCGCGGTCATGGTCACGACCCTACCGCCGGCGCCGGCCCGCCGGCCCCGGGCGACGCGCCGGCACCGGGCCCGGCGTCCGGTACTTCCGGCCCGCGTCCGTGCGGCGGACGGTGATCGATGCCATGCGCTGTTGCCAGATATTGGCAACAGCGATGCACGGGAAATACGCTGACCCCGCGGGGCGCGGACGGACCGCCGATGCGTGGGAGGTCGTGTGGAAACGCTGGCGATGCACATCTCGAACGGGATCATCGACGGTCCCGTCGCCGCGGTCTTCGCGGCCGTCGCGGTGGCCGCGATGACCCTCGGCGTCCTGCGCGGCCGGCGCGACCTGGACGACCGGCTGGCGCCGATGGCGGGTCTCGTCGCGGCCTTCATCTTCGCCGTGCAGATGCTCAACTTCCCGATCTTCACCGCCGGCGTCAGCGGCCACCTGCTCGGCGGCGCGCTCGCCGCGATGCTGGTCGGCCCGTGGGTCGGCGCGCTCTGCGTGGCCGTGGTGCTCGTCGTGCAGGCGCTCGTCTTCGGTGACGGGGGCGTCGCGATGCTCGGGCTCAACATCACCAACATGGCGGTGTTCGGCACCGCCGCCGCGTACCTGCTGATCGCGCTGCTGCTGCGGGTGCTGCCCCGCACCCCGACCGGCCTCGGTGTGACCGCCTTCGTCTCCGCCCTGGTCAGCGTGGTGGTCGCGTCGATGGGCTTCGTGTTCCAATACTGGCTCGGCGGCACCACCGACCTGGGCGGCAACCTGGGCGGCCTGGCCGGCACGATGGCCGGCGCCCACCTCCTCATCGGCATCGGCGAGGGCCTGATCACCGCGACCACGGTGGTCACCGTCGCCAAGGTCCGGCCCGATCTCGTCTACGCGCTGCGCGGGCTGCGGCCCGCGTCCGCGCCCACCGTCCCGGCCGTCGGAGGTGTCCGGTGAGGAAGCGTTCCTGGGGGTTCGTCGTCGGCGGGCTGCTGGTGGCCCTGCTGCTCGCCGGGGTGGTGAGCAACTTCGCCTCGGCGCACCCCGACGGGCTGGACTCGTCGCTGCGCGAGGGCTGCACGTTCGACGCCGACGACAACATCACCGGCGGCAGTTGCCCGGCGCAGCAGGAGAAGGAGCACGAGATCGGCGGCCCGCTCGCCGACTACGGCATCGCGGGGATCGACAACGACTTCCTCTCCACCGGCCTGTCCGGCGTCCTCGGCGTGCTGCTCACCTTCGCTGTGGCCGGCGGGGCCTTCTGGCTGGTCCGCCGCCGCGGCCCGCGAGACGGCGAGGCGGCCGACCGTGAGCGCGCCACCACCGGCGCGACGGGCCGGGGCTAGCCGGGGATGGGCGCCGGACACGCGCACGTGCTGTACCGGGAGGGCACCTCGCCGGTGCACCGGCTCCCGCCCGAGGCCAAGATCGCGGCGATGGTGGTCTTCACCCTCGCCGTGGTGGCCACCCCGCGCGAGGCGTTCTGGGCCTTCGGCGGGTACGCCCTGCTGGTCGCGGCGGTCGCCGCGCTGGCCCGGGTCGGCCCGGGCTGGCTGCTCGGCCGGTCGCTGATCGAGCTGCCGTTCGTGCTCTTCGCCGTCGCCCTGCCGTTCCTCGGCGCCGGCGAGCGCGTCGACGTGCTCGGCCTCAGCCTGTCGTCCGACGGGCTGCTCGGGGCCTGGAACATCGTGGCGAAGGGCACTCTCGGGGTGCTCGCGTCGCTCCTGCTGGCCGCGACCACGACGACCCGTGACCTGATCGTCGGCCTGGACCGGCTGCGCTGCCCGCAGATCCTCACCCAGATCGCCACGTTCATGCTGCGCTACCTCGACGTGCTGGTCGGCGAGGCCCGCCGGATGCGGGTGGCCCGGATCTCCCGCGGCGACGACCCGCGCTTCCTGTGGCAGCTGCGCGGCTTCGCCGCCGGCATCGGCGCGCTCTTCCTGCGCGCGTTCGAACGCGGCGAGCGGGTCTACCTGGCGATGCTGTCGCGCGGCTACGCCGGCCGGATGCCGGCGGTGTGGCAGGGCGCGGGCGCGGCGACAACCGGGCAGTGGCTGGTCGCGGCCACCGTGCCGGTCCTGGCGGCCACCATCGCCGCCACCGCCGTCGTGCTGACATGATCGGGGACGTGCAGACCGCTGCCTCCCTGGACGTCCGTGGCGTCCGGTACGCGTACCCGGACGGGCACGTCGCCCTGCACGGGGTGGACCTGACCGTGCCGCGCGGCGACCGGGTGGCGCTGCTCGGCCCGAACGGCGCCGGGAAGACCACCCTGGTGCTGCACCTCAACGGCATCCTCACCCCGACCGAGGGGAGCGTGAGCGTCGGTGGCCTGACCGTCAGCCAGGACCGGGCCACGCTGGCCGAGGTGCGCCGCCGGGTGGGCATCGTCTTCCAGGACCCGGACGACCAGCTCTTCCTGCCCACGGTCGCCGAGGACGTGGCGTTCGGGCCGGCCAACCTGGGGTTGCGCGGGGCGGAACTGGCCGCCCGGGTGGACGAGGCGCTCGCCGCGGTCGGGATGGGCGAGCACCGGGACCGCGCGCCGCACCACCTCTCCTTCGGGCAGCGGCGCCGGGTGGCGGTGGCCACCGTGCTCGCCATGCACCCGGAGATCCTGGTCCTCGACGAGCCGTCGTCGAACCTCGACCCGGCGGCCCGCCGCGAGCTGGCCGAGATCCTGCGCGGGCTGCCGGTGACGCTGCTCATGGTGACCCACGACCTGCCGTACGCCCTGGAACTCTGCGACCGCTCGGTGATCCTGGACGCCGGTCGGATCGTCGCCGACGGTGCGACGCCGGACCTCCTGGCCGACCAGGACCTCCTGTCCCGTCACCGCCTGGAGCTTCCGGCCGGCTTCACCCCGACAACCCGCACCCCCCACTGACCCCACCCCGCCCCGGCGTCGTCAGGGGCGGGACGCCGTGGGGGCGGGGGTGGGAGAGGGGGAGTGGCGGCGGGAGGCGGCGTGGAGGCGGAGGGCACCGGCCGCCGCGGCGCCGACGCCGGTGACCAGGACGACGGCGACCAGGATCCGGGCCGCCGTCGCCGGCCACGGGACGGGGGCGACGGCGCGGGCGAAGACCGCGGCGTTCGCCACCCCGGCGAAGAGCGCCAGGCAGGCGCCGGCCAGCGCCAGCGCGAAGTCGGCGGCCGGCCGTCGGGCCAGCGCGTACACCCCGGCGGCGATCGCGCCGAGCCCGGTCAGCAGCGCCCACACCTGCCCCCCGAGCAGGCCGGCCAGCAGGCCGCCGACGCCCCGCGCCCCGGCGTCGAGCTCCCGGCCCACGGTGAACGCCACCGCGGCCACCCCGCCGAGTACCAGCAGCCCGCCGAGCCCGGCCAGCGCCCGCGCGCCCGGCGCCGAGCCGGCCGGCAGCAGCCCCAGCGCGCCCACCGCGAGCAGCCCGACCGTGGCGACCACCCACCAGGCGTACGCGTCCGGCGGCGGCACCCAGTCCAGGGTGCCGCGGATCTCCATCGGCTCGGCGCCGGCGCGCAGCGGCACCACCCAGTCCCGCACCCGGTGCTCCCGGTCGGGGGCGGCCCGCACCTGCGACGGCGGCGCCGACTCGCGCCAGAGCGCCCGCTGGTCGTGCCAGCGCACCGTGGACGAGTCGTCGACCCGCCGCCAGTCCGGCGGCGCGGCCGGGTCCGCCTCGGCCGGCAGCCGGGTGTCCCCGGCGATGGTCCGGTTCAGGTACGTCGCGGGGGAACGGACGTTCTCGTACACCCCGTCGGGACCCACCCGCAGGTACGGCTCGCCGGAGTAGCCGACCACCTCGACGGCGTGGTCGCCGGTGTTGGTCAGCTCCAGCCGGGCGCCCGCCTCCACCACCCGTACGCTCAGCCCCGCCCGGGCCGGGGTGACCGCCGTCACCTCGGTGCGGTAGTCGGTGCCGTCGGGGGCGTCCGCCCCGTGCGCGGCCGCCGGCCCGGCGAGCGCGAGCGTCGCGGCCAGCGCGGCGGCGAGCACCAGGCCGGCGCGGGCCAGCAGGTCACGGATCACTTGCCGGCCGCCTCCACCGCCGCCTTGATCCCCTCCGGGCTGCGGTCGGCGACCTCCTGGCCGTCGACCACGATGGTCGGGGTGCCGGTGATGCCGGCCTTGCTGGCCTCGTCGGTCACGTGCTCCGTCCACGGCTTGAAGGTGCCCTCCCGCAGGCAGGAGGCGAACCCGTCCCGGTCGAGGCCGGCGCCCGCCGCGATGTCCACCAGCTCGTCGTCGCTGAGCCCGGCGCCGCCCTCCGGCGGCTGCCGGTCGAACAGCGCCTTGGCGTACTCGCGGTACCGGCCGCTCTCGGCCGCACAGCCGGAGGCCGCCGAGGACCGGGTCGAGTACTGGGTGGTGGAGAAGCGGTTGAGGTAGGCCACCGGGTGGTAGACGACCCGTACCTTGCCCTCGCTGATGAGCTGGTCGATCGTCGGGCCGCTGACCTGCTCGAACTGCTTGCAGGCCGGGCAGAGGAAGTCCTCGTAGATGTCCACGGTGACCGGGCCCGAGCCGGCGACGACGCCGGTGCCGGCCTCGTTCGAGCCGGTCGGCGGGGTGAAGTCGGCGGAGCGCTGGCTGGAGTAGATGCTCCAGCCGATGAGGCCGGCGATCACCAGGACGGCGACGGCGGCCACGGAGACCCAGAGCGTCCGCTTGCGCCGCTGCTCCCGGGCGAGCTGTTCGCGGACCACCCGCGCGGCGCCCTTCTGCCCCTTGCGACTACTCATTCTCGTCCTCCACGGGTACGTCCCCCGTCAGCCAGCCGTCCACGGAGACGGGCGTGCGGGGCCAGATCAGCAGGAATCCGGCCAGTGCCAGGAATCCCAGGTCCCGGAGGATCTCCGGGAGGTAGCTCGGCGCCTGCCCCTCGGCGAGCTGGCCGCCGCTGCCGAAGCAGCCGCAGTCGATCGCCAGGCCCCGGCTCCAGGCCGAGGCGATGCCGGCGACGAAGACCACCAGCAGCGCCGCGGAGACCGCGGCGCTCAGCCGGGTGGCCAGCCCGAGGAGCAGTAGCACGCCCAGCGCCAGCTCCACGAAGGGCAGCGCCGCGCCGATCACCGTGGCGACGTCGTACGGCATGACCTGGTACGCGTTGACGGCGCGACCGGAGGCGGCCAGGTCACCGACCTTGCTGCCGCCGGCGATCAGCCAGACGGCGGCCAGGCCCAGCCGGGCGGCCACGCCGAGCCAGGGGCGGACGGCCGGCCAGCGGGCGGCCGGAGTACGGGGGGCGGTCACGATCATTGGACGTCGCGTCCGCCACGGAAGTTCCCGGCCACGTTCCCGCTCATCCGGCGAGGGCGTCGCCGACCGCCTCGACGAGGTCGTTGCGGGCCCGGGCCACCCGGGAGCGGATGGTGCCCACCGGCACCCCCTCGACGGCGGCGGCCTCGGCGTACGACAGGCCGAGCAGCTGGGTGAGCACGAACGCCCCGCGCCGCTCGGCGGAGAGCCGGCGGACCAGGTCGGCGGCGCCGAGCTGGCCGGCGGGGTCGGGGTGCGACCGGTCGGCCCCCGCGTCGGCCGTGAGCCGCTCGTCGAGCCGCCGGCGGCGCACGACCGTGCGCAGGTGGTCGGCGCAGGCCCGCCGGGCGATGCCGAGCAGCCAGGTCCGCGCGCTGGACCGCCCCTCGAAAGCCGGCAGCCCCCGGAACGCCCGCAGGTAGGTCTCCTGCGTCAGGTCGTCGGCGCTGTCCGGGTCGACCAGTGCGGCGGCGAAGCGCCACACCTCGGCCTGGGTGAGCCGGACGAAGGCGGCCTGGGCGACGGGATCCCCGTCGCGGGCGGCCAGCGCCCACACCGTCGCCGACTCGCGCGCGGCGGCGGCGTCGGTGGGACCGACGGCGGAGGTGTCGCGCGGGGCGGGGATCACGACAACCCAGGTTACGCGGCACGGCAGGAGGGGGCAGGGTCCTTCGGCCCTTCCATGGCCTGCGCCACGCCGGGAACTTTTCCGGCTCGCCGCACGACTACCCGCTCATGACATGCGACGACGTACGCACGGCGCTGTCGGCGCGGCTGGACGGCGAGGACCCGCAGGCGGCGCCGGCGGTGCTGGACGCGCACACGGCGCGTTGCCCCGGCTGCCGCGCCTGGCTGGCCCGGGCCGAGCAGGTGACCCGGCTGGCCCGGGTGCGGGCGGTGGCGGTGCCCGACCTGACGGCCTCGGTGCTCGCGGCGGTCGCCGCCGACCCGGTCACGGCCCGGCGAGTGCCGGAGGCGACCCGGCGGGCCCGCCGTCAGGTGCTGCGGGTCGCCGTCGCGGTCGCCGCCGTCGCCCAGTTGTCGATCGCGCTGCCGGTGCTGCTGGCCGGGCTGGACGTGACCGTCGACCCGCACACCAGCCGCGAGATGGCCTCCTTCGACGTGGCGCTGGCCGTCGGCTTCGCGCTGGCCGCGTGGCGGCCGGAGCGGGCCCGCGCGTTCGTGCCGGTGGCGCTGGTGCTGGCGGTGTGCCTGGCCGGCACCAGCGCCGTCGACATCGCCAACTCCACCACCGCCCTCGTGCACGAGGTCGGCCACCTGGCCGCCGTGGTGCAGGCGGGGCTGCTGTGGGCGCTGGGCCGGGTCGGCGGCGAGTCCGGCAGCCCGGTGTCGACGTCACTCCGGGCCCGGCATGGCTGACCACGCTCCGCCCCGGGCAGGCACGCCCGAGCAGGGGGTCGCGCGGGCCGGTGGGCTTCGGGCTGTTCCGCACGGTCGGACTCGCGCCCGGCGGGTCGGGTCCGCGAGCATGACCGGCATGAGTGTCGCCAACCGTCGCCGGTTCGCCCGGCTGACCGCCGCCGTCGGCCTGCTGATCGCCGTCGTCGCCCTGTTGATCGCCCCCGCCGGGCCCGCCAGCGCCCACGCGGTGCTGGTGAGCAGCAGCCCGGTCGCCTCGGCGGTGGTGTCGAGCGGGCCGGCCGAGGTGGTGCTGACCTTCAGCGAGTCCGTCCGCAAGGTGCCGGGCAAGATCCGGGTGATCGCGCCGGACGGCTCCCGCGCCGACCGGGGCGAGCCGAGCTTCTCCGGCAGCGTGGTCACGATCCCGGTCGACTCGGCCGGAGGGCGCGGCACCTACCTGGTCAGCTACCGGGTGATCTCCGCCGACAGCCATCCGGTCTCCGGCGCGTTCACCTACTCCGTCGGCGCGCCCTCCACGCCCCCGGTCGACACCGGGGACGACAGCCGGGCCGACCCGGTGGTCGGCCACGCGGTCAAGGTCGCCAAGTACGTCGGCTACGCCGGCCTGCTGCTGCTCGTCGGCCCGGCGATGGTCCTCGCCGCGCTGTGGCCCCGGCGGCTGCCCCGGCAGGGCCCGGCGCGGCTGGCCTGGGCCGGGCTCGGCCTGGTGGTGCTCGGCACCGTGACGAACCTCCTGCTCCAGGTGCCCTACACCGCCGGCGGGGGCGTGTTCGACGTGACCGGCGAGGGGCTCAGCGCGGTGCTGGGCAGCACCTTCGGCGCGGCGCACCTGGTGCGGCTGGGCCTGCTGGCCGCGGCGGCGTTCCTGCTCCGGCCGCTGCTGGCCGGGCCGGTCGGCCGCGCCGACCTGGTGATCCTCGGCATCCTCGGGGTGGCGGCCCTGCTGACCTGGCCGCTGGCCGGGCACCCGGCGGCCTCGCCCGCCCCGGCGGTCTCCGTCGTCGTCGACGCGGTCCACCTGGGCAGCATGGCCGTCTGGCTGGGCGGGCTGGTGATGCTCGCCGCCTTCCTGCTGCGCCGGGCAGACGAGCGGGAACTGGGCGCGATCCTGCCGATCTGGTCGCGCTGGGCGACGCTGGCCGTCTCGGCGCTGCTGCTCGCCGGCACCGTCCAGGCGCTGATCGAGGTCGCCACGCCGGCCGCGCTGGTCGACACCACCTACGGGCGGCTGCTGCTCGGCAAGATCGGGCTGTTCGCGCTGGTCATCGCGGTGGCCGCGTACTCCCGGCAGTTGGTGCGCACGGCGGCCGGCCGGCCGGCGCCGATGCGGCGGGCGGTCTGGGCGGAGTTGGCGATCACCGCCGTGGTGCTCGGCCTGACCGCCGTCCTGGTGCAGACCACCCCGGCCCGCACCGCCGGCTCCGACGTGACCGGCGGTTCCCCCGGTTACTTCTCCACGACGCTGTCCAGCCCGATCTACTCGCTGCAGGTGGAGCTGGACCCGGCCGAGCGGGGCAACAACACCGTGCACTTCTACGCGTACACGAAGGACAACCGGCCACAGCCGGTGGTGGAGTGGCGCGCCACGGCGGCCCTGCCGTCGGCCGGGATCGAACCGATCGAGGTCCCGCTGCTGCCGTTGACCGACAACCACGCCACCGGCGAGATCAACCTGCCGGCGGCGGGGGAGTGGCAGTTGCGCGTGACCGTCCGCACGTCCGACATCGACCAGGCCACGGTGACCGCCACCGTGCCGATCAGGTAACAGGAAGGCTCCCAGATGATCCGTCACCGGCGTACCGCAGCCGCCGCAGCCGCCCTGGCGCTCGGCGCCGTCGCCACCGCCGTCCTCGGCTTCGCGGCGCCCGCCTCCGCCCACGTTTCGGTCAACCCGCAGGAGGCGACCCAGGGCGGCTACGGCCGGTTCGCCTTCCGGGTGCCGAACGAGAGCGACACCGCCTCCACGACCAAGGTGGAGGTGGTGCTGCCCGAGAACGCGCCGGTGGGCTCCGTGTCGACCATGCCGGTGCCCGGCTGGACGGTGGCGGTGGAGAAGCGCAAGGTCGACCCGCCGGTCGAGGTGCACGGCAGCCAGCTCACCGAGGTCGTCGCCAAGCTCACCTGGACGGCGACCGGAAACGCGGGGGTCAAGCCCGGCGAGTTCCAGGAGTTCCCGGTCTCGATGGGTCCGCTGCCGCAGGTCGACACGATGGTCTTCAAGACGCTGCAGACCTACTCCGACGGCAACGTTCAGCGCTGGATCGAGGCGCCGACCCCCGGCGGGGAGGAGCCGGAGAGCCCGGCCCCGGTGCTCACCCTCACCGCGGCCTCGCCGTCGGCCGCCCCCACCGGCGGCGCCGCCCCGGCGCAGGCCGACGACGATGACGACGCCGAGGGCGTCGGCCTGGCCACCGGGCTCGGCATCGCCGGCCTGGTCGCCGGGGCGGGGGGCCTGTTGCTCGGCGGTCTCGCCTTCGCGCGGAGCCGGCGGGAGCCCGCGCCGAAGGCGTGAGCCCCTCCCGCACCCTCCACCGGCCCGTCGGCGTACCCGGCGGGCCGGCGGCTTTCCGGGCCGGTGCCGTGGATATCCGCTGATCAGTCGGTCCTCGTCGGTAAGGTCGGCCGGGTATCCGGCTACGGAGGGGGACGAGGCGAATGCGGTTCGTGCGGGCGCTCGGCGGAGTGCTGCTGCTGACCATCGGGATTCCGGCGCTGCTCGCCGGCGGGGTGCTCGGGATGCTCACCCGGCACGCCGACCCGGCAGGCGCCTTCAGCGCCCGGTTCGAGACCGTGCACACCCCCGGGCACGCGGTGGTCGTCCGGGACGTCGACGAGCTGCTGCGCGCGGAGGCGCCGTTCGCCCGGGTCGGGCAGGCCCGGCTCCGGCTGGACGCCCGCACGGCCGACGGCCCGGCCTTCGTCGGGCTGGCCCCCGCCGACGAGGTGCGGCGCTGGCTCGACCCGGTGCCGCACGCCGAGGTCCGCCGGGTGGCCCTGGCGCGGGGCCCGCTGCCGGTCCGGCTGGAGCCCGCCACCCCGTCCGCCGGCTCCACACCAGCCGCCGGCTCCGCGCCGGCCGTCACGCCGATCGGTCAGCCCTCCTGGGTACGCGAGGGGATCGGCGCGCTGGAGTGGTCCCCGCAGGAGCTGGCCGACCGGCGGCTGAGCCTGGTGGTGCTGCGTCCCGACGGGCGTGCCGACCTGACCCTGGAGCTGCGCGCCGGGCTGCGGGTCGGCTGGACCGCCCCGGCGACCGCGGGCCTGCTGGCCGGCGGGGTGCTGGCGGTGGTGCTCGCCGTGCTGCTCCTGTTGCGCCCGGTACGCCCGCGCGAGGTGGTCTTCGTGGTCGAACCGGACCAGGTGCCGGTGCTGGCCGGGCGGCTCGGCGTGACCTCGCTCAGCGGGCTGGGCGCCCAGCCGACCCGGGACAGCGACCGGTCCCGGGTCGTCGGGCGTCAGCTCGCCTCGGTCGGCGCCGGCCCCGCGCCGTCCCGGGCCGCCATCGGGCCGGTGCCCGCGCGCCGCCCCGCGACGCTCGCCGACCTCGCCGGCGACGACCCGGCGGTCTGCCCGCCCGAGGTGACCCTCAGCCTGGCCTGGCCGCCGGCCGTTGCCGAGGCGACGGCCGCGCCGGCCCCGCCGGCCCCGCCGGAGGGCCGGCCCCGCCCGGACTCCCCGACGACCGCGGATTCCCCGACGACCGCGGATTCCCCGGCCGCCCCAGACTCCCCGCCAACCCCGGCGGTCCCGGATTCCCCGGACGCCGCGCGCTGACCGCGCCCGGGCGGCCCGAACGGCGAGTGGCCCTCCGCGCTGCCGACGCGGAGGGCCACTTTCACCGGGGGATCGGTGCTACCCGAGAGACACCTGAGGTAGTTGTGACCAGATTAGCGGTGAAGGGGGCTACTCGGGAAGACTGTCCATTTGGTGCGACTTCCCGGCCCGGCGCCCGACCGGCAGCGCCACCAGCAGCAGCAGGCTCAGCAGCACGTACGTGTTGCGCACCAGGAACTCGGCCGGCGAGTCGGTGCGCACCGGGGCGACGCCCCAGTCGTAGAAGGTCACCACGCCGTACACGATCAGGGCGGTCGTGCCGACGGCGAGCGCGGCCAGCCCGTTCCGGCGGCGGAGGCCCTCGCCGGTGCCGGGGTCGGCGCTCAGCGCCGCGTCCGCCAGCACCACCACCGCGGGGATGAACCAGTAGATGTGGTGGGTCCAGGTGATGGGGCTGACCAGCGCGCCGACCAGCCCGGTGAGGGCGAGCCCGGTGAGCGGGTCCCCGGCCCGGGCGGCCCGCGCCGCCCGCCACAGCCCGTACCCGGCGATGACCGCGACCAGCAGCAGCCAGAGCATCCGGTCCGGCTTCTCCGGGGCGGTGATGCGGCTGAGCAGCCCGAACAGCGACTGGTTGCCGGTGTAGTCGGTGCGGCCGACCCGGTCGGTCGCCCACAGCTCGTGGGTCCAGAACCGCCACGAGTCACGCGGCGCGACCGCCGCGGCGAGCAGGGTCGCGGCGGCGGCCGTCGCGCTCGCCACCGCCGCCGCCCGCCACCGCCGGGTGGCCAGCAGATAGACGATGAAGATGCCCGGGAAGAGCTTGAGCGCCGTCGCCAGCCCGACACCCACGCCGGCCCAACGAGCCGCCCGGGGTACGGCGAAGAGCAGGTCGGCCAGGATCAGCACGACCAGCAGCATGTTGATCTGACCGAAGGTGATCGTCTCCCGGGTGCTCTCCACGGCCAGCACGAGCAGGACCGCCACCGTGAGGGTGAACACACGGGGCAGGCCGTGCCGGGCGATCACCGGCGCCGCCAGCCAGCGGGTGGTGACCACCACCGCGAGCGCGGTCAGGATAGTGAAGATCGTCACGGTGGCGCCCAGCGGCAGCAACGCGAACGGGCGCAGCAGCAGCGCGCTGAACGGCGGGTAGGTGAAGTAGAGCTCGCCCTGCACCCGGTCGGGCTGGACGTAGTCGTAGAGCGGGTTGCCGGCCGCCCACCAGTCCATCGCCCGCATGTAGATCTTCAGGTCGAAGAAGTCGTGTACCAGCCCGGGCAGGTAGAGCGCCGGCAGCACGGCGGCCAGCGCCAGCACGGCGGCGAGCCGACGGACCGTACGGCCGCCCGGGTCGTCGTCGGTGACGGCGGGCGGTGCGGCGGGTTCGGCTGGCACGGGGAAACCCTAGCGGTCGGGTCGCCCCACGGTGCGCGGGCGCGCGGCCGGCGGGGCTGCGCGTAGTCTGGGCCGGTGGCTGATCTTCTCGTCTGGATCGACTGTGAGATGACCGGGTTGGACCTCGGCAGGGACAAGCTGATCGAGGTCGCCGCGCTCGTCACCGATCCCGACCTCAACGTGCTCGGGGAGGGTGTCGACGTGGTGATCCACGCCGACGAGGCGGCGCTGGAGGCGATGCCGGAGATCGTCCGCACGATGCACGGGAAGTCGGGGCTGACCGAGGAGGTCCGGCGCTCGACGGTGACCCTGGCCGAGGCGGAGGACATGGTCCTCGACTACGTCGCCAGCCACGTCAAGGACCCGCGCAGCGCGCCGCTGTGCGGCAACTCGATCGCCACCGACCGGGGCTTCATCGCCCGGGACATGCCGCGCCTCGAC
Organism: Micromonospora sp. NPDC002717; assembly: GCF_040295705.1. NCBI lineage: Bacteria > Bacillati > Actinomycetota > Actinomycetes > Micromonosporales > Micromonosporaceae > Micromonospora > Micromonospora sp. NPDC002717. The sequence continues at coordinate 52,984 of NZ_JBEOVW010000002.1, read as the reverse complement.
GCGCACCTGCACTACCGGATGATCGACGTCTCCTCGATCAAGGAGCTGTGCCGCCGCTGGTACCCGCGGGTGTACTTCGGCCAGCCGCAGAAGGGGCTCGCGCACCGGGCGCTGGCCGACATCCGGGAGAGCATCCGGGAGCTGGAGTACTACCGGCGGACCGTCTTCGTGCCGCTGCCCGGCCCCGACGTGGAGACCGCCAAGGCGATCGCCGCCCAACTCTGATCCGGGGCGGAGAACCCGCTGGACGCGGCGGGCGGGGGTGGGGCTATTATTGGTCCGCACCCCGCCCGGGGCGATCGACCGGGTGCGGAAGGCATGGTGGCTGTAGCTCAGTTGGCAGAGCACCGGGTTGTGGTCCCGGTTGTCGTGGGTTCAATTCCCATCAGTCACCCGGTTGCCGAAGGCCCCCTCCTCGCGGAGGGGGCCTTCGGCGTTTCCGGTGCTCAGGCGGTCGGGCTGGGCGCGGGCTCGCCGCTGGCGTCCGGGTCGGCCCCGGCCGGCTCGTACGGCAGGGCGCTGCCCTTGACGTACTCATCCCAGCTCATGTTCCAGTCGGTCCAGCCGTTGCCGTTCTGCAGCTTGCGCTCGGTGCCCTTGACCGTGATCGGGTCGCCGATCCTTGTGTTGGCGAACAGCCAGGCGCCGTTGGCCATCGAGACGTTCACGCAGCCGTGCGAGACGTTCACGCTGCCCTGCTGCCCCTCCGACCAGGGCGCGGCGTGGATGAACTCGCCACCCCAGGTCAGCCGCTGGGCGTAGTCGATCTTCGTGCGGTAGCCCTCCTCGGGGCCCAGCTCGTCGAAGGTGTCGAAGACCGTCTTGCGCAGCTTCTCGATCACCACCATGGTGCCGCTCGACGAGGGGGTGCTCTTCTTGCCGAGGCTGACCGGGATGGTCTTGATCACAGACCCGTTCTTCGTGACGGTCATCCGCTTGGTCTTGTTGTCCACGGTCATGATCACCGCTGCGCCGATCTTGATGTCGACGGTGAGGTCCGCCCGGCCGTACCAGCCGCCGCCCAGCGGCAGGCCGCCGGCCTGGACGCGGTAGGAGACGGTACTGCCGGCCTGCCAGAACTTTTTCGGGCGGTAGCGGATCTCCGTCGGGCTGACCCAGTGCCAGATGCCCTCCTGGGCCGGCGTGGAGGTGACCGTCATCCGGCGCTGGACGTCGTCGCGGTAGTCCTCCGGGATGGCCCGGCCGAACTTGACGATCAGGGGCATGCCGACGCCGACCACTTGGTCGTCGCCGAGGAAGCTGGTGATCCGGACCTGCTTGCCGGGCTTCGCCATGGTGGTGAAGGTGCTGGTCGCCGTGGCGGGCCGGCCGTCGTCGCCGGTCGCGGTCACGGTGGCGGTGTACGTCTCGCCGTACTTGAGCGCGCCGGCGGGCAGCCAGCTCGTGCCGTCCGCGGCGAGCTTGCCCTCGACGGCCTCGCCGGCCGAGTCCTTGAGCTCGACGCTGGTCTCCTGGGCGTCCTTCGTGGTGAAGGTGATGCCGGTCGAGGCGGGCACGTCCTTCGCGTCGGCCTTGGGCTCGACGATCGTGGCCGCGGCCTTCGGCGCGGCGGGCTGGCCGCCGCCGTCCTGCCAGCCGGACGGCTTGCCCCCGCCGCCGTCGGTGCAGGCGGAGGTCAGGGCGAGTGCCGCGGCGAGCACCGCCGCCGCGATCCCACGGCGTCGCCCACCCCGCCGGTCGTCCCCACGCCGGATCAGCTGGTCCTGGACAGCTCGCATGATTCCCTCACAGTCGTGGTCCCCGGTTGCCCATCGTCCCTCACTGACGCATCCGGACAGATACCCGTTCCTCAGGGTGAACCGAAACACGTCGGGCAAGCTGTCCGAATATTGATAAAATCAAGGGCTTTGCGAGGTGGGTTCGCGTTTCCGGGGTTTCGTGTTCCCCGGGTGACGGGGCGACAAGGCGGCGGCCGGCCGGGGCGGCGACTCGGTCGACGTCGCGGTCGGGGGTCGTGGCGAACGGCCGGAGTCGGGTGCGACCCGGCCCGGAACGCGGCGACCGGCCCGCGGGTGCGGACCGGTCGCCGGATCGTCGGGTGGAGGTGCGTCAGAACGCCGGCCCCGCACCGCCCTCGGGCACCGGCAGGGCGCTGCCCTTGACGAACTCGGACCAGCTCACGCTCCACGCCGTCCAGCCGTTGCCGGCGGCCAGCTTGCGCTCGGTGCCCTTGATGGTGATCGGGTCGCCGACCTTCGTCTTCTCGAACAGCCACTTCGCGTTCGCCGTCGAGACGTTGACGCAGCCGTGCGAGACGTTCTGCCGGCCCTGCACGTGCTCCGACCAGGGCGCGGCGTGGATGTACTCGCCGCCCCAGGTGAGCCGCTGCGCGAAGTCGATCTCCGTGACGTAGCGGTTCTCCGGATCGGGGTCGTCCCGGGTGTCGAAGACGGTGGACTCCTTCTTCTCCATCACCACCATCGTGCCGCTGGAGGAGGGCGTCTTCTTCTTGCCGAGGCTCACCGGCAGGGTGCGGACCACCTGGCCGTCCTCGTACACCGTCATCTTCTTGGTCGCGTTGTCGACCTTCATCTCGAAAGCCCGGCCGATCTTCGCGGTGGCCGCGCGGTCGACGTTGCCGTAGCGGCCGTTGCTCAGCGGGATGCCGGCCAGCGCGATCCGGACGGTGAGGGTGGTGCCGGGCTTCCAGTACTCCGGCGCGCGGTAGTAGGCCTGGGTGCCGTTGTCGACCCAGTGCCAGGCGCCCGGCTGCGGCGGATCCGTCTGCACGAACATGCGCTTCTGCACGGCGGCCCGGTCCTTCTTCGGGATGCCCGGGTGGAACTCGGCGACCACCGGCATCGCCACGCCGTACGTCTTGTCGTCGAAGAGGTACAGGCCCGAGCTGATCATGGACTTGGGCTTCGCCATCGTCGTGAAGGTGCTGGTGCCCTGGCTGGTCCCGCCGTCGGCGCCGGTGGCGGTGACCGTGGCCGTGTAGCGGGTGCCGTACTTCAGCGGCTTCGACGGCACCCAGGACGAGCCGTCGGCGCGCAGCCGCCCCTCGACCTGCTTGCCGTCGGCCGCGGTCAGCGTGACGCCGGACACCTTGCCGCCGTCGGGCAGCTCCGCGCTGATCTCGGAGCTGACCGGCTTGTTCTTCGCCCCGTCGGCCGGGCTCAGCGCCAGCGGCGGACCGCTCGGCGCCGCCGGAGTGGCGGGATCGGCCGCCGCGCTCGCCGTGGCCGGCGTGGTGCCGCCCACGAACTCCGCCTTCTTCTGCTCGTCGCCGCAGGCCGTCAGTGCCAGCGACGCCACCAGACCGAGGGCGCCCACCATCGCCCCGGCCCGCGCGAACCTGCCCATCCCCACCTCTGTTCTCGCGTACCTGGCGCACATCGTGCCGCATGGACCCCCCTCCTCAGGCCCCTGTCGTCGTACGACTGGTGGTTTTGCCCTTGGATGCCCCTTAAGCTCGACCGAAGGGGGGAGCCGGGGATCGGATTGGAACCCGGCTCGGAGGCCGTGCTAATGTTCTCCCCGTTGCCAGCGAGCGCCGCTAGCTCAACTGGCAGAGCAGCGGACTCTTAATCCGCGGGTTCGGGGTTCGAGTCCCTGGCGGCGCACCAGCAATCATCTGGGCATCCACCCTCACGGGTGGGTGCCCAGATATCGTTTCGGGGCGAGTGACAGCAACGTCGACAGCAACGGTGTCACTCGTCACCGTCATCACCCGCCTGCGGCTCGCTGAGCGCCGCGTCCATGTGACCCGCCGCCTCCTGTTGCATGGCCGGCATCACATGCCCGTAGATGTTCATCGTCACCGCGATCTGCGAGTGGCCGAGAACGTCCATGACAACTCGTGGCGACACGCCTGCGGCCAGCAGCAGAGTCGCGCAGGTGTGTCGCAGGTCATGAAAGCGAATTGGCCGGACATCGGCTCGGACGATCAACCGGCCGAAGGCAGTGTTCGGATTGCGCGGTTCGACATGGCGACCGGTGGCGGTCGTGAAGACCAGCCCTGTCTCGTGCCAATCCTCATCGGCGAGACCGCGCTCATGCTCCTGGACGTTCCGGTGACGCTTGAGCGCCTGGACCACAACGGCCGGCATCGTCAGAACCCGCCGGGAGCGGCGCGACTCGCTCGACGGCTCCAAGCCAGCATGCAGGCCCGGAGTCAGGCCGGTTCCGCCTACCTAGAAGAGGGCGTGCCTGTCACCGTCTGAGACGCGGAGTCGGCTCCGCCAGCACAATCCAGGCCGGCCGGCTGCTGGCGATGCCTGGTCTCGCATGATGGTTGACGGGGCGGGTTCAACTGATCAGGCCACCATCGCCACGATGACGGCTTCACCTGCTGCTCCGGCTAACCGGAACAACTCTGTCAGATCCTGCGTATCCGCCACGACCGTCTGAGCCCATTCGTCGTCGAAGGGGCGCTTGTAGCCCATCTCACGAGCTGCAACGGCGAGTTTGGGCCGCAACTGCTGCATCAAGGCCGCCGGTTCGGCGCGGGAGAGGAACTCGGTCGCCTTTGCGACCTCTTCTGGCGTGAGGACGCCGACCATGTGGTCCCCACCCAACCCGTCGGCGCCATCGACCGCGAGCCAGGCACCAAAGGCATCGGGACCATCTCCAGCGCCAAGGCGAAGCAGCTCACCGATCAGCGCGCCGGTGTCTTCCGCACCGACAGTGATCCGAGCCGTGGTCTCCTGTTGGAAGCGGTCGTCGTGCCAGTACGGAACAAGCGTCCGCAGTTCTGCTGGTTCAAGGCCCTGTACGACCCCGGGGTCTACTCGCCGCCAGAACATGTCCACGCTCACCGGCAGATCATGTCGCTCATCGTCGTAGTCGGCAACATCGAACCCCGCGTCCCTCTGGTGGGCCGGCAGCCGGCGATGTCCGGTCTCAGGACCTGCGTGACAGAACAGTCTCGGGACCTGCGTGACAGGTCCGGCTAGACCTGCCGTGAGGGTCTGTGCGGTGCTTGGCAGGCTGGAGTTGTGTCTGCGGAGTTGCATGGGTACTACTTCTGGATGTTTGACCTGGTTGCCGCGGACCAGGTTGTGCGACGCCGGGCGCTTGCTCGTCATCAGGCGTCGGTTGCGGCTGCGCGCGAGGGGCTGCGCGGATGGAACGCGCTGCGGGCCGTGGAGTTATGGCATGACAAGAGAACGATCCATGGGCCTGTTCGTGCGTTCCTGGACTCGGCCCCCGGCGATGACGTTACGGAGGCGTTGTGGGCACCGTTTGCGGTGCTGTACCTGCGGTGGGAGGCGGACTATCCGACCGAGTGGGGAGCGCCTGAGTCGTGGATGTGGTCCCCATGGGCAACCAAGGAGAGGCTTCTCCTGCGGTTCGAGCGCGGCGGTCTTCCGGAAGGTGCTCGGCCTCAGATAGCTGAGTTGATTCTCTCAGCGTTGGGGCGACCCTATCGGTGCAAGGACTGGATGTACGCCCGGCTGGTCCGACACCTTGACCCGTCGTTCCTCGACAGGGTCGCCGCGCTGACTACGGCGGACGACCCGTTGGTCCGGCTTCGGGCGCAGTTCGTCCTCCACGCGGCCGAGAGCCGCGAGCGGCGGATCACACGTGTCAGCTGGCAGCGTTGGCTGAGCGCCAGCGGATGACTCAGCGTTCTCGACTCCACCGTGCCACCGGCAAGTGTCACCGAGGTGCCGATACCGATCCGTCACGCAGGTCCCGAGACCGGACACCCGGCTGCCGGCAGCCGACTGCCGGCCGGCGTGGGAGGACTTTCTGTACGTCTATCAAGGCGGCCCTGAATGGGCCGCACGCGCCGCCGCCTGGGCGCGCGCCGGCCGCTGCCGCTGTCGCTCTGCGGCCGTCACGCCTGATGCCCGGCGGCTGGCGCGAAGAGCGGGGAGCCCGGGGGCCGCCGCAGACGGGATAGCGGGCAGAGTGGTGGAGGTTCGTCGCCGGCAGCCGGCCGCGCCGCGCCTGAGCAGCGCGACGCGGGGAAGGGCGCGCCGGGTCCGCGCGGCAAGCCCCGAGCATGGGGGCGGTGGCCGCGGAGGGCATGCTGGTCGTCCCGGAGCCGGCTCCGCAGCCGCTCAGGGTCAGGTCAACTGCTCACCTGGGAGGGGGAGGGGTGGCCGCCGGTGGCCAGCTTCGACCCCGGGAGCCGGGTCCGTGCCGGGCGAGGTTGGGTCAACTGCGCCACTGTGGCGGTGTCCGCCGGGGGCACGGTCCGTGACACGAGAGCCGACTCAGGCTGTTCCGGCAGCGTCCGTACGGCGTCAAGGTCCGCTTGACGTGGCGGGCCGGGCGGCGGCCCGCTTCCCAGGAGGGCGGATCGGCGGCAGACGGGGGGGGGCTAGGTAGGGGCTTCCTGCTCACGCGAGGCTCGCTCAGGCGCTAGGCGGGTTTTGGCCGCGCCGCCAAACCTCACCTTGGACGGCATGACGCTCCGCCGCGTACCGCTCTTGCGTAGACCTGGCATCGCGGGCCGCAGCCGAGTCCTCCGGCGAGGAGTGCCGCTTCCGGTCTCGCCAGCCAATGAAGATGAACGCCGCGATCAGCAACGCGGCGAACGCCACGAGGGACACCACCACCGGCTTCATGCCATCGACGCTACGGCAAACGTGCCAGAAAGCGCCGTCGGCTTCAGTCCGGCGGGTGACTAACTGAGTGACGATCGGTGCGGACGTCAGCGGACGAGCACGGACGATGGCGGACCGCGTTCCCAGGTCAAGCGCCACGGAACAGCAGGTCACGTGGCGGTGCTGGTTGCCTGGGGGGCAAGGAGTCATTTCCGGCGAGGCCGCAATCGGCGATCTTGTAGACCTCGAATGGCGTCGTCGCCGAGGGCCGAGCCGAACCGGCCTGCGTCGGCGTCCTTGTGGAGCCGCCCGCATGGGCACCTGTCGGTCCTGTCGGGGCTCCCGCTCATCAGATAGCCGCAAGCAACGCACTTGAACGCGAGTCGAGAACTCATCGTCCAGCCGGCGCCGCCGGTAGCAGCCGGTCCTCTACGGAGGTATTCCCACGCCGCCGCGCCAGTATGCCCGCTGGGCCGCGTCTGGGCCGTCTGGGCCGTCAAACGTCGACCAGTGATGACCAAAAACGACCGGCAGCACTCAGAAAAACAGCAGGTCAGCCACCATGTGGCGGTGGCTGACCTGGTGGGCGACGGACGAGTCGACCTGTACGCCGGATACTGCCCGGCGCCCCTAATCGCAGAGATAGCGCCTGCTCATGAATTCAAGAACGGTGCGTCAGTCCCCGATCTCCACCGTTACTGGCTGAGCGTCGGCGCTGCCAACGCACTAGCGCCAGGACGGCGAGCAGCAGCGGCACCGCGAGCGTGGCGTACAACCACGGTGGCGCGGCGAATGGGGACGGACGCGGCTCCGGGCCGCCGAACGCGGCCCGGTCCAGCAGGTCGCCAGGCACCACAAGGTCGCTGACACCGTTTGGAGTGGTCAGCAGCACCTGATCTCCGCCGCGGGCGGAGACCGCCGCGAGAGCGGTGTGCCGCTTCTCGTGGTCCGCCTCCGGCGACTGCCGCTTCACTACCGGGTCGCCGCTCCGCCAGGCGACCAGTTCTACTGCCGAGCCGGAGACCGGGATTGCGTCGCCGACTGGGCGGCCGGTGGCCGCGTCAAGGAACTCGATCCGCCAGGAGCGCCGGAGCATCTCGGCAGTGTCGGCGCAGCGGGTGGCGCAGCCGTCGTATGCCAGCAGAGCGATCCGTCGTCCGTCGGGGCTCCAGGCGCTCCGGCCAGCCAGCCGTCGCCGCTCGCCCAGCTCGACTTGCCAGCGCACCCCACCCCCGGAGGGGTCGGCCACCACCAGCCGTTCCCGCTCAGCGATCTGAGCGGCCGGGTCCGCCGGGCCCGCCACGGCGAGCAGTGACCCGTCGGGGGACCAAGTCGCCGCGCTGTGGCTGGCGAAGGTGCCGACCGGCAACACCCGTTCCACGCCACTCCATGGGTCGACGGTGAGGAGATCGTCCGGCTTCGGTGGGTCGTTGAGCTGCTGATTGTCCGGCCCGTACGTGATCACGGCGTCGTCGTTGTTGCGGGTGGCGAGCACCAGTTTTCCGTCCGGGGACCAGGCCAGGGGGTGCAGGCGCGGCTGGTGCGTAGGCCGTTCGTCGCCGGTGCGCAGGTCGACAAGGCTTCCGGTGCCGGGACGCAGGTACCACTGGCCGTCAGGGGAGAGCAGTCCATGCCCCTCGCCCACGCCGATTGGCAGCAGCCGGTAGCCGCCGTCCCGGCCGACCACGACCCCGGTGGACTCGAAATAGCGGGTGTGCGCGGTGAAAAAGAGCACCGAGGCCGGGCCGACTGGGTGCTGGCCGACGGTCGCCTGCCACAGCCACGGGTCTCGCACCCGGCTCGGGACGACCTCGGCGGGGGCCGCGTCGTGGTGTGCGGCGAGCCAGCCGGGCGCCTGCGCGGCGACGATGACAATGGCCGCCGCGGCGATGAAGGTCGCGACAGCCGGCGCTCGGCGTATCAACATTGCGCCATTAAACTGGATCCGGAGGGGCGGCGATGTCCTTGCCTCAGGCTGCAAGGCCACCACGAAGAGCTCACGGCACACCGATACCTCCCCCCGCGTGCCATTGGCGGGCGGGCAGTCCGCAAGAGGCCGACGGACGGCGGGGAGCGGTGTGAAATGTCGAGAGGCATTTTCGCTGCTAGAACCGCATGTGCCCATGTCGGCGCGGCGGGCAACTTGATCTCGTAATGCGTAGGTCGTGGTGACAGCAACGGCGACAGCAACCGAGGCGCGTCGAACCAGCCACAGACGGGACTCGGCCGTCACGACAGACGAGGTGGCGCGGCGACGATCATCGTTCGGTCTATGCCTCTTAACCCGCGGGTTCGGGGTTCGAGTCCCTGGCGGCGCACCAGCAGTAACACCCTCAGGGCCGGTCGTTCAGACCGGCCCTGACTCCTTTTGGTGACCCCTACGTCAGGCATCATCGAACAGATGACCGAGCTTGTCCGTGGTCGACCGCTGGGACTGCCGGGTCACCTCTACGTGGACGTAGATCATGGAGGCGCAAGCCAGGCTGCGTCGAGGTCTGTCAGGCATCTTCGATGCTCCCGCTGATGGTCAGCGACGCGTTCCGGTGGCGGCCCACGTCAGCTCCTACGGGATGGCCCCTCCGCCCGAGTCGCTGTTGCCTCTGGCTGTGGGTTCGCCTTCCGCCTCCTCGAAGAGCGTCTGGCGCAGTCGCCACCGGTGCCGGCGACTGATTAGGAACTCGGTGACAGCCGTCACCAGGCAGACCCCGGCAAGGCAGGCCAGGGCCTGCAGAGCGGGCAGCCAGGCGGTGACCGGCAGTAGGGCCAGCAGGAGTGCGGCGGCGGCGAGTCGGGGCCAGATGACGATGAGGATGCCGTGACCTAGCCGCCCGTGGAACGCGGCGTGGGCGAGCAGGAACAGGGCGACGCCGCCGTACATCGCGTACCGGCCGGTCCGGTCGAGCGGATCGCCGCGGTTGTATGAGTTGGCGCTCTCGATGAGGCCGGGCGTGTGTTTCAGTCCGAGAGAGAGCAGGATGATCCCCGCGATCATGGGTAGGTGCAGGTAGGTGTAGGCGTCCCGGGCGAGTCGTACCCGGCGGAGCGGGTCGGCGGTGCGCAGTGCGTGCTCTCCGACGAGCGCGGAGAGGTCGAAGTAGATCCATTCGAGGGAGCAGGCGATGACGGCGGCGAGCGCCGAGGCGATGAGGAAGCTCGCTGTGGCGTGCAGGTAGCTGCCGGTGACACCGATCGACACCAGCACCTCGCCCAAGGCCAGGATGATGATCAGGTTGTGTCGCTCGGCCCAGTGCCGGGCAGAGAAGATCTGCCGACGCACGGGCAGCGCCATCCCGGCGCCGTAGTCGATGCTGATGGCCAGTACCCACAGGGCTATCTGGCCGGCCAGCGTTGCCGTGCTGCCGAGCCTGCCCAGCGGCAGCAACGCGGCGCTGAGCAGTAGGCCGATGGCGGCGAGCGCCGGCACGGTGAGCGACACGATCTCGTGGCCCCGCAGGCTCGGCGTGGCGTACCAGCGTAGTCCCAGGTACAGAAGCCGGACTGTGGCGTAGCAGCCGACGAACCCGACAGGGGCTGCCACGCCGCCGGGAACATCCCTGAACGCGTCCAGCGTGACAGCCGCCAGCACGAACAACACCGGCGTTGTCGCCAGCAGGGTGAGCCTGGCCAGGCCGAAGTTTCCCCGTACCCGGTTGCTCAGCCAGGCGAAGAGCGACCACAACCACCAGAGCAGGGCCAGGACAAGCAGCCCGTGCGCGACACCGAGCCCACCCTTGTCGTCGGTCATCAGCGTGGTGACCTGAATGAACGCGAAGACGAACACCACGTCGAAGAAGAGCTCTGCGGTGGAGACGCGAGAATGTTCGGAGATCCGCCAAATGCCTGGGCGCAACCTCTGGACCATGGAGGAGGCCTCCCGTGATCAGGCTGAGCTGGACCGCCGGCCACCCGCGTTGCATTAACGTCTCCTCGTCGCGGCAACCCGCTGTCCGGGGCTACCCTGGCCGACCCGCCGCAAACCGATGGACCACTGCTCTGGATGCGGTTGGCGACTCGGCGTGGCCTTGCCGGTCCGTACTCGCCTACCTGATGGTCTGGTCTCCGCACCCCTGTTCCTACGAAGGATCGGTGCGGAGGCTTGTGTGCGGAGCCGGCGTTGCCCGGCCGTGGTTGCGGGTACCCGGCACGGATGGCGGAGGTACTTGAAGACGGGGACATCTACTTCCTCTACCGGCCACGGGTGGAGGAGGAGCACGTCGACTCGCTGGAGGAGGTGCAGCGGCTGCTGGTCGTGATGCACCCGTGGCGGGGACGACACCTGCGGCTGCTCGTGGTCGGGCGCAAGCGCCTGCCCGGAATCGACCAGCACGACCGCTTCTGGGCGTTCGTCGACGAGGTGGTGGACCGGCCCGAGCAGTTACACGAGGCCCTCCAGGCGCGCGCGTACCGGACGAAGACCCGCGGCGGACGGGAGCAGCCGCCGGCCCGGCCGGTGGCGGAGGGGGCGTACGTGATCGCCCGGCACGACGACCACACCCATCTGGCGTACGAACTCGAACTCCCGCTGCGCCTCGGAGCGCCGCAGCACGAGCTGAGCATCGAGCCGGAGGCGAGCTACATCATCACGGTGAAGAACCCGCAAGCACCCTCCCCGCCCAGGGTCGGACTGCGCGGGGACCAGAAGGTCAAACTGCCCGCTCAGCTACAGGGGAAGTTCCACGGCCGTCGTTTCGCCCCGCTCGACCCGCCGGACTTCCTCGACCATCCCGGGACCGAACTCGTCCTCGTCGGCGCGGCCCACGACGCCTCCGAGGAGCTACGGATCGACCTGGACTCGGAGGTCGAGCGGGCGGCGCGGAGCACGATCTTCGGGGACCTGCGGATCGGACGCCGGGATCGCCCGGTCGAGCCGCTTTTCGCAGGGGAGTGGGCCTAGTCTCGCGCCGGTACGGCGGTGTGGCGCGAGTTGGGTCCGGGAAGTCACGTAACCGTGGCGGAGGGCGCGTCCAGAGCCGGTCCACGTCCCGCCCGCCCGCCCCGCCGTCGTCGTCGAGCACGCCCGCTCCACCGCGCACCGCGCGCCGTCCAGGGCAGCCCGTGGTGCGGGGCGTTGCCATAATCGGACCGTGTCGATCCCGAGACGGCGTCGGTGGTTCCATCCCGCGATAGTCGGTGCGGTCATCGCCGCGGTGGCCACGGTGGTCTCGGCGGCCATCCCGGTCGCGTTCGAGCTCACCCGCGACGCCGGCAGCGGTGGTGGTGCGCCGTTGGTCCAGGGCACCCCGTCCGCCGTGCAGCCCCAGCCCGCCACACCGGCGGCCACCACCGGGCTCAGCCCGTCCCCGGCGCCCGGGACGAGTGGTCCGCCCGCCTCACAGGCCGGCGACGCCGAGGTGCGCTCGTTGACGGAGATGCCCGAGGTGGACGACTTCGACGGCTGGGAGCAGGAGCCGCGACTCGTGGCCGGCAAGCAGCGCGAGACCGTCCTCGTGGCGTCTCCGTGCTGGCTGAACGACAACTTCACGGCAACGTTCGTGGTCAGCCGGCAGTACGCGGTCCTCGAGGCGACCGTGGGGATCGCGGACGACTCCGCGAAGGCGCTGCCGCTCCGGTTCACCGTGCTGGTCGACGGCAAGGCGGTCTCCGCCGCCACGGTCGGCCTCGGGAAGACCCGCGCGGTCAGAGTGGACATCAGCGACGCGACACAGGTGTCCCTCCGGGTCAGCACCACCAGCGTCAACCAGTGCCACGGCGACGGCATCGGCGTCTGGATCGCCCCTCGGGTGCGTCGGTGAGCGGCGAAGCCCGCCGCACGCCGCCGGGCGCGGCTCTGCGTGGCTGATGGGGCAGCCAGCGTGCGCCGCTCGGGCCGGACGGGGGCCGTCGGCGAGAGGCGCCCGTGTGTCGGGTGCCGCCTCTGCATTTGACCATCGTCGATCGGCGTGGAGTAACTCGCCGACGTGCTCTCACGGAATTCCCATGTCAGGGAAGTGCGCCGAACTGCACGGACGAATTATGCGGCTGTCCCTCGTCGTCGGCGACCGGCGTCCCCGGGCCCGGATCGACCGCCCTGCCCGCCCGGACGCACCGGCGCCCCCGGTCGCCGCCCGAACCGTTGTGGGTGCGGCGCAGCCGGCAGCGCCGACCGTCCGCAGTGGAGCCTTCTGCTGCTCGCGTAAACACCCCTGTTTGGGAGCGGCATTCCGCTCGGGAAGCGGATAGGGTCGACAGAGGATCATCTCCGCTGCGTCGCCCGGTCGACGGGTGAATTTGCCGGGGGAGCAATTTCCGAGGGAGAGAGGGCGAACATGATCCGGAAGCCGAATCTGTCCGTGGACGCGCGGTACGTCCTGCCGTCGTTCGCCGAGCGGACGTCGTACGGCATGAAGGAGACCAACCCGTACAGCAAGATGTTCGAGGACCGGATCATCTTCCTCGGCACACCGGTCGACGACGCCGCGGCCAACGACGTGATGGCGCAGCTCATCACGTTGGAGGCGACGGATCCCGAGCGGGACATCACCATGTACATCAACTCGCCCGGCGGCTCGTTCACCGCCATGACGGCGATCAACGACACCATGCGCTACGTCCGCCCGGACGTGCAGACCGTCTGCCTGGGACAGGCGGCGTCCTCCGCCGCGATCCTGCTGGCGGCGGGCACCCCGGGCAAGCGGATGGCGCTTCCGCACTCGCGGATCCTGATCCACCAGCCCGCCATCGAGGGCGTCCAGGGTCAGGGCACCGACCTGGAGATCCAGGCCCGGGAGATCATGCGGATGCGCACCCAGATGGAGGAGATGCTGGCCCAGTACTCCGGCCGCCCCCAGGCGGAGGTCTCCCGCGACATCGAGCGGAACAAGATCCTCACGGCCGACGACGCGGTGGCCTACGGGCTGGTCGACACGATCCTGCGCAGCCGGAAGAAGAGCGCGGCGGCGATGGCGGCCAGCTGAGCTGACCCGTCCGGGGTCGACGGCGCCACCGGCCCGTCGACCCCGCCCGGTCAGTCCGGCCGTCGGCCCTGCGCCGCCGGCTCTGTCCGGTCAGTCCCGCTCGTGCAGCGTCGGCCCCCGGGCCAGTCCCGCGCCGGTCGCGTCGACCGTCCCGGTCAGTCCCGCGCGGTCGCGCCGGCCCTGTCCGGGGTGGGCGGCGGGTCGCCCAGCGCGGGCAGCAGGTCCCCCGCGAGGTGCGGCTGGTAGCCCCCGCTCGCGGTCCACCCGCCGTCGAAGCGCACGGTGGTGGCGGTCAGGTAGCGCAGCTCGTCCGCGGCCAGTGCCCGGATCAGCTCCGCCACCTCGGCCGGCTCCGCCAGCCGACGCTGCGGGGTGCCCCGCACGATGGTCTCCTCGTCGAGGAGGTTCCGGTGGATGCCGTCCATCACCAGCGGCGTCCGGACGTAGCCCGGGCTGACCGCGATGACCCGGATGTTCTGCGCGGCCCACTCCACCCCGAGCACCTCGGTCAGCATGGCGACGCCGGCCTTCGAGGAGCAGTACGCGGCCCCCTCCACCATCGCCAGATGTGCCGCCACGGAGGCGATGTTGACGACCAGCCCGCCGGCCCGCCGCAACGCCGGGAACATCGCCCGGCAGCAGTAGTACGTCCCGGTCAGGTTGACCCCGATGACCCGCTCCCACGCCGCCGGCGCCAGTTCGCTGGCGAACCCGCGCCCGCCGATGCCGGCGCTGTTGACCAGCAGGTCGGCCCGCTCGACCTCGGCCGCCGCCGCGGCCACCTGGCCGTAGTCGCGTACGTCGACCTGCCGCCCGGTCACGCCGTCCGCGTCGCACGGGCGGCGGTCCCAACCGACCACGCGCCACCCGTCGTCGACCAGCCGCCGCGCCAGCGCTGCGCCGATCCCGCTGGCCGCGCCGGTGACCACGGCCAGCCGCTGCCCACTACCGTGCAACCTGCCCTCCCTGGGTTGTGCGCCGTTCAGTTCGGGGGCAGCCGCAGTCGGGCGATGCGCCGTTCGCCGTCCAGGGCGCGCATCGCCCTGGCCAGCGTGGCGACGTGCAGTTCGTCCTCGCCGCGTTCGAGCATGGTCTCCGCCGTCACGCCGATCGCCTTGGCCTCCGCCATCAGCGCCTGCGCGGCCAGCACGCATCCCCGCACGTCGAAGTGGCCGCTGTCCCGGGCCGGATTGAGACGGGCGACCAGGTCGACGATGCGCAGGTAGCGGTCCACCAGCTCCTGCTCGGCGCGGGTCAGCGCGGGAAGCTCTCGTTCCGTCATGGACTCACCCTGTCACCCCGGGTCCGGTGCTGCCAGCCGCCGAGCACCTCGCGGCTGGCGTGGGCGACCTCGTCGAGGACGGCCTGGAACGCCGCGAGCACCGGATCGTCGACGGTACCCGGTGCCGGTGGGCCGGTGGGGTGGGCGGCGGCGTCGGCGCCGGGCAGCGCGGCGAAGTCCGGTCGCAGGCCCTGCACCCACAGCGCCGCGGCGAGCCGGGCCAGCGCCGCCAGCCCGTCGGGGCGCCCTTCCGAGGCGCTCACGACGACGTGCCGCTGGCCGTGCAACGTGTCGCGGACGAAGGCGGCGAGGCTGCCGTGGCCGACCTGCACGAAGACCCGGGTGCCCTCGTCGTGGAGGCGCTGCACCAGTTCCCGGAAGCGGACCGGCGAGACCAGGTGCCGGACCAGGAGCCGACCCAGCGCCGGCTCGTCGTCCGGGTAGCGGTCCACCGTGGTCGCCGACCAGACCGGCACCGTCGCGGCCCGCAGCGGGACGGCCCGGAGGATGGCGGCCACCGGGTCGAGGTAGGGCGCCAGCATCGGGCTGTGGAAGCCGGACCGGAACGGCAGCACCGTCCGGGGCACCGAGGGGTCGGCGATCCGGGCGAACGCGGTGTGGATCGCCGCGTCGGTGCCGCAGAGCACCGTCTGCCGGGGACTGTTGTCGTGGGAGATGACCACGTCGGCCACCCCGTCGATGAGCCGTCTCGCCTCGACCACCGGACAGCCCACCACCGCGAACGCCACGTCGGGCAGTTGGTAGGCGTCCGGCCCCATCCGCCGGGCGAACTCGTCGAACGCCTCCGCCGCCCACCTGCCGGCGGAGAACAGGGCGCTCCACTCGCCGGCGCTGTGGCCGGCGACGAGATCGGGCCGGATGCCCATTCGCCGCAGCGCGCCGTCCAGCAGGCGCCCGGTGTGCAGCAGGTCCCACGTCCGGCCGCCCACCGTCCCGGTGCGGTCCGGCTGGTAGCCGGGCAGGCCGAACGCCCCGGCCACGTCGTCGAGCGGTGGCCGGTCGTGCGCGGACAGACCCGGAAAGAGGAACGCCACCCGGCCGGGGCGGCCCGGCCGCAGCACCGGATCGGTGGTGTACCAGAGGTCGGCCGGGCCGGCCCACGACCGTTCCCGCAGCACGAGTTCCTGGGCGAGGGCGAGCCGGTCCGGGGTCGGGGTCAGCAGGGCCAGCCGGCACGGCAGGCCGGGGTCGTCCGGCTCCCCCGGGCGGCGCGTGCCCCGGGCCACGGCCCGGAGCCGGTCCGCGAGTTCCGCCGGGGAGGACGCCGCCAGGCGCAGGACGGCCGGTCCCGACCGGCGGGGGTACGGCGACCGGGCCGGCTCAGTCATCGAACCCGGCGGGCCGGAACGGGGCCGGGTCGCCGGCCATGTACAGCACCTGGTGCGTGTCCCGCGGGCCCTCGGCGATCTCGCGCATCAGCGCCTCGACGCCCGCCTCCGGGTCGATGACCGCGATGCCGCGGCGCGCGTACTCCCGTTCCAGCTCGGCCGAGACCATGCCGCCGCCGGCGGCGGCCCACGGGCCCCACGCCACGGCGAGGGTGCGGCCGGTGAAGCGGTCGGCGGCGGCCAGCGCCAGGGTGTCCAGCGCGTCGTTCGCGGCCGCGTAGTCGGCCTGCCCCCGGTTGCCGAACACGCCGGAGACGCTGGAGAAGAAGAGCAGCAGGCGCAGGTCCGGCTTCAGCGCGTCCAGCAGGACCCGGGCGCTGCGCACCTTGGCGTCGTAGACGGCGGTGAAGGCGGCCTGGTCCTTGTCCCGGATGAGCCGGTCGTCGAGCGTCCCGGCGCCGTGCACGACGACGTCGATCCGGCCGTGCCGGCGGTAGACCTCGTCGACGGTGGCGACCAGGCGGGCGTCGTCGCGGATGTCGAACCGGTGGTACCGCACGGACGCGGCGTGCGCCTCGAGCCGGTCGAGGACGGCACGCAGCTCGCGCCCGGCGAGCAGGGCCCGCAACCGGCGCTCCACCTCGGCCGGCGTGCCGGTGATGCCGGCCGCGAGGAGGGCGCGGCGCAGCTCGGCCGGGTCCGTCAGGCCGGCCGTGGCGGCGTCCTCCGCGGCCTCCGGCGGGGCGGTACGCCCGACGATCTCCAGGTGGCAGCCGTACCGCTCGGCGAGCGCCACCGCCGTCCGGGCGGTGATGCCCCGCCCGCCGCCGGTGACCAGCACCACCGAGTCGGAGTCCAGGTCCAGCGCCTCGGACCCGGCGGGAAGGTCCTGCCGGACGTAGCGGCGGGTCACCCGGGATCCGTCGGGCAGGCCGACCACCCCCCGGGTCGTCCCACCGGCCACCTCGTCGACGATCCGCTCGGCGACCGCCTCCGCGCCGCCCTGGGGGTCCACGTCCAGCAGGCGGACCCGGGTCTCCGGATACTCGTGGGCCACGGTGCGGACCAGCCCGGCGAAGCCGATCCCGGCCAGCGCGGCGTGCTGCCCGGCCGGGGCGGTCTCCGAGTCGAGGGGCGCGAAGTGACCGCCCATCGTGGTGACCACGGTGATGTCCGGCACCCCCGCGGTGAGCAGCGCGCGGAGCCGGTCGTAGGCCGCCGGCAGGGCCGGCTCGCCGGCGGCGTCCGTCACCGGCAGCAGGATCGCCAGGTCGAGCTCACTCGGCGGGGTCGCGGCGTCGGCCGTGGAGACCCCGGAACGGGCCAACCGGCGGCGCAGCGCGTCCGCCAGTTCGGGCGCGCCGCCGGCGACCGCCGCGACGCGTCCGGAGAGGTCGGCGGCGGCGCGGGACGGCGCGGGCAGCGGCTGGAGGGCGGGGACGTACCGGTCCGGCGTCCGGCCCGGGGCGGGCCCGGTGGGGGTCTCGGCGTCCGGTGTGGAGCGTCCGGCCGTCTCCGGGTCGTGGGTGGTTCGGCCGGCCGTCCGGGTGTCGGCCGGCCCCGGGACGTCGCCCGGTGTCGCGGCCGGGCCGGTCGCCGCCGGGTCGAGCGGGGGAAGCAGCGCCACCAGGTCGGCGATCGTACGGGCGCCGACGAGAGTCGACACGCGCGTCTCCGGTCGCGGCACCGCCAACCGGCGCAGCAGCGTCTCGGCCAGCTCCGTCCGCTTGATCGAGTCGATGCCGAGGTCGGCTTCCAGGTCGATGGTGGGGGCGAGCATCTGCGCGGGATAGCCCGTCCGCTCGCTCAACAGGTCGACGGCGAGGCCGAGGACGGTGGTCGGGCCGGCGTCGGCCACCTCGGCGGGGGCGGGCTCGGTGGACGCCGCCGCGGCGAGCGGCGTCGGGTCCGGTGCGGACCGTCGCGGCCGGGGCTCCCGGTCCAGGTAGCCGAGCACGATCTCGCGCTGGGCGTCGACCAGCTCCCGGCTGTTGCGCAGGAACTCCAGCACCGCCGTCTCGCGCGGATCCCCGCTGCCGGTGCTGTCCGCCGCCAGCCGGGGCGCCTCGTCGGCGGGGCGCAGGCCGTTTGGCACCGGCTTGCCGTCCGGGCCCCGCACCAGGTGCCCGTCGACCGTCCACCCGGTGGCTGCGGGGGCGGCGGCCGAGGTGGCCCGTGGGCCGGCGAAGAGGCGGGCCGGGTCCACCGGCACCCCCGCGACGGCCAGCTCCGCCAGGGCGTGCAGCAGGCGGGGCAGCCCCGGTTCGTTCGGCACGTCGCAGCTGACCGCCCGGTGCGGCCGGTCGCCGAGGATCCGGCCGATCATCCGGCTGAGCACCCGTCCGGGCCCCACCTCGACGAAGACCCGGGCCCCGGCGGCGTACATGTCCTCGACCTGGGTCAGGAACCGCACCGGGGCGGCGAGCTGCCCGGCGAGGAGCCGGCGGATCTCGTCCGGTGCGTCCGGATAACGCTGGCCGGAGGCGTTCGCCCAGACCGGCCGCTGTGGCGGCTGCACCGGGCAGTCGGCGAGGACGGCGGCGAACTCCTCGGTGGCGTCGGCCATCGCCGGGCTGTGGAAGGCGCAGGAGACGCCGAGCGTGGTGGCGGACCGGCCCTGGGCGCGCAGCCCGGTCACCGCGGTCGCCACCGCCGCCTCGGGGCCGGCGATCACCACCTGCTCCGGGGCGTTGTGGTTGGCGATCACCACGGCGTCGTCGAGGCTGGCCCCGGCGAGGGCGGCGGCGACCTCGTCGGCGCTCGCGGCGACGGCCGCCATGGCTCCGCCCCGCCCGCCGGCCGCGTGCATCGCGGCGGCCCGGGCGGCGGTCAGCCGCAACAGGTCCGGGCGGGACAGGGCGCCGGCGGCGTGCAGGGCGACGAGTTCGCCGTAGCTGTGCCCGCCGAGCAGGTCGGGCCGGACCCCGAGGGAGCCGAGCAGCTCCAGCAGGGCCAGCTCGGCGACCCCGAGGGCGGGTTGGGCGTGGCGCGTGTCGGCGAGCGTGGCCGCCCGGGCCGTCGCCGTCGCCTCGTCGAACGAGGTGGGCGGGAACATCACCGCGGCCAGCGCCGGGTCGTCGTACAGGTCGGTTCGCATGGCGGGGAAGGCCGCGAAGAGGTCGGCCAGCATGCCGGGGCGTTGGCTGCCCTGCCCGGGGAAGACCAGTGCCACGACGGGCGGTTCCGCCGGGCCGGGGTCGGCCAGGTAGACCCCGGCCCCGGGGTCGGCGGTGCCCGTGGCGGCCAGCCGCAACCGTTCCCGCAGCTCGTCGAGGCTGCCGGCCACGACGGCGGCCCGGACCGGCCGGCCGTCGTCGCGGGTGCGGCCGAACCACTCCAGCGCGAGGGCGTGCAGCGCCCCGTCCCCGGGCGGCGCGTCGGCGGCCAGGGCGGACAGGGCCCGCGCCGCCTCCCCGGTCGACTGCTCGTCGGCCGCGCGGAGCAGGAAGAGCTCGGCCGGCCAGCGTTCCCACGCCTGGTCGGGGTCGGCGGTGCTGGGGTGGGCCCGGACCACGGCGTGGAAGTTGGTGCCGCCGAAGCCGAAGGCGCTGACGCCGGCGGCGCGGCGGGCCGGGGGAGCGAGCCAGGGTCGGGCCGCGCCGTCGAAGGCGAACGGGCTGGCCGTGGCGTCCCAGTAGGAGTTGGGCCGGGTCAGGTGCCCGGTCGGCGGGCGGACCCCGGTCTGTACCGCCCGGACGGCCTTGATCAGGCCCGCCATGCCGGCGGCGCACTTGGTGTGCCCGATCAGCGACTTGACCGAGCCCAGCGAGCAGGTGCCCGGCCCGGCCCCGTCGGCGGCGAACACCTCGGACAGGGCGGACAGCTCGGTGCGGTCACCGACGACGGTGCCCGTGCCGTGCGCCTCGACCAGGCCGATCTCCCCGGGCGCGACGCCCGCCGCCCGCAGGGCCCGCTCGACCGCGTGCCGCTGGCCCTGCGCCCGGGGGGCGGTGAGGCCCATGCCGCGGCCGTCGCTGGCGCCGCCCACGCCGGCGATCACCGCGTGGATCCGGTCGCCGTCGCGTTCCGCGTCGGCCAGCCGCTTGAGCACGAGACAGGCGACGCCCTCGCTGATGACGATGCCGTCGGCGGACTGGTCGAAGGTGCGGCACCGCCCGGTGGGCGACAGTGCCTGCACCGAACCGAAGAGCAGGTAGTCGTGCACCGCGTTGTGCACGTCCACCGCGCCGCACAGCACCATGTCGCTCGTGCCGACGGCCAGCTCCTTGCAGGCCAGGTCGACCGCCGCCAGCGAGGAGGCGCAGGCCGCGTCGACGGTGTAGTTGACCCCGCCCAGGTCGAGCCGGTTGGCGATGCGGCCCGCGATGACGTTGCCCAGGATGCCGGGGAAGGAGTCCTCGGTCAGGCGGGGCAGGTGGGCGTCGAGCGCGGCGGGCGGCTCGGCGAAGTACGTCGGCAGCAGCGCCCGCATCCCGTACGCCGTCGCGAGGTCGGCGCCGGGCTCGGCCCCGAAGATCACCGAGGTCTGCGCCCGGGGGAAGGGGCGGTCGGCGTAACCGGCGTCGGCCAGTGCCCGCTCGGCGACGACCAGGGCGAGCAGTTGCGCGGGGTCGATGCTCCCGAGTGCGGCGGGCGGTACGCCGTGGGCCACCGGGTCGAACGGCACGGGTGCCAGGAAGCCGCCCCAACGGGACGGGCTCTTCTCTCCCGGGCGGGGATCGTCCGCCGAGTAGTAGCGGTCCGCGTCCCACCGTCCGGGGTCGACCTCCACCACTGCGTCGGTGCCGGCGACGACGTTGGCCCAGAAGGAGGCCGCGTCGGAGGCACCGGGAAACGCGCAGGCCATGCCCACGATCGCGATGTCCATGGAATGCCCGGATCCTTTCCTCATCCCGTCCCCGTCCCGCGCCCGGTCCCACTCGTGACGGGCGGACGCGCGGTCGTACTCGAAAAGGGCACGTCGGCGGCGACGTCCGTGAATGCGCATAGCGTTGCGACGGACGTTTATGGGCTGTGGCCAGTGGCGCTGCGGCGATCTGCCGCGGTGGCTTCGCACGGGCGGCGCTGACGGTCTGGTGCCAGTTATAAAGACGCGAACCCCGAGTCGGGGTTCGGAGGTCGGCACAAGCAAGATCGGTTGGTGCCTGCCTGCCTCCGAATGATCTCGTTCGATTTGCAAGCGTTTCCTCGATCCTTGCATACCGGCTGGTATGTGTCCACCCGTGATCGAATGCTCACCCGAACCGCCAGTTTTTGGCAGACGATGCCCGGTTTGCATGCATTTCTAGGGTGCTCGGGCGTGGAACTTCCGCGGTCCGCAGGCCGCGCGGCGGGCGTCCTGGGCTGAGTCCGTGATCAGTGTCACTCGATCCCGTGGAACTGCAGCTAGCCGCGATAATGCGCGGCGGCCAAGGGATCGTTAATTGCCGGATCCGTCCGCGCTAATGCGTACGTCGGTGACCCCGAACTTATTGGTGGGGATTGACTCCGTCCGTGCTCCATGATGTGCTTCCCGAGTCCCGACGGGGTTGGCGGAAATGCGCCGGAGTGCTCCCGGGTGGTCGACCGGGAGGTCGGGACGCCGGTGTCGTGCCCGCCGTGGCGGCGACACCGCTGGGGTAGGGAGAACGCGGGGGAACGGGGACATCCAAGTGCTGATCCGGCCTGTCGACCGGGTGTGTGAGCACCGCGACCGTGGGCGGCGGACGACCGCCTGCCGCGGTGCGTCGAGCGCCCGCTCGCCGGGGCGGCGCCGGCGCGGCTGAGCTGGCCGCCGCGGGCGGATCGTCAGGCCGGGTAAGGGTCGCCCCGTGCCGGGTGCGGCGTTCGAACCATGTCACGGGGGGAACCAGTGGATCTTGGATTGGACGGTCGGCGGGCGCTCGTCACCGGATCGTCGTCCGGCATCGGAGCGCGGATCGCCGAGATGCTCGCCGACGAGGGAGTGACGGTCGTCGTGCACGGGCGCTCCGTGCCCGCCGCGGAGTCCGTGGCCCAGGGCATCCGGGCCCGGGGCGGCGCCGCGGAACCGATCGTGGCGGACCTGCTCGACGCCGACGGCCCGCACCGACTGGCGGTCGCGGCCGAGCGCTACCTCGGCGGCGTCGACATCCTGGTCAACTGCGCCGCCACCGGCCTGGATCGGCCGTGGGACGACACCACGGACGAGGACTGGCGGCGCCTGCACGAGCTCAACGTGGTGGCGCCGGCCCGTCTCGCCCAGGCGCTGGTCCCCGGCATGCGTCGCCGGGGCTGGGGCCGGCTGATCCAGATCGCCAGCGGCGCCGCCACCCAGCCGCAGGTCGGCTCGGTGGCGTACTCGACGACCAAGGCGGGACTGGTCAACCTCACGACAGGGCTGGCCCGGGCGTTGGACCGCACCGGCATCACCGTCAACACCGTCAGTCCCGGCATCGTCGTCACCCCCCGGGTCGAGGCGTACGTCCGCGGTCTCGCCGCCGACCAGGGCTGGGGCACCGACTGGTCCGACATCGAGCAACGCGTCCTCGCCAGGTCGATCGACAACCCCACCGGCCGGCTCGGCACGCCCGACGACGTGGCGGCGCTGGTCGTCTTCCTCGCCAGCCCCCTCGCGGGCTTCGTCAACGGGGCCAACCACCGCGTCGACGGCGGCGCGGTCGCCGTCGTCAACTGAGTCTCCGCGGAAGGATCAATGGTGACTGTCCACTACTCGGCGGACCGACGACCACGGTGGTTCCTCTTCCCGGACACCCCGGAGGCGCCGGTGGCGTTGTACTGCCTGCCGCACTCGGGGGCGGGGGCGACCGCCTACCGGGCCTGGATCCCGGCCGCGGCGCCGGGCATCGCGGTACGCCCCCTGCAGCCGCCCGGCCGGGAGAGCCGGATCGACGAGTCGCCCGTCTTCGACGTCGCCGAGGTCGCCGACGTGCTGGCCGACGAGACCCGGCCGTACGCGCTGTACGGCCACAGCTTCGGCGCCCTCCTCGGGCACGCCGTCGTGGCGGAACTCCAGCGCCGCGGCGCCCCGCTGCCCCGGCGGCTCGTCGTCGGCGGGTCCCGCCCCCCGGACGACCTCCCGGAACTCGCCCGCCGGCTGCTCGGCCTCGACGACGAGGAGTTCCTGCGCGAGGTCGTCCGGATGGGCGGCACCCCGGCCGAGATCCTGAACCACCCGGCGCTGGCCGCCCTGCTCGTCCCGGTGCTGCGGGCCGACTTCGGCTGGATCGACCGCTACGCCGACGCCGCGCACGGCCCGGTCGACGTGCCGATCCTCGGCTTCGCGGGCACCGAGGACCCGATCGCCACGGCCGAGGCGATGGCCGGGTGGCAGCGGATGACCTCCCGCGGGTACCGCGGCCACAGCGTGCGCGGCGACCACTTCTTCCACATCACCGACCCCGCCGGGGTGGTGCGGGCCATCGCCGCCGACCTGGCGGCCGATTCCCGGTAGCGCCCCGGTGCAACTCGACGGGCCCGGCAGCGGGCGACGAGGTCCCCGGTCTCTTTGTCCGGAACGGAGCGGCACATGACAGACTGCCTGATCGTCGGTTTCAACGACGTCGACTTCGCCAGCTACGTCAGCGACGTGCGCCTCATGGGGGCCGACTCCGGCGCCTTCCGCGACCTGCGCCTGGCGTACATCGACCTCGACGGGCGACCGCTGCGCGCGCTGGACGCGCTGAGTCACCTGCGCGAGAGCCCGCCGGGCGCGCCGAAGCCGTACTTCCACAACGCGGACTTCCTCTGGCCGGTGGTCACCGTGCTGGGCAGCTTCCTGGCCCGCCGGGGGCTGAGCGTCGACTTCGTCAACCTGTTCCAGCACGAGCGGGAGCAGTTGCGGGAGAAGTTGGACGGCGACGTCCGCCTCGTGGCGATCACCACGACCCTGTACGTCTCGCCGCAGCCGATCATCGAGATCGTCGAGTTCGTCCGCCGACACAACCCGAAGGTGTCCATCGTGGTCGGCGGGCCGTTCATCACCAACCAGGTGGCCGCGCTCAAGCGCCCCGACCTGGACGCGATGATGGACTACCTCGGCGCCGACTACTACGTCACCGGCCGGGAGGGCGAGCTGACCCTGGCCCGGCTGGCGCTGGCGCTGCGGTCCGGCACCGACCCCGGGGACGTGCCGAACCTGGCCTACCGCTCGGACGGCGACTTCGTCCACACCCGCACCGAGATCGAGTCGAACCCGCTGCACGAACTGGTCGACTACCAGGTCTTCGGCCCCGACGCGTTCAACGAGTTCGTCACCACCCGGACGGCGAAGTCCTGCCCGTTCTCCTGCGCCTTCTGCGGCTTCCCCCAGCGGGCCGGCAAGTACACCTACCTCGACGTGACGCACGTCGAGCGGGAGCTGGACAACATCCGCAAGCTGCCGTCGGTCAACACCGTGACGTTCATCGACGACACCTTCAACGTCCCCAAGAACCGGTTCCGGGACATCCTCCGGATGATGATCGACAAGGACTACGGGTTCAAGTGGAACTGCTTCTACCGCAGTGACCACGGCGACCGCGCGACCATCGAGCTGATGAAGGAAGCCGGCTGCGAGGGCGTCTTCCTGGGCATCGAGTCGGGCAGCGACGTGCTGCTCAAGCAGATGAACAAGACCGCCCGCCGGGCGGACTACATCGACGCGCTCGGGGCCTTCAACGAACACGGCATCTCGACGTACGCCTCGCTGATCGTCGGCTTCCCCGGCGAGACGGAGGAGACCGTCGCCGAGACCGTGGACCTGCTCGACCAGGGCCGGCCGGACTACTTCCGGGCCCAGCTGTGGTACTGCGACCCGGTCACCCCGATCTACCAGCGCCGGGACGAGCTGGGCATCAAGGGCGAGGCGTTCAACTGGAGCCACCAGACGATGGACTGGTCCACCGCCGCCCAGATCATCGACGACCTCTTCGTCGACGTGACCAGCTCCGTCTGGCTGCCGCAGTTCGGGTTCGAGCAGTGGAGCACCTTCTACCTCCAGCGCAAGGGGATGTCCGGCGCGCAGGTCAAGGACTTCGTCCGCGCCTTCAACGGCGTCCTGGCCGACCAGCTGCGCCACTCCGGCGGCAGCGCCGCCCAGCCGGAGCTGCTCGACCGGTTGCGCCGGGCGAGCCAGTTCGAGGCGGTGAACCCGCCTGGCCCGGCGCCGTCGTCGGTGAGCTGACCGTCCCGCCCGTCCCAGCAGAAAGCGGTACCGTGCGCCGAACACCTTCCGACGCGGTCCGGGCCCGGCTGGCCAGCCGGCTGGCGGCCGGGGCCGAACTCCTCGCCAACGACACGACGGCCGACCCCCTGCCCGACGACGCGGCGACCACCGAAGGCCCACGGCTGTTCGCGGCCGACGGAAACCCGTCGGACCCGGACGCCCCGGCCCCGGTCTCCTTCGCGCAGCGCCGCCTGTGGTTCCTGCACCAGTTCCAACCGGACAGCCCGGCCTACCACGTGCCGGCGGTGCTGCGACTGACCGGACCGCTGTCCGTGGACGCCCTGCGGGACGCCCTGGACCGGCTGGTGGCGCACCATCCCGCACTGCGCACGGTGTTCGACGACGTCGACGGCGAACCGGTGCAGCGGACGGTCGACGTGCCCGCCGTCCGGCTCGACGTGACCGACCTGACCGACCTGCCGGCCGCGCAGCGGGAGGAGCGCGTGCGCGAGGCGGTCGCCGCCGAGCGGCAGCCCCCGTTCGACCTGCGGCGCGGGCCGCTCCTGCGGACCCGGCTGTTCCGGCTCGGCGAGGACGACCACCGGCTCTTCCTCGACCTGCACCACATCGTCGTCGACGGCTGGTCGCTCAGCGTCCTGGTCAACGACCTGGTCCGCTACTACGCGGCGGGGACCGGGCACGGCACCGAGCCCGCCCGGCCGCCCGTCGACCCGGCCGGGCACGCCCGCTGGCAGCACCACCGCGTCGGCGCCGGTGAGCTCGACGACCAGCTGGCCTGGTGGGAGCGGCGGCTCGCCGGCGCCTCGGCGACGGAACTGGCGCCCGACCGGGTACGCCCCGCCGTGCTGGGCTGGCGGGGCGGCCGGCGGAACGTACGCTTCGACGCCGAGCTGACCGACCTGGTCCGCGCCGCCGCCCGCCGGCACGCCGCCTCGCCGTACATGGTGCTTCTGGCCGGATTCGTCGCGCTGCTGCACCGGCAGACCGGGCAGTCGGACGTCGTGCTCGGCACGCCAATCGCCGGCCGGGACCGGGTGGAGTTGGAGCCGCTGGTCAGCCTGCTGGTGAACACCGTCGTGCTGCGCACCGACGCCTCCGGCGACCCCACCTTCGCCGAGCTGGTGGCCCGGGTGCGCGACGTCGTGCTGGACGCCCAGACGCACCACGAGGCCCCGTTCGAGCTGCTCGTGGAGCGGCTGCGCCCCGTCCGGGACCCGGCCCGCCACCCGCTGTTCCAGATCGTCTTCGCGATGAAGAACCTCCCCCCGTTCGAGCGCCTGCACGTCGGTCCGCTGACGGTGGAGCTGCTCGACATGGTCGGCGAGGTCTCCAAGTTCGACCTCTCCGTGATGGCCTTCGAGGGCGACACGCACATCGACTGCGAGTTCGAGTTCAGCTCCGAGCTGTTCGACGACGACCGCATCGCGCAACTGATGGCGCAGTACCGGGCGATCCTCGGCTCGCTCTGCGCGCGCCCGGACCGGCGGCTGTCGGCGGCGGCGCTGCTGGACCCGGCGGAGGAGGACCGGATCGTGCGCCGCTGGAGCGGGCAGGTCCGCGAATACCCGACCGGGCCGGTGCACCACCTGGTCGCGCGGTGGGCCCGGACGGCGCCGGACGCCCCCGCCGTGCGGGCCGACGGCAGGACGCTGACGTACGGGGAGCTGGACCGCCGCGCCGACGCCCTCGCCGCCCGGCTGCGGGCCGTCGGCGCGGGGCCCGGCCGGCCGGTGGCCGTCTGCCTGGACCGGGGAGCGGAGCTGGTGACCGCGTTCCTCGCCGTGCTCAAGGCGGGCGCGGCGTACGTGCCGCTCGACCCCGGCTACCCGCCGGACCGGCTCGCCTTCACGCTGGCCGACAGCCTGGCCTGCGCGGTGCTGACCAGCGAGGACCTGATCGGCAGGTTCGCGGCGGCGCGGACGGCGGTGCTCGACGTCGCCGCCGCCACCGCTGTCTCCGCCGACGCTGCTGGCGAGGCCGCCGCCGGGGCCGGCGGGGTGGCCGCGCCCGCGGAGCCGGACCCACGGGAGATCGCGTACGTCATCTACACCTCCGGCTCCAGCGGGCGCCCCAAGGGCGTCGAGGTCACCCACGGCGGCCTGGCCAACCTGGTGCACTGGCACCTCGACGCCTACCGGGTCGGGCCGCAGGACCGGGCCACCCTCGTCGCCAGCCCCGGCTTCGACGCCTGCACCTGGGAACTGTGGGCGGCGCTGGCCGGTGGCGCGGCGCTGCACGTGCCGCCCGAGCCGGTCCGGGTCGCACCGGACCGGCTGGCGCGCTGGCTGGTCGACGAGGCGATCACCGTGACCTTCCTGCCCACCACGGTCGCCGAGGCGGTGCTCGCGGAGGAGGCCGTGACCGGCTCGGCGCTGCGGCTGCTGCTCACCGGGGGCGACGCGCTGACCCGTACGCCCCCGCCCGCGCTGCGCGCCCGGCTGGTCAACCATTACGGCCCGACGGAGAACACCGTGGTGGCCACGGCCGACCCGGTGCCCCCGCAGGACGGGCCGGTGGTGCACGCGCCGCCGATCGGCCGCGCCATCGCCAACGTCGCCACCTACGTGCTGGACGGGGCCGGGCGACCGGTGCCGGTCGGCGTGCCCGGGGAACTGTGCCTCGGCGGGCTCCAGGTGGTCCGGGGCTACCTGCGGGACCCCCGCCGCACCGCGGAACGCTTCGTCCCGGACCCCTTCGGGGCCACGCCCGGCGCCCGGATGTACCGCACCGGCGACCTCGTCCGCTGGCTGCCCGACGGTCGGCTGGACTTCCTCGGGCGGCTCGACAGCCAGCTCAAGGTACGCGGCTTCCGGGTCGAGCCGAGCGAGATCGAGGCGGTGCTGGTGACCCACCCCGCCGTCCGGGAGGCCGCCGTCGTGGTCCGCGGCGACCACCCGGACCGCCGGGACCTCGCCGCCCTGCTCGTCCTCGAGGACGGGCCGGCGCCGACGTACGAGGAGGTGCGGGCCGTGGCCCGGCGGCACCTGCCGGGCTACATGGTGCCGGCGGTCCTCGCCGCGGTGGACGCCCTGCCCGTGACCACCAACGGCAAGCTCGACCGGGACCGGCTGTCCTGGCGGGACGGCCGGCCGCTGCGGCAGGAAGCCACGGCGGAGCCGCCGATCGGCGCCACCGAGCGCGCGGTCGCGGAGGTGTGGGCCCTCGTGCTCGACGTCCCGCCGTTGGGCCGCACCGACAACTTCTTCGACCTCGGGGGCCACTCGTTCCTCGCCCTGCGCGCCCGCCAGCAGCTCGCCGAGCGGCTCGGCGTCGAACTGAACGTGGTCGACCTGTTCCAGTTCCCGACCGTGGCCGCGCTCGCGGCCCACCTGGACCGGATCCGCGCCACACCGGAACCGGCCGCCGGGGGGCAGGACCCGGGGTCACCGGCCAGCCGCGCGCAGCTCCGCCGGGCGGCGGTGCGCGGTGGCGCCCTGGCACGTCGTCGACAGGCGCACGAACAGCGCCGCCTCGCGGAAGGGACGGACCGATGAGCGAGTTGCCTACGCACCTCGACGACCAGTTCGACAACGCCCTGGCGGTGGTCGGGATGGCGGGTCGTTTCCCGGGGGCGCCGAGCGTCGCGGAGTTCTGGCGGAACGTGTGTGCCGGGGTGGAGTCGGTGACGTTCTTCTCGCCGGAGGAGTTGGCGGCGGCGGGGGTGCCGGAGTCGGTGTATTCGCATCCGTCCTATGTGCCGGCGAAGGCGCGGTTGGACGGCGTGGAGTTGTTCGACGCGGAGTTCTTCGGCTTCAACGCGCACGAGGCGGAGATGACGGATCCGCAGCACCGGTTGTTCCTGGAGTGTGCGTGGGAGGCGTTGGAGGACGCGGCGTACGACCCGGCGCGTTTCCCGGGCCGCATCGGCGTCTACGCGGGCAGCTCCGTCAATTCCTATCTGCTCCGGGCGGTGGCGGCGGACCCGACGCTGATCTCCGACATGAGCGCGCTCATGGCGAACGAGAAGGACTTCCTGGCCACCCGCGTGGCGTACAAGTTCGACCTCCGCGGCCCCGCGATGACGATCCAGTCGGCGTGCTCGACCTCGCTGGTCGCGATCCACCAGGCGTGCCAGGCGCTGCTGGCGGGCGAGTGCGACATGGCGCTGGCCGGCGGCGTCGGCGTCCGGGCCGAGGAGGCGGAGGGGTACCGCCACCAGGACGGCATGGCCCTCTCCCCGGACGGGCACTGCCGGGCCTTCGACCGGGCCGCCGCCGGCACCGTCAACGGCAGTGGACTGGCCGTCGTGGTGTTGCGGCGGTTGGTGGATGCGGTGGCGGCGGGGGATGTGGTGCATGCGGTGGTGCGGGGTTCGGCGGTGAACAACGACGGTGGTGGTAAGGCGGGTTTCACGGCGCCGTCTGCGGTGGGTCAGGCGCAGGTGGTGGCGGATGCGTTGGCGGTGGCGGGGGTGTCGGCGTCGTCGGTGGGTTTTGTGGAGGCGCATGGGACGGGGACGCCGTTGGGGGATCCGATTGAGGTGGCGGGGTTGACGCGGGCTTTTCGGGTGGATGCGGATGGGGTGGGGTTTTGTGCGTTGGGTTCGGTGAAGACGAATGTGGGTCATTTGGATGCGGCGGCGGGGGTGGCGGGTTTTGTGAAGGCGGTGTTGGCGGTTCGGGAGGGTGTGGTGCCGCCGACGGTGCATTTTCGTGAGGCGAATCCGAAGTTGGCGTTGGAGTCGTCTCCGTTTTTTGTGAATGGTGAGTTGGTGTCGTGGCCGGTGGTGGGGGTGCGGCGGGCTGGGGTGTCGGCGTTGGGTGTTGGTGGGACGAATGCGCATGTGGTGTTGGAGCAGCCGCCTGCGGTGGGTTCGGTTTCGGGTGGGGTGCGGGGTTGGCAGGTGGTGGTGGTGTCGGGGCGGACGCCGTCGGCGTTGGTGGAGGTGGGTCGTCGGGTCGGTGGGGTGCTGGCTGGTGGCCGGGTGGGGTTGGCGGATGTGGCGTACACGTTGCAGGTGGGTCGTCGGCATTTCGAGCGTCGGCGGGCGGTGGTCTGCCGCGACGCCACCCAGGCCGCGGCGGCCCTCACCGGAGCGGACCCCGAGCGGCTGCTGACCGGCCGGGCCGGCGACCTCCCACCCGCCCTCGTGTTCCTCTTCCCCGGCGGCGGCAGCCAGTACGTCGGCATGGGCCGCCAGCTGCACGCCACCGAGCCGGTCTTCGCCGAGCACCTGGACCGCTGCGCCGACCTGGCCGCCCCCCGGCTCGGCTACGACCTGCGCGAGGCGGTGCTCGCCCCCGACGGCGACCGCCGCGCGGCGGAGATCCTCGACACCACGGCGGGCCGGCTGACCGCCCTGTTCGCGGTGGAGTACGCGCTGGCCATGCTCTGGCAGTCGTGGGGCGTACGCCCCGAGGCGATGCTCGGGCACAGCAGCGGCGAGTACGTGGCCGCCTGCCTGGCCGGTGTGTTCGACCTCGCCGACGCCATCGACACCGTGGCCCTGCGCGGCCAGCTCATCGACCGGCTGCCCGGCGGCGCCATGCTCGCCGTCTCGCTGCCCGAGGAGGAACTCGCCGCCCGGCTGGGGCCGGAACTCTCCATCGCCGCGGTGAACGCCCCCGGCCAGTGCACCGTCTCCGGCCTGGTGGAGCCGGTGCAGGAGCTGGCCGGCCGGCTCGCCGCCGACGGGGTGGACTTCCGCCGGCTGCACGTGCAGACCCTTGGCCACTCGGTGGCCATGGAGCCGGTGCTCGACGAGTTCCGTGCCCACGTCGCCGGCCTCACCCTGCGCGAGCCGTCGCTGTCCTACGTCTCCAACGTCACCGGCACCTGGATCACCCCGGCCGAGGCCACCGACCCCGACTACTGGGTGCGGCACCTGCGCGGCACCGTCCGCTTCGCCGACGGGGTGCGGACCCTGCTCGCCGGCTCCGCCGACCGGATGCTGGTCGAGGTCGGCCCCGGCACGGTGCTCGGCGCGCTGGTGGGGGCGAACGGCGACGGCGCGGCCCCGCCGGTCCTGCCGTCCGTCCGCCACCCCCGCGACTCGCAGCCCGACCAGGCGTTCCTGCTGGCGACCCTGGCCCGGCTCTGGGAGTCCGGCGTGGACGTCGACTGGGAGTCCTTCGCGGCCGGCCAGTCCTGCCGCCGGGTGTCCCTGCCGACCTACCCGTTCGAGCGCCGCCGCTACTGGATCGACGTGCCGGAGGACGGCCCCGTGCCGGTGCAGGACGACTCGGTCGCCCTGCGCCGGGCGCCGGAGCCGGTGGACGCCGGCCCGACCAGCCTCGACGTGGACCTCGGCAGCACCCTGCACCAGCGCCCCCACCTGATCACCGAGTACGTCGCGCCCCGCGACGACCTGGAGGAGTCCATCGCCGCCGCCTGGCGCGAGCTGCTCGGCTTCGAGACCGTCGGCGTGCACGACAACTTCTTCGCCCTCGGCGGCAGCTCCCTGCTGACCACCCGCCTGGTCACCCGGCTGCGGGAACGCTTCGCGGTGGACCTGCCGCTGGAGGAGCTGTTCAAGGCGCACACCATCGCCGCCCAGGCCACCATCATCCGCGCCCTCCAGGACACGGAGCCCGCACCCGGGTCGGACGGAACCCCGTCCTCCGCAGCCGACAGCGCCGGGCCGGACGGGGCCGCGCGATGAGCGTCGACGAGCAGCGCGGGGCGCGCCCCGCCCAGGCGTTGTCCCCGGCCAAGCAGGCGCTGCTGTCGGCCTGGTCCAAGGGGCGGCGCGGCACCCGCGACGAGATCCCCCGCCGGGGCGACGGCGGCCCCGCCCCGCTCTCCTTCTCCCAGCAGCGCCTCTGGTTCCTCGAACGGATGGTGCCGGACAGCCCGGCGTACAACACGCCGATGGCGGTCGAGCTGCGCGGGCCGCTGGACGTGGCGGCGCTGCGGGACAGCGTGCAGCGCATCGTCGACCGGCACGAGGCGCTGCGCACCACCATCCGGGAGGCCGACGGCGAGCCGGTGCAGGTGGTCTCGCCGCCCACGGCCGTCGACCTGCCGGTGACCGACCTGACCGGGCTGAGCGAGGCCGAGCGCGACGAGCGCGTACGCCAGGCCCTCCAGGAGGAGGCCCGGCGGACCTTCGTGCTGGCGGTCGGGCCGCTGGTCCGGTTCGGGCTGTTCCGGCTCGCCCCGGACCGGCACGTCTTCCTGGTCAACTGGAGCCACCTGATCGCCGACGGCTGGTCGGGTCGGGTGTTCTCCCGGGAGCTGGCCGAGTGCTACTCCGCGCTGGTCACCGGCGGCACGCCCCGCCTGCCCGAGCTGAAGCTCCAGTACGCCGACTACGCGGTCTGGCAGCGGGCCCAGATGTCCGGGCCGACGCTGGCCCGGCAGGTGCGCTACTGGCGGGACCGCCTCGCCGGGATCCCGGCGCTGCTGGAACTGCCCACCGACCGGCCCCGGCCCACCGTGCAGAGCTTCCGCGGCGACACCCTCCGGTTCACCGTCGACGAGCGGCTCACCGGGCGGCTGCGCGCCCTCTGCGCCGGCACCGACAGCACGCTGTTCATGGTGCTGCTCGCCGCCTTCACGGTGGTGCTCTCCCGCTGGTCCGGGCAGCCCGACGTGGTCGTCGGCACGCCGGTGGCCAACCGCAACCGCCCCGAGCTGGAGGACCTGTTCGGCTTCTTCGCCAACACCCTGGCGCTGCGGACCACGGTGACCGGCGACCCGACCTTCCGGCAGTTGCTGACCCGGGTCGGCGCCGACGTGTCGGCCGACTTCGTCCACCAGGACCTGCCGTTCGAGAAGCTGGTCGACGAGCTGCAACCCGAGCGCAGCACCAGCCACAACCCGGTGTTCCAGGTGATGCTCGCGCTGAACAACACCCCGCCGCCGCGCGTCGACCTGACCGCCGACACCCAGCTCGTCGGGCTGGTCGAGGGGGACACCGGGTCGGCGAAGTTCGACCTGTGGCTGTCCCTGGCGGACGCCGGGGACACGCTTCCCGGCGGGCTGGAGTACGCCACCGACCTGTTCGACCGGGACACCGTCGAGCGGATCCTGGCCAGCCTGCTGCGCCTGCTCGACCAGGTCTGCGCCGACCCCGACGCCCCGCTGTCCCGGCTGGAGCTGACCGACGACGAGGAACGCGACCGCGTCCTGCGGGCGTGGAACGACACCGCCGCCCCGGAACCCGCGCCGCGCGTCCTGCACGAGCTGATCGCCGAGCAGGTCCGGCGCACCCCCGGGCACGTCGCCGTCCGGCTCGACGACCGGTCGCTGACCTACGCCGAGTTGGACCGCCGCAGCAACCGGCTGGCCCACCGGCTGCGCCGGCACGGGGTGGGACCGGACAGCCGGGTCGCGGTCTGCCTCGACCGCTCGCCGGAACTCCTGGTGGCGCTGCTGGGCGTGCTCAAGGCCGGCGGCTGCTACGTGCCGCTGGACCCGGAGCACCCGCCCGCGCGGCTGGCGTACCTGCTCGCCGACTGCGGCGCGGAGATCGTGCTGACCGGCGACGGCGGGCGGGACGTGCTGCCCGCCGACGCGCCGCCGGCGATCGACCTGCACCGCGACGACTGCGCCGAGGAGCCCGAGCAGGCCCCGCCCAGCGGGGCCACCGAGGACGACCTGACGTACGTCATCTACACCTCCGGCTCCACCGGGATGCCGAAGGGGGTGATGAACAGCCACCGCGCCGTGGTGAACCGGCTGCGCTGGATGCAGCGCCGCTTCGAGCTGACCGCCGGCGAGGCGGTGCTGCAGAAGACCCCCGCCAGCTTCGACGTCTCGGTGTGGGAGTTCTTCTGGCCGCTGCTGGTCGGCGCGACCGTCACCATGGCCCGCCCCGACGGGCACCGCGACCCCGGCTACCTGGTCGACCTGATCAACGAGCAGCGGATCACCACCGTCCACTTCGTACCGTCGATGCTCCGGCTCTTCCTGGACGAGCCACGCTCGGCCACCTGCACCGGGCTGCGCCGGGTGGTGTGCAGCGGCGAGGCGCTGCCCCGCGACCTGGTCCGCCGCCTCCAGGAGCGGCTGCCCGCCCGGCTCGACAACCTGTACGGCCCGACCGAGGCCGCCGTGGACGTCACCGCCTACCGGTGCCCGCCGGGGGAGGACGCCACCGACGTGTCGATCGGCGCCCCCGTCGACAACACCAGCGTCTACGTACTGGACCCGGCCGGCCGGCCGGTGCCGGTCGGCGTGCCCGGCGAGCTGTGCATCGGCGGCATCCAGGTGGCCCGCGGCTACCAGGGTCGGCCCGCGCTGACCGCCGAGCGGTTCGTCCCCGACCCGTTCACCGACCGCCCCGGCGCCCGGATGTACCGCACCGGCGACATCGTCCGGTGGCGGCCCGGGGGCACCCTGTCCTACCTCGGGCGGGAGGACCTCCAGGTCAAGCTCGGGGGGATCCGCTTCGAACTGGGCGAGATCGAGGCGGCCCTGCGGGAGCACCCCACCGTCCGGGACGCGGTGGTCACCGTGCACCGCGACGCCGCCGGCGGCGAGGGCCAGCTCGTGGCGTACGTGGTGCCCCGCTCCGGGGAGCAGCCGGAGCCGGCCGCGCCGGTGACCCCGGACGAGCCCCCGGCGACCGGCGACGTCGACGGCACCGTGCACCAGTGGGCGCGGGTCTTCGACGAGGCGTACACCGAGCCGGAGACCGCCGACGCGGCGGACAGCAACTTCTCCAGCTGGAACAGCAGCTACACCGGCGCCCCGATCCCGCCCGACGAGATGCGGCGGTGGGTCGACGAGACCGTCGCCCTGGCCCTGGCGGAGCCGCCCGGGCGGGTCCTGGAGGTGGGCTGCGGGCTCGGCCTGCTCCTGCTGCGCATCGCGCCGCACGCCGCGTCGTACCACGGCACCGACATCTCCCGGTTCGCGCTCGGCCAGGTCCGCGCCGAGGTCCGGGCCCGCGGCCTGGCGAACGTGACCCTCGACGAACGGGCCGCGCACGAGCTGGCGGACCTGCCCGCCGGGTCCTTCGACACCGTGCTGCTGAACTCGGTCGTGCAGTACTTCCCGGACGCCGACTACCTGCGGCAGGTGCTGGCGGAGGCACGCCGGCTGGTCGCCCCGGGCGGCCGGATCGTCGTCGGCGACGTGCGCAGCCTGCCCCTGCTGGCCGACTTCCACCGCTCGGTGGAACTGCACCGGGCGGACCCGGACGCCGACCCGGCGGTGGTGCTCGCCCGGGCGGCCGCCCGGACGTGGCAGGAGGAGGAGTTGGCGCTGGACCCGGCGCTGTTCACCTCCCTCGGCGACATGCCCGGCGTCGCCGCCGTCGAGGTGCGGCTCAAGCGCGGCGGCTACGACAACGAGCTGAGCCGGTTCCGCTACGACGTGGTCGTCCGCGTCGCCGCCGACCCGGCGGCGGATGGCCCGGCCGCACCGGAGCCGGCCGCCGACCCCCTCGGCTGGGAGGGTGACCTGGCCGGCCGGCTGCGCGACCGCCTCCGGGAGGAGCCGGTGGTCGCCGTGACCGGGATACCCAACGGCCGCCTCCGCGAGATCGCCGTCCTGCGGGCCGGCGACGGCGCCTGCCGGACGGTGGGCGAGCTGCGTGCCCGGGTCGACCGGGAGCCGCCCGGCGTCGACCCCGACGAGCTGTACCGGCTCGCCGACGAGCTGGACGTGGGCGTCGTCGTCGCCCCGTCGGCCGCCGACCCGACCCGGATCGACGCCCTGTTCCACCGCGCCGACGTGCGCCCGTCGTGGCCGCCGGCGCCCCCGGCGCGCGGCGGCGCGCTCGCGAACTGGCCCCGCCAGGCCCGGCTGATGGGCGAACTCGGCCCGCGCTGGCGGGCGCACCTGAAGGAGCGGATCCCGCGCTACGCCGTGCCGGCGGTGTTCGTCCCGGTGCCCGGCATCCCGCTGAGCCTCAACGGCAAGGTGGACTGGTCGGACCTGCCGGCGCCGCCGCCGGTGGCGGCCCGGGACCGGGGAGCGCACGTCCCGCCGGCCGACGGCACCGAACAGCTCGTCGCCGACATCTGGGCGTCCGTCCTCGGACTGGAACGGGTGAGCGCCACCGCCAACTACTTCGAGCTGGGCGGCGACTCGATCCGGGGCATCCGGGTGATGGCCCGGGCCAACGGGGCCGGCCTGCCGCTGGTGCCCCGCGACCTGTTCGCGCACCCGACGGTGGCGGAACTCGCGGCGGTCGCCGACGCCCGGCTCGCCGAGGGCGGCACCGTCGACGGGCCCGCTCCGGAGTCGCCGGGCGACTGGGGGCTGTCGGACCGCGACCGGGCCCACCGGGAGCGGCTGCTGGCCGACGCCGACGTGGCGGAGGTCTTCCCGCTGGCCCCGTACCAGGCGCACATGCTGCGCCGGCTCGTCGCCGACCCGCGTCCCGGCGAGTTCCTGGTGCAACGCGTCGACACCCTGCGCGGCCCCATCGACGTGGACCTGCTGCGCCGCTGCTGGGCCGGGCTGGCCCGCCGGTACGCCCTGCTGCGGACCATGTTCGTCTGGGCCGACCTGGACGAGCCGCTCCAGGTGGTGCGGCGCGACGTCGAGCTGCCCTCCCGGTACGAGGACTGGACCGGGCTCACCGCCACCGAGCAGGACGCGGCGCTGGCCCGGTTCCTCCGCGAGGACCAGGCGGTGGGCTGCGCCCCCGACGATCCCGCCGGCATCCGGCTGTTCCTGGCCAAGGTCGACGAGGACGCCTACCGGACCGTGTTCAGCTTCAGCTACCTGCGGATGGAGGGCTGGAGCCTCAGCGTCTTCCTCAGCGACGTCATCGGTGAATACCACCGCCTGCTCGCCGGCGAGACCCCGCAGGCCGGCACGGACGTGCCGTTCAGCCGCTACGTCGACTGGCTGCGCCGGCGCGGCGTACCGGCCGACACGCCGGCGTTCTGGCGGGACATGTTCGCCGGCGGGTGGTCGCCCACCCTGCTGGCCGCGTCCGCCCCCGACAACCGGGCCGGGGACCGGCACGGCTACGCCCGGCAGCACATGCAGGTGGACGCGCGCGTCACCGAGGCGCTGCGGGACACCGCGCAGCGGCTGCGGATGCCCCCGAACACGCTGGTCCAGGCCGCCTGGGCGGCGTTGCTCGCCCGGTACGCCGGCCGCGACGAGGCCACCCTGGGGGTCTTCTTCAACGGCCGCCCCGCGGACCTGCCGGGCGTCGAGGACCTGACCGGGCCGACGATGAACGTGCTGCCGATGCGGGTGCGGCTGCCCGCGCCGGACCGGCCCGTCGTCGACCTGCTGTCGCACGTGATGACCGTCGGCGCCGACGCCGCCCACCACCAGTACGTGGCGCCGGAGCGGGTGGCGGAGTGGGCCGGCTGGCCGGCGGACGAGCCGATGTTCGACGCGTACCTGGTCTTCCAGAACCTCGACCCCACCCTGTTCGGCTCCACCGAGCGGGTCCCGACGTTCTTCAGCCGGCTGGCCGAGCCGTTCCGGCTCGACGTGATGCCGGGGGTGGAGCTGGGACTGATCCTGTCGTACCACCGGGACCTGCTGACCGACGAGGCCGCCGGCCGGGTGCTCGACGACCTCGTGGCGACGCTCGCGGCGATCACCGCCGACCCGTACCGGCCGGTCGCCGAGGTGCTCCGGCCGCCCGCCCGACCCGCCGCCGCGAAGGTGCTGCTGGTGGAGGGCGAGCTGGGCGGCCACCAGATCAAGGACACGCCGTTCCCCGTCCCGGCGGCGGTGGAACCACGGTGACGGAGGTGC
Source organism: Micromonospora sp. NPDC002717 (assembly GCF_040295705.1). Lineage (NCBI taxonomy): Bacteria > Bacillati > Actinomycetota > Actinomycetes > Micromonosporales > Micromonosporaceae > Micromonospora > Micromonospora sp. NPDC002717. The sequence continues at coordinate 15,191 of NZ_JBEOVW010000002.1, read as the reverse complement.
CCATGTCCTGGATGGTGCCGATCGGCGCCGCCGACGCCGACGCGCTGCGGCGCCGGGCCGCCGAGGCCGCGGACCGGCTGGCCGCCGGGGCGGAGCCGACCGCGCAGGGCGCCCCGGCGGGCGCGGCGCACCGGCTGGTCGCCGTCGGAGGGGACCGGGTGGCGCTGGTGGCCGCGCTGCGCTCCGCCGCCGCCGGGGAGCCCACCGACGGGGTACGCACGGCCACCGGCACCGACGTCCCGCGCCTGGCGATGGTGTTCTCCGGTGAGGGCACCCAGTGGCCCGGCATGGGCGACGGGCTGTCCGGATGCGCCCCGTACGCGGACGCCCTGGACCGCTGCGACGCGGCCGTGCGCGCGCTCGGCGGCTGGTCCGTCACCGAGGAGATCCGCCGGCCGGCCGGGGCGAGCCGGCTCACCGAGACCGCCGTCGCCCAGCCGGCGATCGTCGCGGTGGAGATCGGCCTGCTCGCGCTGCTGGACAGCCTCGGCGTACGACCCGATGTGGTGATCGGCCACAGCCTCGGCGAGATCACCGCCGCGTACGCCGCCGGGGCGCTCGGCGTCGAGGACGCCATGGCGGTCGCGTACCACCAGGGCCGGATGTTGCAGCGGGCGACCGGCGGCGGCGGGATGCTCGCCGTCGGCCTCTCCGCCGAGCAGGCCACCCGACTGCTCGCCGACCTGCCCGCCGGGCTGTCGCTGGCGGCGGTCAACGGCCCGGCGAGCGTGGTGCTCTCCGGGGAGCGGTCCGCCCTGGACGCCGCCGTGGCGCGGCTGGCCGCGGACCGCGTGTTCCACCGCGACCTCGGCATCAACTACGCCTTCCACAGCCCGCAGATGGAGCCGTTCACCGGGGAGCTGGTGGCGGACCTGCGGCCGCTGCTGCGCAACGGCCCCACCACCACCGACATGGTTTCCACCGTCCACGGCGACCTGGTCGGCGGCGACCGGCTGGGCGCGGAGCACTGGGGGATGCTGTCCCGCCGGCCGGTGCGCTTCCTCGACGCGGTGGCCCGCGCCGACGCCGCCGTCCACCTGGAGATCAGCCCCACCCCGGTGCTGCGCACGGCGTTGCTGCAGTGCCTGGGCGGGCGGCCCGGCACCACCGTGCTGGGCTCGCTGCGCCCCGACCGGGACGCCGCCGAGGCGGTCCACGCGCTGGCCGCCGACCTCTACCTCGCCGGCCTGCCCGTGGCCTGGGACGCGCTGCCGGCCGTGACCCGGACCGCCGGCACCCCGGCCGCGGAGCCGGAACGGGTCTCCGTCGGGTCGTCGGTCGTCGACCGGCTCCGCGCCGGCAGCCCGGCCGGGCTCGGCCACCGGGTCCGGGAGTACGTCGTCGACCGCGCGGCGGAGGTGCTGGGCCGCCACCGCTCGGAGGTCCCCGCCGACGCGGGCCTGTTCGCCCTCGGCTTCGACTCGCTGACCGCCGTCCGCCTCGCCGAGCGGCTCGCCGCCGAGCTGCGTCCGCACGTCCCGGTGGGGCCGACGGTGGCGTTCGACCACCCGACCGTCGCCGACCTCGCCGCCCACCTCACCGCCCGGCTCGGCGGCGGCGACGGGGACCGGCCGGCGTCCGGGCCGGCGGCGACCCCGGTCCGGACGGGCCCGGTGCCGGCGGCCGACGAGCCGATCGCCGTCGTCGGCATGGCCTGCCGGGTGCCCGGCGCCGACGGCCCGGACGAGTTCTGGCGGCTGCTGCGCGACGGCGTCGACGCCACCGCCCCGGTGCCCCGCGACCGCTGGGACGTCGACGCGCTGCACGGCGACGACCCCCTCGAACCGGGCACCATCTACGCCCGCCGCGGCGGGTTCCTGCCCACCGTGGACACCTTCGACGCCGACTTCTTCGGCATCTCCGCCGTGGAGGCGGAGAGCATGGACCCCCAGCAGCGGCTCCTGCTGGAGGTGGCCTGGGAGGCGCTGGAGCACGCCGGGATGCCGGCGGACCGGCTGCGCGGCACCCGCAGCGGTGTGTTCGCCGGCCTGTCCATCGACGACTACAAGGGACTCCAGATCGCCGACCCGGCCCGGATCGACGGCTACACCGGCACCGGCAACCTCTTCTGCGTGGCGGCCGGGCGGCTGTCGTACGTGCTCGGGCTGCGTGGGCCGTCGATGGCGGTCGACACCGGCTGCTCGTCGTCGCTGGTCACCGTGCACCTGGCCGCCCAGGCGCTGCGGGCCGGCGAGTGCGACCTGGCGCTGGCCGGCGGCGCGCACCTGATGCTCGCCCCGGACATCACCCTGTTCCTCTGCCGTGCCGGCGCGCTCGCCCCGGACGGCCGGTGCAAGACCTTCGACGCGGCGGCGGACGGCTACGCCCGGGGCGAGGGCGCCGGGATGGTGGTGCTCAAGCGGCTCTCCGACGCGATCGCCGACGGCGACGACATCCACGCCGTGCTCGCCGGGTCCGCCGTCAACCACGACGGCGCCAGCAGCGGCCTGACCGTGCCGAACGGCACCGCCCAGCAGGAACTGCTGACCGACGCGCTCCGCGCCGCCGGCCTCGCCCCGTCCGACGTCGGCTACCTGGAGGCGCACGGCACCGGCACCCCGCTCGGCGACCCGATCGAGCTGCGTGCCGCCGCGGACGTGCTGGGCCGGGACCGGCGCGAACCGCTGGTGGTCGGCTCGGTGAAGACGAACATCGGTCACCTGGAGGCGGCGGCCGGGGTGGTCGGCCTGATCAAGACGGTGCTGGCGCTGCGGCACCGGTGGATCCCCGCGCACCTGAACTTCCGCACCCCCAACCCCCGCCTGCCCTGGGACGACCTGCCCCTGTCGGTGGCCACCACCGGCCGGCCCTGGCCGGAGGGCCCGGACGGCCGGCCCCGGGTCGCCGGGGTCAGCTCGTTCGGCATCGGCGGCACCAACGCCCACGTGCTGCTGGCCGAGCACCGCCCCGCGACGGAGCCGGCGAACGGCGAGGAACGCGGCGACGGCAGCGGCGACGCCCTGTTGCTGCCGCTGTCCGCCGGGTCGCCCGCCGCGCTGCGGGCCCTCGCCGGCCGCTACGCCGCCCACCTCGACCGGCACCCGGAACTCCCCGCGCCGGCCGTCTGCGCCGCCGCCGCCCGGTTCCGCGCCCCGCTGCGGCACCGCCTGGCCGTCACCGCCGCCGACCGGGATGAACTGCGCCACCACCTCGACCGGTACGCCCGGAGCCGGGCGGACGACATGGTCGAGGGCGAGGTGCGCGCCGCCCCCCGGATCGCGTTCGTCTTCCCCGGCCAGGGCTGCCAGTACCCGGGCATGGGCCGGACGCTGTACGACACCGAGCCGGTGTTCCGCAGCGCCCTGGGCGAGTGCGCCGACATCCTCGGCGAGCACCTGGGCGACGACCTGGTCCGGGTGCTCCACGACGGCGGTGAGCTGCTGCACCGCACCGGATGGACCCAGCCGGCCGTCGTCGCCGTCGAGTACGCCCTGGCCCGGCTCTGGGGTTCCTGGGGCCTGGAGCCGGCGGTCGTCCTCGGCCACAGCGTCGGCGAGTACGCCGCGGCGTGCGTGGCCGGCGTGCTGCCGCTGGACGAGGCGCTCCGGCTGGTGGCCGTACGGGCCCGCCTGATGGACGCGCTGCCCGCCGGCGGCCGGATGCTCGCCGTCGCGGCGGACGGGGCGGCCACGGAGGCCGTGCTGGCCCGGCACCCCGAGGTGTCCGTCGCGGCGTACAACGGCCCGGCCGAGACCGTCGTGTCGGGCCCGGCCGGTGCCGTCGAGAGCGTGGCGCGGGCCCTGGACGACGCCGGTGTCCGGCACCGCGACCTGCGGGTGTCGCACGCGTTCCACTCGGCGCTGATGGACCCGGTCCTGGCCGAACTCGCCGCCGAGGCGGCCCGGGTCCGGCCCGCCGAGCCGCGCGTGGACGTGGTCTCCACGGTGACCGGGCGGCTGCTCGACGGGCCGATGGACGCCGACTACTGGTGCCGCAACGCCCGCGAGCCGGTGCGCTTCGCCGAGGCGGTGGGCCGCCTCGGCGAGCTGGACTGCGGGCTGGTGCTGGAGCTGGGCCCCGACCCGGTGCTGGGCACGCTCGCCCGCCGCGGGGCGCTCGTGCCGCGGGGCGTCCGGTGGGTGCCGACGATGCGCCGGGGCCGGGGCGACCGCGCCGTGGCCCGGGACGCCCTCGGCGCCACCTTCTGCGCGGGCGCGCCGGTGGCCTGGGAGCGGGTGCACCCGGACGCCGGGCGGGTGCCGCTACCGACGTACCCGTTCCAGCGGCGCCGCTACTGGCGCGACACGCGTCTCGGAGTCGCCAGGTCCGCCGACACCGGCCCGCTCGGGGAGCGGCTGCGCTCACCCGCCCTCACCGGCAGCGCCTTCGAGCAGGTCGTCGGCCCCGAGCTGCCGGAGCGGCTGACCGACCACGGCCTCTTCGGCGCCACCGTCGTCTCGGCCGCCAACCACCTCGCCGCGATCCTCGCCGCGACCGCCGCCGACGGGGAACCGGCCGCCGAGGTCACCGACGTGGCCTTTCCCGAGCCGCTCACCCTGACCGCCGGCGAACAGGCCCGGGTGCAGGTGCTGCTCGGCGCCCCGGACGGCCCCGGGCGAACCGCCGAGGTGGTCAGCGCGACCGGGACCGACCCGGGGCGCTGGCGGGTGCACGCCACCGGCACCGTGCGGCCGGCCGGCCCGGTGCCGGCCGAACCCGCCCGTCCCCGCGACACCGCCGGCACCGTGGTGGTGGACCTGGAGGACCGGATGCGGGCTGCCGGCTACCGGCTGGGCCCCCGCTACCGGTGGTTGGAGTCGGTCGTGCGGCACGGCGACGAGGTCGACGCGACGCTGCGCCGCCCGCGCGTCGTGCCGCCGTCCACGCGACCGGAACCCGGCCTGCTCGACTCGTGCCTGCGCCTGGTCCTGGCGCTCGCCCCGCAGGCCCTGGCGACCGACGGACGCGGGCTGGCCGTCCCGGTCGGCGTCGACCGGCTCGCCTGGTACGCACCCGGGCCGACGGCTGCCGGGGACGACGACCTCACCTGCCGGGCCCGGCTGCGGTCGGCCACCCCCGACGGCGACGACCTCGTCCTCGACGTCACCCTGCGTGCCGCCGGCCGGGTCCGCCTGGTCGTCGACGGCCTGCGGCTGCGCCGGGTCCGCCGGGACGCGCTGCTGCGCGGGGCCGAGAACGGCGACCGGCTGCGCCACCGGATCGACTGGCGTCCCGCCGACCCGGCCCCGGAACGCCCGACCGACACCGCCGGCCGCTGGCTGATCCTCGCCGACGACGGGGGCGTCGCCGACCGGGTCGCGGCCGCCGTACGCGACGGCGCCGGGACCTGCCGGTCGGTCGGGCCGGCGACGGTCGCCGACCACCCCGGCGGGTTGCCCGCCCTGCTGGCGGAGCCGGAACCGGAGCCGCTCCGCGGTGTCGCCCTGCTGTGGCCCCTCGACGACGGCCCCGGGGTGCCGGGCGGCGCCGAGGCGCTGCACGAGCGGCAGGCCCACGGCGCGCACGCCGCGCTGCACCTGCTGCACGCCCTGGCCGACCGGCACCCGGCGGCCCGGCTGGTGCTCGTCACCCGCGGCTGCCAGCAGACCGACGACACCGGTCTGGTCGACCCCACCCACGCCGCCGTGTGGGGGCTGGGTCGGGTGGCGATGACCGAGCGGCCGGACGCCGACGTGGTCCTGGTCGACCTGGCGCCCGACGGCGACCCGGCCGCGGACGCCGCCGCCGTGCTCGCCGCGCTGACCGCCCCCGCCCCGCCACCGCAGCAGGCCGTCCGTCCGACGGGGACGCTGGTGCCCCGGCTCCTGCCGGCACCGGCGGACGGGCCGGAGACCCTGCCCGTGCACCCGGACGGCAGCTACCTGGTCACCGGCGGCACCGGCGGCCTCGGCCGCCGGGTCGCGGCCTGGCTGCTCGACCGGGGTGCGGGCCGGGTGTGGCTGCTGTCCCGGGGCGCCACGACCGTCGAGGGCGCGGAGCCCCTCCCGACCGGGGACGACCGGGTGAGGACCCTGGTCTGCGACGTCACCGACCCGGTCGCGCTGGACCTGGCGGTGGCCGAGGCGCGGCGCGCCGGCCCGCCGCTGCGGGGCGTGGTGCACGCCGCCGGCGGCCTCGACGACGCCCCGCTCGGCGCGCAGACGCCCGACCGCCTCGACGTCCCGCTCCGGCCGAAGCTGGCCGCCGCGCACCTGCACCTCGCCACCCTCCACGACCAACTCGACTTCTTCGTGCTGTTCTCCTCGCTGGCCGGGGTGGTGGGCACCGCGGGTCAGGCCGGGTACGCCGCCGGCAACGCCTTCCTCGACGCCCTCGCCGGCCACCGGCGCGCCCTCGGCCTGCCGGCGGTCAGCATCGCCTGGGGCCCGTGGGCGGAGACCGGGATGGCGGCCCGGCTGGGAGCCCGCGAGCGGGACCGGCTGGCCGCGTTCGGCCTGCACCCCCTCGACCCGGCCGCCGGGCTGGACGTGCTGGCCCGGTCCGCGTCCGGGCCGCCGTGCCTGGTGGTCGCGGACGCCGACTGGTCCCGGCTCGCCGGGCACCTGCCGGAGCGGTGGCGGCCGGGCCTCTACGCCGAACTGGTCGACGCCACCCCGGCGGCGACCCGGGCCGCCGGGCCGGGATCGGGCCGTCCCCGCCGGGCGCCGGAGAGCCCGCGCGAGCAGATCCTCGCCGAGATCTGGGCGGAGATCTTCCGGGTCGACCGGGTCGGCGTCACCGACAACTTCTTCGACCTCGGGGGCGACTCGATCCTCAGCCTCCGGCTGGTCGGGGCCGCCCGCCGGGCGGGCCTGCGCATCGCCGAGGCCGACGTCTTCGCCCACCCGACCGTCCGGGACCTCGCCGCCGTCGCCACCGACGACCGGGAAGCCGACGACCGGGAAGCCGACGATCGCGGAGCCGGCCGGCCCCCGGCCGGCGACGCCGCGCCGGGGCCCGGCCGGCCGGGCGGGGAGCGGACGCCGGCCGGCGAGGGCCGCCGCGCACCGGCCGACCTGGCCGCCTTCGCCGACGCCGAGCTGGACGCGAGCGACCTGACCGCGCTGGCCGCGCAACTGGCCGGGGCAAGCTCCGGCCGGCCGAACGGACGTCCCACCGCACCCGAGACGCTGAGGAAGGACAAGCCTTGACCGTTCCCGGAGTCGACAACATCTACCGGTTGTCGTACATGCAGGAAGGGCTGCTGTCGCACAGCCTCGCCGACCCCCGGGCGGCCTTCTACGTCGACCAGGTCGAGTACCGGCTGCACGGGCCGGTCGACCCGGACCTGCTGCTCGCGGCGTGGCAGGCGCTCACCCAGCGGCACGCGGTGCTGCGCACGTCGTTCCACTGGGAGGACATCAAGCAGCCCGTCCAGGTGGTCCGGGACCACGTCGAGGTGCCCATGGAGACCCTCGACTGGCGGGACGTGCCCGCCGCGGACCTGCCGGCGCGGCTGGAGGAGCGGCTGCGCGCCGACCGGCTCCAGGGTTTCGACGTCCAGCAGCCGCCGCTGGTCCGGCTGACCCTGATCCGCACCGGCGAGGAGGACTACACGTTCGTCCTGCGCTACCACCACCTGCTGCTGGACGCGTGGTCGGCGCTGATGGTGCTCGACGAGGCGTTCGCCAACTACGACACCCTGGCCGGCGGGCGGCCCCTGGAAACCCGGCCGGCGACCTCCTTCCACGAGTACGTCGGCTGGGTGCGGGCCCAGGACCTCGACGCGGCCGGGCAGGCGTGGCGGGAGGCGCTGCGCGGCGTCACCGACTCGACCACCCCGGCGTGGATCCGCCCGCCGGACGGCAGCGCCCCGGAGCCGTCCGGTCGGGACAACCCGGAGCAGGTGCTGCACGTGCCGGCGGAGACCGTGGCCGCCCTGCGCGAGCTGGGCCGGCGCCGGGAGGTCACCCTCGGTTCGTTGCTGCAGACCTGCTGGGCGCTCGTCCTGCGGGCGCACAGCGGGCGCGACGACGTCGTGTTCGGGGGCACGCTGTCCAGCCGCCCGTCGGACGTGCCGGGGGTGGAACAGACCGCCGGCCTGTTCATCAACACGCTGCCGGTGCGGGTCCGCTTCGACCCGGCCCGCTCGGTCCTCGCCACGGCCGTCGCCCTGCAACACGAACAGGCAACGTTGCGCCGGTACGACTTCAGCCCGCTGGAGCAGGTGCAGCGGTGGAGCGAGGTGCCCCCGGGCCTGCCCCTGTTCGACACCATCATGACGGTGCTCAACCTGCCCGGGGTGGGCGTGCTGCACCGGCGCAGCGGCGCGGTCGAGATCCGCGACGGGCAGTACCGCTACCGGACCAACTACCCGCTGTCGGTGCTGGTGATCCCCGAGGGCGAGCGGCTGGCCGTCCGGGTCGGCTACGACCCCCGTCGGGTCGGCCACGACGCCGTCGCCCGGCTGCTCGGACACCTCGCGACGGTGCTCGACACCGTGGCGACGCGGCCGGACACGCCGGTGCGCGGCGTGGACGTGCTGACCGACGCCGAGCGCGCCCTGGTGGCCGGCTGGAGCGGGACGTCCGCGCCGTACCCGGACGGGACGACCGTGCACGGACTCGTCGAGGAGCAGGCCGACCTGGGTGGCGAGCGGGTCGCGCTGCGCGCCGGCGGCGAGTCGGTCACCTACGGCGAACTGGACCGCCGGGCCAACCAGCTCGGCCGGCACCTGCGCGGCCTGGGCGTGGGCCCGGACACGCCGGTCGGGCTGTGCCTGGGGCGTACCCCGGAACTGGTCGTGGCGATGCTCGCCGTGCTCAAGGCGGGCGGCTGCTTCGTCGCGCTGGACCCCGACCACCCGCCGGCCCGGCTGGCCGACATCCTCGCCGACGCCGGCGTCGCGGTGGTGGTCAGCGACCGGCACCACCGCGCCGGCCTGCCGCGCGCCGGGGTGGAGACCGTCCTGCTGGACGCGCACCGCAACCGGTACGCCGACCTGCCCGACGACCGGCTGCCGGCCTCGGCCGGTCCCGACGACCTGGCCTACTCCATCTACACCTCGGGGTCGACCGGCCGGCCCAAGGGCGTGCTCGTGCCGCACCGGGGGCTGTGCAACGTGATCGCGGCCCAGCGCGCGCTCTTCGGGCTGGGCCCGGACGACCGGGTGTTGCAGTGGGCGTCGCCGACGTTCGACGCGTCGGTCTTCGACGTGGCCATGGCCCTCGGCGCGGGCGCCACCCTGCACCTCGCCCCGGCCGAGCGGGTGGCGCCGGGGCCGGACCTGCGGGACCTGCTCGCCACCGAGCGGATCACCGCGCTGACCATCACCCCGTCGGCCCTGGCGGCCGTGCCGGTCGCGGCCCTGCCGGAGCTGCGCACCCTCGTCCTCGCCGGCGAGGCGCTGCCCGCTTCGCTGGTGCGGCAGTGGCGCACCCCGGGGCGCCGGGTCTTCAACGCGTACGGCCCGACGGAGGCGACGATCTGGGTCTCGGTGCACGAGTGCGGCCCCGAGGACGAGGCCCCGCCCATCGGCCGGCCGATCCCGAACGTCACGGTCCGGGTGCTGGACGCCTCGGGCCGCCCGGTCGGCGTCGGCATCCCCGGCGAGCTGCACGTGGGTGGCGCCGGACTGGCCCGGGGGTACGCCGGGCGCCCCGAGCTGACCACGCAGCGGTTCGTGCCGGACCCGTTCGGCCCGCCCGGTGCCCGCCTCTACCGCACCGGCGACCTGGTGCGCTGGACCGAGGACGGTGCGCTGCGCTTCCTCGGCCGCACCGACCAGCAGGTCAAGGTACGCGGCCTGCGGATCGAGACCGGCGAGGTGGAGGCGGTGCTGCGCCGGCACGACGACGTGGCCGAGTGCGCGGTGGTGGCCCGCGCCTCGGACGGCTCGGACGGCACACCGGACACCCTGGTGGCGTACGTGGTGCCGGCCGGCGCGGCGCGGGTGGACGCGGAGAAGCTGCTCGCGCACTGCGCGCAGGTGCTCCCGGAGTACATGCTGCCCGGTGCCGTCGTGCCGCTGGACCGGCTGCCGCTGACCAGCAGCGGGAAGCTCGACGTGCGCGCCCTGCCGTCGCCGCGCGACCTGGCCGGGGAGCAGGAGGCACAGGCCGAGATGACGGTCACCGAGCAGGCCGTGGCGACGCTCTGGGGCCAGGTGCTCCAGGTGGAGGGCCTCGGACCGGACGGTGACTTCTTCGCGCTCGGCGGGACCTCGATCAAGGCCACCCAGGTGGTGTCGCGGGCCCGCCGGGCGTGGCAGGTCGACCTGCCGATCCGCAGCGTGTTCGAGAACCGCACGGTGACGGCGTTCGCCGCCGCCGTGGAAGAGGCACTGGCCGCCCAGATGGATGACGACGATCAGGAGGTGCAGGATGGCGACGACCAAGGCGTGGGTGCTGCATGCCACTGAACCGGGGAGCGAGCCGACCCGGGGACAGCTGACGCTGGAGCAGATCCCGGTGCGCCGGCCCGAGGAGGGCGAGGTCCTCGTCGAGCCGCTGGTGGGCTGCTGGGAAGCCAACATGGAGCACGCGATTTCCCGGCACCCGGTGGACGTGGCGCGGCAGCGGGGCGACGACAAGATCGTCCTCGGCACCTGCGGCGTGGTCCGGGTGCTCGCGGCCGGGCCCGGCGTGCGGGGCCTGCGCGAGGGCCAGGAGTGCCTGTGGATCCCGTTCGGGGTGATCGACCGCAACGGCTACGCCGAGCGGATCTGCGCGTACGACGCCCCCGGTTCGCCGGGGCTGCTGTGCGGGCGGTTCGTCACCGAGGCGCGGCTGCTGGTGCCCCTGCCCGAGCAGGGCCGCCACCCGATCGAGCGCTGGGCGCCGTTCGCCCGCTACTTCACCGCCTGGGACAACTGGCGGGTGGCCCGGCGCTGCTGGGAGGCGCAGGTCGACGACCACTGGGACGAGCCGCCCCTGGTCCTCGGCTGGGGCGGCGGCGTGGTCTGGGCGCAGTTGGAGCTGGCCCGCCGGGACGGCTTCCGCACGGCCATGGTGTCCGGCCGCGACACCCGGCTGGCCGCGATCGCCGCCTCCGGCGCCGCCCCGATCGACCGCCGCGAGTTCCCGGACCTGGACTACGACGTGGCGAAGGCCTCCGGCGACCCGGACGCGCTGGACCGGCACAAGGATTCCAAGCGGCGCTTCGTCGAGCGGGTGATGGAGCTCAGCGGCGGCCAGGGCGTCTCCATCTTCCTGGACAACATGGGCGGTGGGCTGCACCGGGTGACGTTGCAGTCGCTGGCCCGCGAGAGCGTGCTCGCCACCGTCGGTTGGAAGCACGGCATGCGGCTGTCGAACCTGCGGGCGGTGGAGTGCATCGGCCGGCACATCCACGTGCACACCCACGCCTGGCGGTTCCAGGACTGCCGACGGATCCGGGACGTGCAGGAGAGCACCGGCTGGTTGCCCGAGATCAACGAGCCGGTGGCCTCCTTCGACGCCATCCCGCAGTTGGCCGACGCCTACTCCCGGGACGCCTTCGACAGCTACTTCCCGCTGTACGAGGTCGTTCCCCGGTGAGTCAGGGCCGCCGGACGATCAGCCGGTAGGTCACCACCAGCCCGACCAGGCACCACGCGCCCATCACGAGGTACGGGGTGCCGCTGATGCCGCCGACCAGCGCCTCGCGCACGCTCTGCGCCATGTACTGGAACGGGAGCACGACGTGCACGGCCTGCAACCAGCCAGGTAGCCGGTCGACGGGGAAGTTGACGGGGGAGAACATCAGCGTGACGAAGACGACGAGCTGGGTCACCAGGCCGACCGCGGCCGGCGGGAGGGCGTGGGCCAGTCCGTAGCCGAGCGTGGTGGCGGTCAGGGCGACGAGCAGGGCGGCGAGGATCACCAGCGGGCTCGGGTCCAGTCGCAGGTCGAAGCGGAACGCGGCGACCAGCAGCGACAGCACGAGCCCGGGCAGCGCGCCCAGGATCCACACGGTGACCCCGGCGGCGACCGAGGCCAGCGGTGGGACGGGCAGCGTCTGGTCGAACTCGAAGCTGCCCTGCAACTTGCTCTGCGCCACCATGTTCGGGGCCATCACCAGCCCGACGGTGATCAGCCCGATGGTGGGGCCGCCGGTGGCGAGGAACGCGGCGCTGGTCGCGTCGACGTCGGGCAGCAGGTACGCGAAGCCGACGATGATGCCGACGGAGAGCCCGGCGGAGACGATCGCGAAGAGGGGAAGCAGGAAGCGCAGCCGCAGCGTGTTCCAGCGCAGCAGCAGGGCGTAGCTACGGAGCCACGACATCGTCGACCTCCTCGTGGGTCGTCTGGTGCTCTTCGAGGGCGAGGTAGATGTCCTCGACCCGCATCGGGTACAGCGAGAAGTCCTCGATGGTGCCGGCGGCCTGCATACGGGCCGCCCACTCGGTGGCGGCCACCGCGTCGGCGGTGTCCAGGGCGTACACGAGCCGCTGCCGGTCCCGGCGCGGGGGCTGCCCGGCGAACGGCGGTGGCGCGGGTTCGTCGCTGCCGGCCGACAGGCTGACGTCGAGCCGCAGCGCCGGGCCGGCGCCGGCCCGCAGGTCGGCGACGGTGCCCTCGGCGACCACCCGGCCGTGCGCCAGGACCGAGAGCCGGTCGAGGATCCGTTCGACCTCGGTGAGGTTGTGGGTGACCAGGAGGACGGCGGCCCCGTCGTCGGCCAGCGACCGGACCTGCTGCCACAGCAGCCGCCGGCGCACCGGGTCCACGTCGTTGCTGGGCTCGTCGAGCACGATCACCTGGCCCGGCCGCACGGCGGCCAGGCAGTACGCGGCGAGGCGGCGGACGCCGCCGGAGAGGCGCTCGGCCGGGGTGTCGGCCCACTCGGTGATGTCGAGGGCCTCGAGCAGCCGCTGGGTGGCGGCGGCCGCCTCGGCCCGGCCGGCCCCCCGGATGCGGGCCACCAGGGTGATGGCCTGGCGCGGCGTGACGCCCATCAGCGGCACCTGGGCCTGCGGCTGCACCGAGCAGACCCGGTGGGCGAACCCGGGGTCGGCGACCGGGTCGCCGTCGCCGATGCGGATCGTGCCGCTGGTCGGCTTGATCAGCCCGGCGACCTGGTTGACCAGTGTGGTCTTGCCGGCGCCGTTGTGGCCGAGCAGGCCGTACACCTGGCCGGCGTTCACCCGGATGCTGATGTCGTCGTTGGCCCGCACCCCTCCGCGATACTCCTTGCAGACATGGTCCACGCGCAGCACCATGACATCTCCGATACTGGTCGGTATTCAGATACCGCCGAGTATGCGGAATGCGGAGATTCGGGTCAAGCGGAACGACGGGAGAGTCGCCTGATGGAACGAATGGGGCGCCAGGAGCGGCAGCGGCACAACCGGAACCGCCTGCTCGACGCGGCGCAGCGGCTGCTCGCCGAGCGCGGGCCGGCCGCCTCCCTGGACGACATCGCCGCCGCCGCCGGGCTGACCAAGGGCGCGGTGTACTCCAGCTTCCGCAACAAGGAGGACATCATCCTCGCCCTGCTGGACCGGCAGCTGGACCTCATTGGCACCGACCTGTCCCAGGTCGACGCCGGTGAGTCCGACATGGTGCAGGCGTTCGCCGCCCTCAGCTCGGCCAACTCGACCGGCGACCGGGCCGGGGAGAACGCCGACTTCGCGCTGCTGATGATGGAGTTCTGGATCGCCGCCATGCGCAATCCGCGGGTGCGTCCCCGCTACATCGAGGCGCTGCGCCGCACCCGCGCCGGGATCGCCGCCCACCTGGCCGTCCGGGCCGACGGGCCGGATCCCGCGCTGGTGGCCCGTACCGCGACCCTGCTCCTCGGTCTGGACATCGGGCTGAGCATCCAGCGCCTCGTAGACCCCGAGTCGGTGCCGGAGACGTGGTACGCCGAGGCGTTCGAGCTCCTCGTTCGGCCGCTGTCGGGCGACGCGCCGCACCCCGACGGCGGGAGCTGAACCGCCGCCGCCAGGGGCCGGGGCCGCCGCCGGTGCCGGGAAACCACGTCGCCCGGCGCCGCCGGATCGAGTGAAGGTCGTCGTTGCCCCGGCCGCGTCGGCTGGATAGGGTCGTGCGGTACCAGTGATCTTCAGTGACCGGTTCGTGACGGGGAGACGCGGGATGAGTTTCGAAGCGGAGCAGTATGTCGTCGTCCGCAACGCCGAGGAGCAGTACTCGATCTGGGCGGCCGATCGGCCCGTGCCGGACGGGTGGCAGGCGGTGGGCGTCCGCGGCTCTCGCGAGGAGTGCCTGAGCCACGTCGAGAGCGTCTGGACGGACATGCGCCCGGCCAGCCTGCGCACGGCCGGAAGCGCGGCCTGACCGACCGTTGCCGCACCGGCCCGCCGCCGCCGGGCGGTGCCGGGCGGCGGCGGATCGCCGCAGGCCGTCGGTCAGCGAACCGTCGCCTGCGGGACATCGTCAACTCAGGGTTGACGACAAGGGGGCGTCAACCTATCGTTGACGCATGACCGAACACACGCAGATGAGCAACCCGGTCCGGCTCGACGACCTCATCCAGGCGATCAAGAAGGCGCACACCGACGCCCTCGACCAGCTCGCCGGCGCGGTCGTCGTCGCCGACCACCTCGGCGAGATCGCCGACCACCTGATCGGCCACTTCGTGGACCAGGCGCGGCGTTCCGGCGCCTCGTGGACCGACATCGGCCGGAGCATGGGCGTCAGCAAGCAGGCGGCGCAGAAGCGCTTCGTGCCCAAGGCCACCGAGGCGGCGCTGGACCCGCAACAGGGCTTCAGCCGGTTCACCCCGCGCGCCCGCAACACCGTGATGGCCTCGCAGAACGAGGCGCGGGCGAGCGGGCACGCCGAGATCCGCCCCGAGCACGTGCTGCTGGGGCTGCTCAGCGAGCCGGAGGCGCTCGCCGCGAGGGCGATCGTCGCGCAGGGCGTGCCGCTGGAGCGGGTGCGCGAGGTCGCGACGGCCGCGCTGCCGCCGTCGTCGGCCGAGGTCCCCGACCTGATCCCGTACGACGCGCAGGCCAAGAAGGCGCTGGAGCTGACCTTCCGCGAGGCGCTGCGGCTGGGGCACAACTACATCGGCACCGAGCACATCCTGCTCGCCCTGCTGGAGCTGGAGAACGGCAGCGGGGTGCTCGCCGACCTCGGCGTCGACAAGGCCACCGCCGAGTCGACGCTCGTCGCGGCGGTCGAGGCCGCCGCGAAGGGCGCCCAGGGCTGACGGGAGGCTCGACGCTCGTCGCGGCGGTCGAGGCCGCCGCGAAGGGCGCCCAGGGCTGACGGGAGGCTCGACGCGCGGGGGGGGGGGGGGGGGGCGCCCCCCCCGGGGGGGGGGGGGGCGGGGCGGGGGGGGGGGGGGGGCCCCAAAATAGAAAA